>NZ_JAWLRY010000016.1:0-118876 GCF_033142325.1 Rhodococcus sp. IEGM 1370 | reverse complement strand
CTCCGGATCGATTTTCTTGGGCATGTGCTCATCCTTCCTGACTCAGAAGGAAGCGGCATCAAACCTGGGGTGATTCACCTCGACCTGGCCACCAGTGGGTACTTTTTCATGGCCACGGACATTCTACAGGAGTAAGCCAATATCTCTCGTGGAGACCATCTCGGCACCCACTCAAACCGATGACTGGACACTGTGGCGGACGAACAAGATGAAGTACGCCAGATCTGACCGATCAGCGATTCGCTTCAACGACTACATCGAGTTCTCGGCGATCCCCGAACACGCTCATACCGTCCGCCTCGGGCAGCTCACGCTCGTCGACTGGGTCCTGGATCGGTGTCAGCTAGTCAAGGACCCCAGCTCGGGACGAACGATTTTCGACCCCAACGACATCAGTCGCCGCCACGGATGCCCAAGGCTGGTCGCAGATTTCCTCGCTACGACAATTGCGGCAAGCTGTAGCGCCACAGATCATTGGACGGGGGACATTGCCGAGACCGACGGTCTGTTCTAAACAGCGACGTAGATCCTTTCCCGATGCCAGGTCAGATAAGACATTTCCGGAGCGACCGAGTCTGGGCCTAGGAAGATCCGCTCTCCCAGCGGCGGTTTGCCCAGTGCATGCCGAAGAGCCGGGGTTGCTCTCACGTCGCTCTCAACTCCCGGCGCGTAGCTCACACTGAGGTCCTCATTAACGGTGATCAGCCCGGTGTCGAACGCAACATCGTGCGTGGGGCACGCTGTGAGTCCATTCCGGAAGTCGAGCCGCTCATCATCCGAGCTATCACGCCACGGCTTGATATGACTCGCAACCATCATTCTCGGCCGACGCCGTCCCGCAATAGTTCCGCTCAAACCACAAAACACACAACAGTTTTCATGATTCTCCAGCACCGACTGGGCGAACCGATGCTGGCCGACGCGTACAGCGAACGTGAACATTTTCTGCGTCGTCAGGACTGCCGTCCTACTTCCTTTTCGCTTGTGCTGCTCCAGTTTTCTCTCGAATTCCGTCTCGACGACACTGACGTCGAGTTCAGCCTGACCCTCGAGTTGGAGAGCGAAACCATCCTCTAGGTGAAGGAAATCCGGCAGCTCGACCTCGTCGACGCTCAGACTTCGAGCAACGTCAAGTATGCGCAAGTAGAGACCTCTCAGTAGATCGAGATCTCGGAGTCGCTCGGCCACCTCCAGGTCATGCTTGCCGCCATGTGATCGAGTCCCGTAAAGATTCGCCATTTTTGCAATGATCGACGTGGGTGGACGTTTGAATACCCGGGCCAGATCCTGAACCGGGAATGGCGCGCGGGAGGCCGATGCGCTGCCGTACTCGCTGTAGTCCATTACCAAGGATGCACAGAAGCACAACACGACTTCGCACTGAACGAAATTCTTCTGATTGGTACCCGCAGGGACTTGTTCGCGAGCGAGAACCGACAGCCACTGATCTCGCAGCATGTCGTCGGTAGGGTCGACGAACGCTGCCACCCCGGGGCTCATTGGTTCTGTCGTCATATGCCCTCCAGCAGAACAGCAACCACTCCACATAGGTGCCGCACCTCAGCCACTGTGGGTGCAAGTTCATACGCATGGTGGTGGCACGCGTTGCTCAACCTGTTCCATGCCATCGCTGCAGCGTCGGCGTTCTCGGCTATGTCGAGCGACCGCAGAATCACAAGCCGCGATCGCATACTCGGTCGCTCGATATCCACGCCCAGCGCCACACATCGCGCGACCACCAACTCCTCCAACGCCTGGCGGGCGAGGAACGCGGCTAGACGCGCCGAACCGCCTGCAGCACCATGACTTCCGTCGAGCAGCAGTTCGGCATTTCTCAGCGCTACTGCCGGTGACGTGGTCGTAGTCATTCGGCGAGGATCCCGTCGACCATCTTCTTCAGATCGTTGACCACTTCCCAGGTGATCGGTCGATCTGCACCTTTGTGAGTGCCGGCGTTCGCAATATGGAGCGTCGGGAAGCGTTCGGTGCGGAAGCCTAGCCACTGCGATAGGTCGCGTTCAGAATCCTGGTGCACGGCGAGCGCAATCTTGTTGCGAGTCTTGTGCACCGCCGACCACCGCTCCTCGGTCACCATCCGAGACTCCCCCGCCCGGTGTTGCTTTGCATAGAACACCTGCTGCGCAGCCGATTCCAGAGCCAGTCGGAACAAGCCTGGTGCGACCCGCCGCTTGACGTCGTCAGGCACATTCTCGTCCAACACCAATGCCCGCACATCGTTGAAATACCGGGTCGCTTGATTCTGCGTCTCGGACACACTGATGTTGGAGCCTGGTTCGCGCATCACTTCGACGAGGCGCGCATCGACTGCGAGTTGCCTGATCGCAGTGGCCAATCGATCATCGTGGGAGAACACGATGACCTGCCTGGTCTCCGCGAGCGTCGACAGCACCTTGATGAAGCCGTCGATCTTGGCTGGATCCATCGCCTGGATCGGGTCGTCCAGCACGATGAATCGAAACGGACTGTTCGGCGTAGTCGCTCTCGGTATGAACAGCGCCAATGCCAACGCATGCAGCTCGCCCTGACTCATCACCGACAGTGCCTCGGACTCCACGCCGTCGACCGAACCGGTCATCACCACTCGCCTACTGGTGTTGTGGCCGACCAAGTTGATAGCACCGATGTCGACGTTGCTTTCCTGCCGCAACTCCGACCAAATGTCGCGCGCCTGCTCGGCAATCGGAGCGAGCCGCTGGTCCCTCAACTGCTTCGCGTGCGAGGCAATCCACTTCTTGGCCGCGTCGACGTTCTTGACGGCCTCATCCGCCTCTCGCGCCGCGGATTCGAGAGTGGCCCACGCGGCCAGACATCCAGCAATCGGTGCCCACGTGTCCTCACGCTGAGCCGCCGCTTCCTTGGCCTCGGTGCGCAGCGCCTCAGCAGACTCGATAACCGCGGGGATCGTCGTAGCCAAGTGATCCGCCACACCGGAAGAACTCGACGGTTGCTCTCGCGCCACGGCGACGGACTTTCGATACTCGGACAAGGACGGTAGGTCGATGCCCTCCACCGCGGAGGCGTCGGCGATTTCGTTCCCCAGTTCGACTGCGGCGCGTTGCGCTTGGTCGAGTCGGCGGCGGCTGTGCTTGTAGGCGACAAGTTTCTGGCTCTGCTCGGCCAACTGCGCCCGCGAGTGCTCGGCCCACGCATCGTCGAGCGTCCCCGTCGCGCAGACCGGGCACTCGATAGTGCCCGTCTCGGTGTGCAGTCGCAGGGCCGCATCGAGCAGATCGTTGCGCTGCTCCACCACCGACAGTGCCTCATCAGCTGAATCCGCGGCATCGGCCGCAGCCGCCCGAAGCTCCGCCACCACCTCGTCGACACGCTGCTGAGTCGGGGCGCTCAGCGCTGCGAGCCTCTTCAAACCGATGAGCGCGGGCGATGCCGATGCGTCGGCTCCAGTGGCGAGCGCCAGCACCGCGTCGAGATCCGCAACCCGCTTCTTGACCAGGGCTACAGCAGTTTTCGCACGATCGTCCGACGCATCCGACAACGAGGTCTTGAGCTGGCGCAGGCTCTCCGCTGCTCGTTGCCGGGGCCCCTTGATGTCTTTGAGTACCGCTGCCAGTCGCTTCTCGGCATCGGTGATCTCGTCGAGTCCGAGGAGTTTGGCCAGGGCGTCGTGCAGGGTGGACGGCGTCGCGTCGAACAGGCCGCCGATTTCGTCGTAGGACAGGATCGGGCGATGTAATTCGACGGCAGACTTCCACCCCAGTGCATCGGTACCGTTGCTGCGCTTCTGCTTTCCCACCTGAGTCCAGGTGGAGCATCCCTTGAGCGCGGCATCGGAGGTCCAGTCGACACCGACTACCGTCGGTTCGGACCCTTCGATCGTGAGCCCCACCCGCACCTCACAGGGGTCTCCCTGATGCAGATTGCGCCAGGTGTCGGCCCACAGCTTGGCCTTGTTCTCCCAGCGGTAACTCGAACCGGTGATCGCGAATTCGAGGGCCTCGGCAAAGCTCGACTTTCCCGATCCGTTGCGGCCACTGACGATCGTGATGCCCGGCGCGGGGTGTAGCTCCAGCGCTGCCTTGGGCCCGACGCCGCGGAATCCCGCGACAACAATCGAGGTCAGAAACGCACCGACCGGCTCTTCGACGAGCTGACTCCCCGACGGCTCCGGTACATGCGGGGTCGAGACACCGTCGAGCAGCTCTTGTAATGCTGTCGGCCCTTCCAGGGCTGCGAGAACGAAGTACTTGGCCTCGTCGGACAGGTCGTTGTCCGCGTCGATGGCGTCGATCACCACGTCGACGAGTGGCCTGTCGACAGCATTGTCGGCAACGGGCACCGGCACTCCCCTGTTCGTTCTGATGGCTAACCAGACCCCACAGTTCCATATGGGACTGACAGTTCGCAGGGACATCGAAAACGCCACCGAATGTGTCGGTACCCGATGCTTCGATGGCGGTATGTCACGACTCGACGAGGGGTTCCCGCCGCCCACGGCCTGTGTGCAGTGGTGTCAGCACCGCAGCTACAACCTGCATGTCCTCGACGACGGTGTGGAGGTGGACCTGGATTGGTGGAACGGCCATCTCGACAGGGCACGCCATGATCTACGGCTGCGCGGCCGCAACCTCGACGGCGAAATCGTCGAGTACGGCGGTGCCACTGTGCAGCGCAACGATCTTCGTATCGGCACCGATCTGGCTGTAGGCGAACACGATTCGCTCGGACTGCTGTTTCTCTGCGCAGCCTGGCAGGGCAGCCATCGGCACCGCAGAGAGATGCGGCGCTTCCCGGATGTCATGAACCCGCACCTCAGCCGTCCCGACGAGAACCCCGTCGCCAAGACTCTTGCCGTGCTCGACAGCTGCGTCCGCAACCGCGTAGTGCCCGATCACCCTAACTCGACCTGGTCCGGCTGGCCCGACGCACCGGGCGTCGGAATGTCACTCATGGCCACGTTCCTGTGGGCAGTGAAAGCCTCGGTCTACGGCGGTCCGGCGCAGTTGATCGATCAATACGGAGTCTCGACACTCATCCACGAGGGGTGGCTCGAAGATCCGGCGGTCACCGGATTTACTCGCCGCCGCTACGACCGCTACGTCGAACTCATCACCCACTGGGCCACCGACATCGGCACCAGCCCCGAGCTCGTCGAGATGTGGCTCGTGCAGCGCTGGAGCGCCCGACTGAACGAAGCACGACACGGCCGCTACACCGCGCCCACGTTGTTCTGAACGGCTCGAGTCCGGTCAAGGGGTTGCCGCGCCGCACATCGCGTTCTATGGTTATTCCGTAATTACGGAATAGCAGATTAGGAGAGCTCGATGCGACGCCGAACCTGGATCTCGACCGCCTGCACAGCCGTCCTGCTGGTGAGCGGATGCGCTACCGATACCGACGCAACTGCACCGACCACCACTATCCCGACGCCGGAGAACTGCGCTCCTGCCACTTCCACCGACCTCGCTACCGAGGACGGGTGGATCGGACTGATCGATCAAGCGCCAGACACCGTCAGCCTCGTCATCGACGACGGCCGCGGCCGAACCGTCGAACATCGGTCCGACCAGGAGCAGGTACTCGCCTCCGCGATCAAAGTGGTGCATCTTGCCGCCTACGCGCAGGCAGTCGCGAACGGCACCATCGATCCGAACGAGCAAGTGGCCCTATCGGATTGGGAGCGCTGGTACGTTCCCGGTACCGACGCCAACGCTCATCCGAATGCCCTGACCCGGTTGGGCATTGCGAACGCCGGCACCAACGCAACCGACCCCAATGCCACGGTTCGCATCGACGACATGGTCTCGGCCATGATCCAGGAAAGCGACAACTCGGTGCCCGACTACCTCCGCTACCGACTCGGCGATCAAGCACTCGTCGACGCCGCAGCCGCCGGAGGTTGGGAGAACTTCGAGGCACCGAGCATGGTGGCCGACATGCTCTCGGTCTTCGATCCCGCACTCGCCGATGCAGATACCTGGGAGACCGCGCAGAAGTGGGCATTCGACCCGCAGTTCCGGGCCCAGGTCGAGGCGTCCGTGCAAGTGCCGACCTACGAGGACCAGGTCGCCAGGGTCGAGAGCAGTTTCCGCGGCGGTTCGGCCGAAGAACTGAACGGAATGTATCGCGCCTTCACAGACGGAACCTACGGCGATGCATCCGACACCATTGTGCGCCAATTGGAATGGCAGCCCGCAGGTGACGGCGTTCTCGGTGTCGGGTTCAAAGGTGGCAGCCTCCCCGGTGTACTGACCCAGGGATTCGAGCTGCGCCGCAACGACGGAACGGTCGCGACGGCCGTGTGGCTGATCGATGGGCTCCCCGCGGACAGATTCGATCAGGCCATGGCCCAATTCGGAGTACAGCAGCAACTCATCCTCGAGGCGATGCAATCGCCGGACGCACTCGACCGGATAGCCTGCGTGGTGTGAGCACAGAGTTCGAATCGAGACTGGCAGAGCTCGAAGCCCGCGTCGCCGAGCTGGAACGACGCGACACTCCCCAGCAGCTCGATGCCACCCCGTCGACCGGCGGCATGATCGCCTACCAAGGCGACGTACATCTGCACGGCACCGTCCGCTGGGACATCAGCTACTCCCCCGACGCCATCGTGGAACTACCGGTTCCCTCCGCATCGGAAGTGCTTGCGGCTCTGGGACATCCGGTGCGACTGCAGATCGTGCGAACACTGCTGAGAGGCCCCGCGAACGCTGCAGATCTCCTTGCAGCCGTGGGACTCGGCTCGTCCGGCCAGATCTATCACCACCTCAAGACGCTGAGTTCGGCGAACATCGTGGAGCAGCACGGCCGCGGAGACTATCGAATCGCCGCCAAACGAGTTGTGCCGCTCCTGGTTTCGATGCTCGCCGCCGCCGATATCGCAGGCGATCTGGGTACCTGACCGCCTACAACACCGCGTGTCAGGGTACGAACAACACACCCAAGCCGGGGATGAGAGCGTTCGACGCATCGGGATTCTCGCGGTCGTGGGTCACCGTCACGAATACCGGACCCGCGCCCGTCCGAGCCGTCACCTCGGTCGGCAGGCGGTAGGCCTGCGAACCACCCTGATTGGCCGGCTGAGTCCGATCGATCTCGTCGTTCCAGTGCCGCAAGCCAGCGGAGCCCGCCTCACCGGTGGATAGGTTGCGCCAGTTGACCGTCAGGTGCCGGTAAGCGAACTGGTAGTAGTACGGCCGGATGTCGGCGGCCGAGAAGCGCACCTCACCCGGCTTCTCGCCGACCACCGCGCGAATCGGAATGGTCTGAACAAGTCCGCCGGGAACGCCCGCAGGGACGAATTCCGGCCCGGTCACGACAGGCACCTGCAGTACCGACTCTTGCGGCGCAGCGGTTGCAGTACCGGCACCTACGCCGAAGGCCAAGGGGACGGTCAGCGCCAGGGCGACGACTCCGCATCGGATCTTTTTCCTCATCGAGTTGCCTTTCGTAGGTGCGATCACGGCACGTAGATCAAGCCTTTGCCCGGGATCAGCGTGTCGGCGTAGGGCTCGCCGTCGTAGTAATCGCGGAAGTGGGTCACGGTGATCTCGACCCAGCCACTTCCGGTGGGCAGAGCTACTTCGCGCGGGTACTGCTCACTGTGTAGCGGCGGCAGGTCGGTGGGCGGGCCCGGGTTGGGGTTGTCCTGCCAGTGCCGCAGTCCCGCGCTTCCACGGAAGCCGATGTCCCAGTTTCGCCAGTTCACACCGAGACTTCGATACGGATACTGGTCTGCATACGGCGCGATATTCGCCGCGGACAACAGCAGAACACCCGGCTCGGTACCGACCGTGGCCTTCATTGGAATGGTCTGGAACAGCCCACCGGGCACGGCACCGGGTGCGATCTGGAAACCGGTGACGACCGGAATCTGGAGCAGCGTGGTCTGCGGCGCTGCCACGGCCGTTCCCGTGCCGATACCCAGAATCAGGGGGATCGTCAGTGCGATCGATACGACCGCTCGCCGCAATGTTTTTGGCATACAGCAAGTCTTTCGCTCATGTCGCACAACGAGATACCGGATCGCACGTGACACCGGACCAAGAACCCCAGGTTGAACCTGAAACATCAAGTGGTTCTTGAGTCTTTACCCGACCCACCCTCGCAGCCACAGCGACAAAAGGACCGCTCGGATACCGATTCGTGACTGGGTCGTGACACGAACGACGTTAACAGACCGCTTGGCCCGTTCGATTCAATGATCAGAGGTGATGCACTCGGCAGCCACCGGTGAGGACCATCGAATGAGGCAAGTCCGCACAATCGTGGCCACATGCGCGCTGATCGCCGCTACTGCTTTCGCAGCCACGGCCTGCGGCTCCCGCGAGCCGGTGAGCAACCCACCCGCACCGGCCACCAGCGCAGCGGCTGCTCCGTCGGCAAACGGATACTCCGACTCCGACGGTGGTAGTGGCTCGGGCGGAATCGCACAGGCTCCCGACGCAGTCACCCCAGTACAAGCAATTCCCACCGCCGCGGGCACTTCAGCCGTAGCGCCCGCGCCCAACCGCGACGATGTCAACGTCGATGCACGCGACTTCGAGCAAACCGGAGGACAGTACTTCTTCCAGTCCCCCAGCGGGAACGTGTTCTGCGGATTCAGCTCCTCCAATGCGCCCGGGACCATCGTGGGCTGCCAGGTCCGCTACTCGGTGCCGGGCAACACCGGCCGCGAGTGCCTCAACACCGAGAACAACACCTACGGAGTGAAGATCAACCAAGACGGCACCGTCGAACAGATCTGCACCAATCAGGGCATCTTCGTCGGCGGACCTGAACGACCTCGAGTCTTGGAATACGGCCAGGTCATCGGAGTCACCGGCACCTTCTGTCGCTCCACCGAAGCCGGCATCACCTGCTACGACGGCGACCGAGGCTTCATGATCTCCCGCGACGTCAACCTCGCATTCTGATGAAGGAGTTCACGATGATCCGCAAATTCGCGCTCGCAGCAGTACTGGCGACGGCTGTACTGACGGCCTGCGGAAATCAGGATGCACCCGCCGCCGATCCGGCCCCGACGACCAGCGTCGCCGCGCAGATACCTGCTCCTCCCCAGGTGACCATCGCCGCGCCGACCGACTCCAACGATGGCGACGCGGAAGGTGTGACAGAAGCACCACAGGCGACCGAATCGAACCCGACCGCTGCCGATCCCGCGAACAACACCGCACCCATCACCCCCGTCGACCCCGCCCGATACAGCGCGTACGGCAATCAGGTGGGCTGGAAGTCGCCGTCGGGAAACATCTATTGCAAGATCGGCGACAGTGAATTCTCGTCCGGGTGCCAGGCAGCAGATGCTCCGATACCCGACGGCGCGAACTGCGTCACCCCGTCGTTCACCATCGACCAACTCGGCAAAGGCTTCTACATGACCCCGGGGAAGGTGACTCCGACCTGCTTCAACCAAGGCGAATTCGGGGTCGAGAACGCACAACCGTTGGAATACAACACATCCATCACGTTCAATGGATTCACGTGTTTCTCTCGCGTCGAAGCGATGATCTGCGACGCAGGCGGCGGACACGGGTTCGTGCTGTCGATGCAGCAGGCGACGTCCAACTGATCAGCGAGCCTCGGTCAGCCCTTCGAGTCTGATGGCGTCAGGAATTCGAGCACAGCTGCCATGTCCTTCGCCCCGAGTCCGGATTCCAACGCCCGGTCGAGTACATCGCCGACGGTCGTGGCCTGCGGCAGCTCGAGTGCATGGTCGCGAGCCAAGGCGAGTCCGAGGCCCACGTCCTTGTGCAACAGCGACAACGGAAATGCCACCCCCGCTGCGGCCGGATCGAGAAAATGTTCCTTCTTGTAACCCACGTACGGCGCAGCCACGGCACTCGACCCCAACACCTCGTACAGGGCAGACGGGGCCAGACCTGCGGACTCGCCCAGGATCAGCGCTTCGGCAACGGCCTGATTCAGCGCTGCCAGAACCGAATTGACCGCGAGCTTGGCCACCGAGGCGGTACCGGCCGGGCCCGTGTGGAACTGAGCGCGCGTCACAGCCTCCAGAATCGGCGTCAGATAGGCGAATTGCCTGTCGTCGCACCCGACCATGGTGGTGATCTGGCCGGTCTCGGCCAGGCTCACACTGCCCGACACGGGCGCATCCACCACCGTGGTGCCCGAACCTGTTGCCCGCTCGGCAAATTCGCGTACCGCGGTCGGCCCGACGGTCCCCATCACCACATTCAGGTGCTCCGTGGCCCCGGCTGTGGCGATACCGTGCGCACCGAACAGCACCTCCTCGGTTGCAGCCGCGTCGGGCAACATGCTGAAGGAGATCTCGGCTCCGGCCAGATCGGCGGGTGTCGTGGTGATCGTCATTCCGAGATCGACCAGTCCGGCAGGCGCTGTGTCCGCCGTCAGATAGAGGTCGTACGCGGTGACCGTGTGGCCGGCCTCCAGGAAGCGTCGAACCATGTGGGTACCCATGCGGCCGACTCCGGCAAATCCGATGTGCATTTCTTCTCCTAGCGTGGGGCGAAACCGTGCAGTGCGTGTAGTGCCGTGGCGATCAGGGGGTTGTCGTGCCGCCGACTCGCACCAGCAGCTTCTGTGCGTCACCGTGGGGATCGAGAAGCCTGTCGAACCCGTCGACGACGATGTTCTCGACGTCGATGATTTCCGAGACCACCTTTTCCACCGGGTACCGTCCCGAGGCGACCAGGGCGATGATCCGCGGCCAGTCGTACACCGGATAGCACCAGGTACCCACCAACGTCAGGTCCTTGTTCGCCATCGCCATCGGATCGATGGTCGCCGGCTTGACGTGCAGACCGACCTGCGCGACGGTTCCGCCGGAACGAACGCTCTCGAGCGCTGCCGTCAGGCCGAGCTGATGACCGGAGCATTCCGCAGCAGCGTCGACACCGATGCCACCGGTCAGCGCGCGGACGGCGGCCGGGATGTCCTGCTGCGTCGGATCCAGAACCTCCGCGATTCCGAAGGCCTCGATCAGCTTGCGTCGCTTTTCGTTCGGTTCCGAGACGATGATCCGTGATGCTCCCGACGCGTGTGCGTACAGAGCAGACAGAGCCCCGATCGGTCCCGCACCGGTGATGAGAATGGTGTCGCCTGCCCGCAATCCGGTGCAGTCGACGCCGTACGCCGCCACCGCCGCCGGCTCGATGAGCGCACCCTGCACATCACTGACGCTGTCCGGCAGCACCGACACCTGTTGTTCCTGCACGGCAACCAGTTCCGAGATTCCACCGCCACCCCAGCTCAAGCCAGTGCAGGCCATGACTACGCAGAGATGGTTCAGCCCACGACGGCAGTAGTAGCACTTGCCGCAGGTGATGAGCGGCATCACCGACACCCGGTCGCCCACCGAGACCGACGCGACATCCGAGCCGATCTCGACCACGCGAGCAGAGAACTCGTGTCCGAACACCTGCGGAGCCTTGGCTCCGGTGAGTGCGTGGGGTTCGGTCGGGATGACGATCGGGCCGAAGGCGTACTCGTGTAGATCCGTTCCGCAGATGCCGCAGAAGAACGGTCGAAGCAGAACCTCGCCCGGGCCGATCTTCGGGGCCGGAACATCTTCCACCCGTACGTCGTGTCGGTCGTGAAATACCGCGGCGCGCATAGCTTTCTCCTGAAGTTGATGACCTGTGTGAAGGGGGTGATCCTGCTCAGACCGCGGTGATTCCGCCGTCGATGGTGACCGCGGAACCGGTCTGATAGCCGACGTCCTCGCGCAGAAGGAAGAGCACCAGCTCGGCGATCTCCTCGGGGGATCCATAGCGTCGCAGCGGAGTGCCCTCGATGAACCGGTCTCGCTCGAAGTTCGGGTCGTCCGGGTTGACCAGACTCTCGGACCTCGACATCAACGGTGTGTCGACCGGTCCCGGGCAGATGCAGTTGACGCGGATGCCGTGGGCGGCGGATTCTGCTGCGGCGCTTCGGGTCAGACCGAGAACTGCATGTTTGGTCACCACGTAGTCGGAGCGATCCGGTGCGCCCTTGAGGCTGAGAATCGAACCGGTGTTGACCACGGCTCCCCCACCGGACCGACGCAGCAGCGGCAGTACGTTCTTGAGTCCGAAGAACATGCCGTTGAGGTTCACGTCGATCACTGATCGCCATTCGCTCTCGGTGGTGTCGACGATGGACTTGTGCACTCCCTCGACACCGGCGTTGTTGAAGAACAGTCGAGGTTCACCGATCAGCGACGTCGCGGCGTCGGCATACGCTTTCACCTGTTCGTGCACGGAGACGTCGGCGGCGAAGGGGTGGATCTCGCCCTCCGACTCCGACGCGGTGCGCTCTGCGGCGGCCATGTTCATGTCGACGGCGAGCACCCGGGCACCCGCGGCGGCCAGGCGATGCGCCACCGCCCGTCCGATACCGCTGCCGGCACCGGTGACGATTGCACCCTTGCCGCTGAATGAGGACTGTTCGCTCATCGGTCTCTCCTCGGTAGCACTCCGGCCGCGCGGTAGCTCTCGATCTTGTCCAGGAAGCTGTCGAACGTGGACCGGAATCCGAGGAAGCCGGCCTTGCGGCTCTTGGTCATATCGGTCAGGCATTCGATGTCGCGGCCCAGGTCGCCGTCCGTATGCCACCAGGACGCAAGGCGATCGACATCTGCTTCGACCAGATCGTGCTTCGCAGCGATCTCGGACCAGACCTTCGCGGCGTCACCCATGCGCTCGTCGAGCGGCTTTGGGGCATCGGCGAATCCGACGGGTTCGACACCGAACGCCTCAGCGATCTGTGGCCACATCCAGCGCCATCGGAACACGTCACCGTTCGCGATGTTGAAAGCTTCGTTCTCGCCCTCGACATGTGTTGCAGCCCAAATCATCTGCTCGGCCAATAGATCTGCATCGGTGATGTCGGTCAACCCGTTCCACTGGGTGTCCGAGCCGGGGAACACGAACGGCGCGCCGGTCTCGCGGCAGATCTCGGCGTACACGCCGAGGGTCAGCGCCATGTTCATCGCGTTCCCCACCGCGTAGCCGAAGACGGTGTGTGCTCGGTGCACACTCCAGGTAAACCCCTGCTCTTCCGACGCTGCGAACAGTTCGTCCTCTTGGGTGTAGTAGAAGTTCGGGTTCGGCAGCCTGGGTTCGCTCTCGTGGAACGGAGTTTCGGCCATGACACCGGTCGCGTAATCGTCGAACGGTCCGAGGTAGTGCTTGAGGCCGGTCATCAGCGCGACATGACGCAGCGCGGACTTGCCCTTCATGGCACCGAGGACGTTGCGGACGATGGCTCCGTTGACCTCGATGTTCTCGGCCTCCGAGTCCTGCTTCATCCAGGCCGTGATGAACACGATCTGCGGGTCGACGCCCTCGAGTGCGGCAGCCAACGACTCCGGATCGAGCAGATTCGCCGAAACCGGCACCACGCCCTCGACCGGATTGGTCGTGCCGCGGGCCAGACCGTAGGTGGTCCATCCTGCGTCGACGAGCTGACGCGAGATGGTCTGGCCGGCAATGCCGGTGGCCCCGATGACGAGCGCCGCCTTGCTGGGCGCGCTCATCGGATGGCCGGATCGATGAGGACTTTGCCCTCGACCTTGCCGGTCGAGAGCCGGTCCAGCGCCGCGGGCAGATCCGCCAGCCCTACCGGCGCTTCGGCCAGCTCCGAGCCGAGCGGACCGGTGTTCAGAATGTCCAGTGCAGCAGGCAGATCGGTGTCGCACACGTGCGCGAGGGTGGTTTCGAGAGTGATCTCTCGAAAGACGAGCGAATGCACATCCAACTCCGGTTTCTCTTTGGGAATTCCTACTGCGAGTACGCGGCCGCCATCGGCGACCATGGTCAGCGCCGACACCAATTGGCCGGGTGCTCCACTCGCTTCGATGACGACGTCGGGCTTCTTTCCACCCAGGGCCTCGATGACCTCGGCTGCGAGGTTCTCGGACGGTGTGCGTGTTCGGTGCGCGCCGAGGCGAGTCGCGCGATCGAGCCTCTTGCCCGCGAAGTCGACGACGGTGACGTCGACGTCCACCAGATGCTTCAGGCCGGCGAGGACGAACGAGCCGATGGCTCCGGCTCCGATGACCACGACGTTGTCACCGTCGCGGGCACCCGAACGCCGCGCCGCGTGAATGCCGACGGCCAACGGCTGGGCGAGGCCGGCGTGGTCGACGGACAATCCCTCCGGCAACCGTCGTAGTGTCTTCGACGGAACCCGCGCGTACTCGGCCATGCCGCCGTCGACGTTGAGTCCCAGGGTCGTGTAAGTCGCGCACTGGTTGGTGCGGCCTTCCTTGCAGCGTCGGCATGTGCCACACCAGATTCCGGCTCCGGTGGCGACCAGATCTCCGGCCGCGAACTCCGAATCGGGGTCCGCTTCCACGACCTCTCCGACGAATTCGTGACCGAGGATCAACGGCCCCTGGTGCCCACTGTTGGGGTGGCGGTGCAGAACCGGGAAGGTCTTGGGTCCCGCGACCCACTCCGAGGCGTCGGTACCGCAGATACCCGAGCGCAGGACGCGTACGAGCGCCTCGCCAGGCGCGCGTCGGGGAACCGGAACCTCCTCGACGCGAATGTCGTGCGCGCCGTAGTACACGGCGGCATGCATGGTGTCGGGCACGATTCCTCCTGGACGAAAATAGACTGTGATGTGCGCTACTAACCTGAGTGTAGAGTAACACTGCACATGTTCAGTGCATAGCGTTTCCGACACGAAAAGCTATGGAAGAGCACCGAACAGCGGAATGGCCGACCAATGAGACAATCGATGCACTACGGTCCGTCCAGTGGGTGCGTACACCCAGTGTCAGGGGGAGACGTTCGTTGCAGAGTGGGAGGCGACAGAGAAGATGACCGAAGAGAGCGTCGAGGTCGACACGACCGAGACAGCCGTTCAGATGAACGCACAGATGGGCCTGCGCCTACGGGGTGCGCGCGAGAAGGCGAACATGTCTCTGCGTGAGATGGCGCGTCGAGTTCACCTGTCCCCCAGCTTCATTTCTCAGGTCGAGCTGGGTCGCACGGCCCCCTCGGTCGGCACGCTGTACGCCATGGTCACCGAACTCGGGCTGTCGCTCGATTCGCTGATGGCCGAGGATGTTGCACCCCGCGACCTCGAATCCCCACCACCGCCGGTCCGGCCGAAGCTCGCCGACCGCACGGAAGTAGCGCACGCAGCCGGCAGCGGGCGACCGTCCTCGGTGCTGCCACTCCCCGAGGTGGGATCGCTTCCAGGACTTCAGCGCGCCGACGAACGCCCCGAGTTGTACCTCGGCGGCGTCCGCTGGGAACGACTGACTCCGGACGACGATCCCGAGGTGGAGTTCCTCCGCGTCACCTACCCCGCCGGAACCGAGTCCTGCCCCGCGGACAATCTGATGAACCACGGCGGCAAGGAATACATCCATATCCTCTCCGGCCGGCTCGAGATCCAGGTCGCCTTCGCGCGGCAGGTGCTCGGCCCCGGAGACAGCCTGCATTTCGACTCCTCCATCCCGCACCGGTTGAGCAATCCTCACGACGAGACCTGCATCGCCGTGTGGTTCGTGGTCGGGCGTCAGAAGTAACTCGGTCTCACACTGCGGTGTAACCGCCGTCGACCACCAGCGCGGCACCGTGAACGAAGCGGGCCTCGTCGCTGGCCAGGAACAGCACCGCGTTGGCCACGTCCTCCGGCTCACCGACATGACCGATCGGGTGCTTCGGTTCCATGATGTCGAGGTAGCCGCGGAGCCCACCCTCGCTCCGCTCGGCCAGTTCACGTACGAATGGAGTCAGGATGGTCCCGGGATGGACCTAATTGACCCGAATCCTGTCTCGTCCGTAGGTCGCAGCGTCCTTCTTCGTCATGATCGTCACCGCGCCCTTGGCCGCGTGATACGGGGCCATCTCGTGCGACCCGACGAGCCCGTAGATCGACGAGATGTTGACGATGCTGCCGCCGCCGTTGGCGCGCAGGTGTCCGATGACGTGTTTGGTGCAGAAGAAGACACCCTTGACATCGACCGCGAACACCGCGTCCCATTCCGCTTCGCTGACTTCATCGGTCGGCTTGTCCACTCCGGCGATACCGGCGTTGTTGACGAGAATGTCGATCTTCCCGAACGTCGCGGACACCTGCCCGAACACCGAGGACACCTCGGCTTCGTCGCTGACGTCCACATGCCAGAACGACGCTCGGCCGCCGGCTTCTTCGATCAGTCGAACGGTCTCGGCTCCGTCCTGCTCCGAGACGTCGGTGACTGCAACCGCAGCCCCGTTCGCTGCGAACAGCGTCGCCATCGCGCGGCCCATCCCGTTTCCGGATCCGGTGACGATGGCAACTTTGTCGGCCAGACGAGTCATGAAAAATCCTCGGTGTCGTAGGTGTAGAAGGTCAGAGCGTGGCATCGAAAGTGATGTGCACCTTGATGTTCTCGGCCGGCTTCTGTGCTTCGTCGAGAGCCGTGACGGCGTCGTCGGCGGCGATTTCACGTGTCACCAGTCGGCCGAGATCGAGTCCGCTCTTGGCGATGAACCGCAGCGTCGCCGGCCACACACCCGGTGAACCGATCGCGCCGCGGATGTCGAGTTCCTTGGATTGGATCAGACCGAGCTTGGCCGGTGCCGACCGTCCGACGTCGATGCCGATGTACACCACACGTGCGCGGTGCCCGGCGAGTTCGAGTGCGCTGGCCATCACTTCGGGACGACCCGTCGCCTCGACGACGACATCGGCACCGCGGCCGTTGCTTTCACGATGGAGTAGATCCTCGATCTCGTCCGGGGTCACCGCGTGCGCAGCCCCCAACGACAGGGCGGCTTCTCTGCGGCTCTCGGACGGTTCGACGACGATGGTCGTCGCCCCCATCGCGGCACCACCGGCGACCACGCCGAGCCCGATGGGTCCCGCTCCGAGTACGACGAGTACGTCGCTCGCGTTGACGTTCCCCGCACGCATCAGCCCGTAGTAGCCGCAACTGAACGGCTCGACGAGCGCACCGCTGGTGAACGAGACCTCGTCGGGAAGCTTGTGCAGCCATGCGGGTTTGACGACGAAGAACTCCGCCGCTGCCCCGCTGATGGAGAACCCGAAGTGGTCCTCGCCGATGACGCATTCTCCGACGACCCGGTCTCCCACCTCGAAACCGTCGACGTCGGTGCCGACTTTCGCCACCTCACCGGACCACTCGTGGCCGGGGATGATGGGGTACTCGAACGGGATGATGTAGCGGCCCTCGAGCAGTTCGATGTCGGAGTGACAGACGCCGACCGATCGTGCTGCGATCAGAACCTCGTCCGCCGCTATGGCGGGTATGTCCAGGTCTGCGACCTCGGCTCGGTTCTCTGCGACGAATCTGAGTGCTTTCACTCGTGTCTCCTCTATAGAACGTTGATGTGACGAGCGGCCGGGTCAGCGCTTGTGACCCGAATTGCGCTGTTGCAGAGCGATGTACAACACGGCCGCCACGATGACGATGGCTCCCTGCAGCCAGTACTGCCAGGCAGTGTCCAGGCGGAGGAAGTTGGCCAGGGCCAGGATCACCTGGAGGAGCAGCGCTCCGAGCAGTACTGCGATCGGTGAACCGCTTCCACCGCGCAGCAGGGTTCCGGCCACGACGACCGCGGTGATCGCCGAGAGGGTGAAGCCGATGCCCTGATTCGGGTCGCCGACACCGACCTGCCCGACCAGCATGATGCCGCCGAGCATCGTCATCAACGAGCAGCCGATGTAGGCCGCTGTGACGGTGAGTCCGGTGCGTACGCCCATCTTCTCGGCGATCGCCGTGTCGGATCCCGAGGCGCGCAGAGCAATTCCGGGACGAGAGAAGCGCAGGACGACGCCGAGCACGACGGCGGCGAGAACTGCGACGACGAAGGCGACGGGGATGGGACCGACGCTGTAGTTGATGACATCGAGGATCGCGAAGTCGACGTAGCCGTCGATCTCCGGGCGCAACAGCAGTGAGATTCCCTGAATACCGATATAGGTCACCAATGTCGCTGCGACCGCGGTGAATCCGAGACCTCGAATCAAGCCGCCGTTGATCGCACCGACGACCACTGCGGCGACCACCGCAACCGCGACACCGGCGAGCAAACTCCCCACCGACGCCCCGTCGAACCAGAAGAACGAGATGATGACCAGCACCAGCCCGGTGAGCGGGCCGACCGACAGGTCGATACCGCCGGTCATCACCACCAGCATCTGGCCGAGCGCGATGAACGCCAGCGCGGTGGTCGTGAGCAGAACCGACACGAGGTTGGCCTCACCGAGGAACCGAGCGTTCTGGGTGGTCGCGATCAAGGACAACACGATGATGGCGCCGAGCAAGGTGTACGCGGGCAACGACCGGACGAGTCGATTCGGCGGTGCGCTCACGTCCTCGGTACGCGTGGGCGCGCTGCTGCTTCGGTGCCCGGTGGCCGAGACCATGGCCTGCATCATGTTGTGTTCGGTCACCGCGTCACCGCTGAGCGACTCGACGACGGCACCGCGGGAGATGACGAGAACCCTGTCGCACAGACCTTCGAGTTCGACTGCGTCGGAGGACAGTACGACGATCGCCATCCCCGCCGCTGCCGCCGAACGCAGCTGCGCATAGATCTCGGCGCGGGCTCCGGCGTCGACGCCCTGCGTCGGCTCCTCGGCCAGCACGAGAGCAGGCTCGGACATCAGTGCGCGAGCCAGCACCACTTTCTGCTGATTACCTCCGGACAGATTCCCCACCGCTGTCTCGACGCTCGGTGCCTTGACGGTCAGTGCCGTCGCCATGGCCGTCGTGAGTCGGCTCTCGCGGCTCTTGTCGATGATCCCGTGCGAGACGAATCTCCCGAACGCGCCGAGTGCGGAGTTCTCCCTGATCGAGAAGTCCGGCAGCACGCCCTCACCGGCGCGATCGGCCGGCATGAACGCAATTCCGGCGCGGTGTGCGTCGGCAGAGGACGTCAGCGTCAACTGCTCACCGCCCAAGCGCACGGTCCCGGTGGATTCGGTCAGACCCGACAGTGCCCTGAGCAGAGCTACCTGCCCGTTGCCCGCGACACCGGCAAGTCCGACGATCTCGCCCGCACCGACCGTGAACGAGATGTTCTCGAAGTCCGGGCTCGACAGGTTCTCGACGACAAGGCCTTCCGCGGTCGGCCCGGCACCCTTCGGAGGAAACACCGCGTCGACGTCACGGCCTGCGATGAGCGTGATGATCTCGTCGTCGGTCAGCGTCTGCGGGTCGTAGGAACCACGGACCCGGCCGTCACGAAGAATCGTCATCGTGTCCGCCAGTTCCCGAACCTCGGGGATGCGGTGGGTGATGTAGACGACGGCAACTCCGGCGGCAGCGAACCGGCGCACACGCTCGAAGAGCAGGTCGACCTTGTCCTGGACCAGCGGTGCGGTCGGCTCGTCGAGAATCAGCACCTTGGTGTCGGTGGCGAGCGCCTTGGCGATCTCGATGAGTTGACGCTCGGCAATGGGAAGGTCGCCGCACTTGGTGTCCGGGTGCACCGTGCACCCCACCACGGCCAGCTTCTCGGTCACCCACGGGCCCATCTCGAACACCGAGGGCCGCATGCTCTGGGGGATGGCGAGCACGAGGTTCTCGGTGACCGTCAGGTCCGGCAACAGAGCCGGGGTCTGGTGGACGATCGAGATGCCCAGCGCCAGTGCGTCGGCCGGCGTCAGGTCGGTTCGCTCGACTCCGTCGACGACGACCGATCCCGACGTCGGGGTCTGGGTTCCGGAGATGATCGACATCAGCGTCGACTTGCCTGCGCCGTTCTCGCCCAGCAGTGCATGCACCTGACCGGGCCGGATGTCGATGTCGACCCCGGCCAGCGCGGTGACCGGGCCGAAGGTCATGCCGATACCGCGGACCTGGAGGTACGGCTCGGTGAGAGTGGCTGTGGACGTTGAAGTCTCGTTCATCGAAGCTCCTGACAGCACTGGCTGCGGTGTGATCGGACGTGTCATCGGAGCACCTCTCCGATGCGTTGTGGATCGAGTTCGCTCGACAGGAGCGCATCCTCGGGAAGAGCCGGATCGCAGATCGGGGTGCTCGGCGTACCGCTCAGCGAGTCCTCGAAGGCCACCGGCACGTCGACCTTCGAATCGGGCGCGGTGCCTCCGGTGGCCTCGGCGACCACGTGCTGGACTGCCAGCCGCACCATGTACGTCTGCGAGGTGACCGTGAACAGCTCGAACCCCGGGTTGGTGGCCTTCAACTGCTCGTACTGGCAGGACAATCCGTTGGAGTCCGCCGATGCGATCAGCGGCAACGGGCGGCCCGCCTGCTGGAATGCCGTCATGATGCTGGTCGCCGCGAAGTCCGTCATGACCGCATCGATCTGTGGGTAACGCGAGAGCATGGTCGACGTGGCCTGCTGGGTCTCGGCGGGAGTCCAGTTGGTGACCGTGAACGGCTGGTCACCGATCAACTTGATGCCGGGGTGGTCGACCAGAACTTCCTGCATGCCTTGGTATTCGGCGAGATCCTGGGAGTTCGCGGGCGGACCGCCGAGGAACAGGACGTTGCCTTCACCGTTCGGCAGTGACTTCACCAGCCACTCGGCATAGAGCCGGCCGATCGCTGCGAAATCGGCCGCGACGAACGTGGTGTATTCCGATCCCTCGTCCCCACCGGGAGATATTCGGTACGGGACAACGGCAACGCCTGCCTTGTACTCGTAGCGCAACGCGGGAAGAACGGCCTTTCCGGCCTCGGGGAACACGATCATCCCGTCGACGCCTTGTGCGCCGAGGCTCTTGATGTCGGCGATTGCCTTCTGAGTGTCTCCCTGGGCATCGGTGGTGATGAGGTCCGTCACCGACGAGCACTTGGCCAGCTCGTCGCTGAGCTCGGCGAAATTGGTTCTCTTCCAACTGTTTCCGCCGTTTCCGTCGGCGAATCCGATGACCGCCGGGGTGGGTCCGCACCAATCCGGACGCGGCTCGCTGCTGGACACGGTCTCGAAACCGCCCACCGAGCAGCCCGCCACCAGGGCGGCAACGGGCAGCAGGGTCAGCATCCGCAGGGTGTAGGTCGTGAGCTTCATCGATCGAGTCCTCGAGTCGCAGGGGAATGACGAATGTCGTGCCGGGGCAGGCGTCGGATGCGCGGGGTCATGGGACCTCGACCGACGCCCGCGGCTCCTCGGCGGCCGGCGCGTGGCGTTTCGGACCGGACCGAAGCCGCGCGCCCGGCCTGAACCCACTGTGGAATGCCACACCGAGACCGAGCGCGAGAGCCTGGATGAGAATCTGCCAGCCGTACGCAAGCCCCAGAGTCGAGGCCAGACGGTCCACCTGGGTGAAGAACACGGCGGCGATCAACGACGCGAGCACGCTGCCCTTACCGCCGAGCAACGACGTGCCGCCGAGGACCACGGCTGCGACGGACGGCAGAAGATAGGTGTTGCCCTCACTGATTCCCGGTGTGTTGACGATGCCCGTCAACATCACGCCGGCGACGGCATACAGCAGGGCGGCAACGGAATACGCGCTCAGGGTGTAGCGCAGCGGCGCGATACCTGCCGCGACCGCAACCCGCGGGTTGGCACCGACGGCTTCGAAGATGCGGCCGGAGGGGGTGAGGCGAACGACGACCCCGACGATTATCGTCAGGACGACCGCGACGACGACGGTGACCGGGACTCCGAGGATCGTCGAGCCGATGACGTCGGACAGTCCGGTCGGGGTGCGGCGCGCAGCGCCCTCGGACACCGCCCAGGTCGCACCGATGAGCAGCGCGTTCATACCCAGGGTCGCGACGATCGGAGCGACGTTCAACCGAGCGACGACGAAGCCCGAGACGGCTCCTGCCCCCGCGGAGATGGCCAGTGCAGCGAGGACCGCCGCGAGGATCGCACCGGGTGTGCCGCTGGCCCCGAGCTTGGTGACCACGACGACCGACAGCGAGAACACTCCCGGTACCGACAGATCGATGCCGCCCTGTTGTACGACCAGGGTCTGCCCGATCGCAACGACCGCCAGGATGGCCGCGAAGGGCAACATCGCGGAGATCGCGCCACCGCTGACGCTCTGGGGCGCGAGCACGGCACTGATCAGGAACAGCACGACAGTGGCGATTCCGATGGCGACGGCACCCCTGGCCCGTCCACTCAGAGCCGTGCGTAGGACGCCTGCCGTCGATCGTTCGTTCCCGGGAGTGGGCCCGACGCCCGTCGAGGGAGCGGGTCCCCCAACCGATTGACCGTGTGATGTCACGAGAGTTCTCCGTTGATCGGGCGATGAGGGTGATGGAGTCGGCGGAATGTTCTGTCGCGAAGAACTCGGCGGTGCCCGTCGCCGCAGGATTCAGAATGTCCACCATTGCTGCATGAATGTCCTGTCCTGATTGAACTGTGCAGTGGGTCACTTTGTCAAGCAGGTCATGGGGTACGCCACTATTGCGGTTGTAGGAGCGGCCCTCAGCTGCAGAAATGTAGCTTCGAGTGCGCTCGGTGTCAGAGTCGATCCACCGGAAACCGAGTTGACCGCCGTCATCGCAGGTGTTCTGTGACAGTTGACACTTGCTGATCGGCTGCCTACCGTCTCACCTACCGGCACACTCGTGGCCGCTCGACTTCCCCAGGAGAACCCCCATGACACAGGCACAGGAACTCGACATCGACGCCATCAAGGCCACGATCTCCGAGCTCGAGAACAAGCGCTACACCGCGATCGTCGACGGTGACCTGGACACCTTCACCAGCTGCTGCCACCCCGACCTCGTCTACACCCACTCCGACGGCAGTCGAGATTCGGTCAGCTCCTACCTGGAGAAGGTCACCTCCGGCTTCTACGTCTACCACCGCATCGATCACCCCACCGAGGACATCCTCGTCGTGGGAAACACCGCGGTCGTCGTCGGCGAGATGAACGCGAGCATCACTGCCAACGGCAAGGACAAAGAACTGGTGAACAACTCGATCGCAGTGTGGGTCAACGAGAACGACCAGTGGTTGCTCCTCGCCTACCAGCCGACTCCGAGGCCCTCGCGCTGACTCGTCCCGGTTCACACGCTCGCTCCACTCACACGATCGAAAAAACTGCGGAGGCACGGATGCTCGAATTCGAGCACGATTCACTCGCTCAACGCGTCTTGTTCGGCGCAGGCAGGTCGTCCTCGCACCTCGCTGCCGAGGTCGACCGATTGGGCGCAACGTCCGTCATGGTCATCGCAGGCCCTGCCGAAACGGATCTGGCGAAATCGGTCTGCCGTGAGATCGAGCCTCGACTGATGTATTCCGATGTGGTGCCGCATGTTCCGATCGAGACGGCGGAGAAGGCGCGCGCCGCCGCAAGCACGCACGAGGTGGACCTGCTGGTCAGCATCGGCGGCGGCTCCACCACCGGTCTCGCGAAAGCAGTCGCACTCACCACCGGCATTCCCATCGTCGCGATCCCCACCACGTACGCGGGATCCGAGGCCACGAACGTGTGGGGACTGACCGAGGCCTCACGCAAGACCACCGGCGTCGACGCGCGGGTGCTCCCCACCACGGTGATCTACGACGTCCTCTCGTTGCTGACCCTTCCGGTGGAACTGAGTGTGGCGTCCGGACTCAATGCCTTGGCGCATTCCGTCGACTCGATGTGGGCACCGCGGGCCGACCCGATCAACTCCACTCTTGCCGTCGAGGCCATCGGCGCGCTGTCACGGGGACTACGGGAAATCAAGCACGATTCGGCCAGTCAGTCCGGCCACGAGCAGACCCTGTACGGCGCTTACCTGTCCGCGGTGGCATTCGCGTCGGCCGGCTCCGGATTGCATCACAAGATCTGCCATGTGCTCGGTGGTACCTACAACATGCCTCACGCCCAAACCCATGCGGTCGTGCTGCAGCACGTACTCGAGTACAACGGTCCGTATACACCCGCGGCCGAGCAGCGTATGGCGAATGCGTTCGGCAGCACTGGTGCAGTAGAGGGACTGCGCTCGCTGCGCACCGAACTCGACGCACCCACCGCACTGCGGGACTACGGTCTGCAGGAGTCCGATCTCGACGAGGCCGTCGCACTCGTCCTCGACGCGGCTCCCGCATCCAATCCACGGCCGGTCACCACCGAATCGCTCACGATCCTGCTTCGCAACGCCTGGGCAGGAACGACTTCCGAGCAGGAGAGCCACTGACATGAGTATCGACGATCGCACCGAGGTCTCCTCCGAGCAGAGCAACCGGGAGCGTGAACTGACCGACAAGGTCGTCGCCAGCTTCGCGGGTGCCCCCGATCCTCGACTGCGGGAAGTGCTCACGGGATTGACCGAGCATCTGCACGCGTTCATCAGAGAAGTCCGGCTGACGCAGGACGAATGGGCCAGCGCCATCGACTTTCTCACCGCGGTCGGTCACATCACCGACGACCGGCGTCAGGAATTCATTCTCCTGTCCGACGTCTTCGGTGCCTCGATGCAGACCGTGACCGTTAACAACGAAGCGGTGGCCGGTGAAACGGAGTCGACGGTGTTCGGTCCGTTCTTCGTCGACGACGCCCCCGCCATCGAGTCTGGCGGTGATATCTCCCAGGGCGCACCGGGGCAGGCCTGCTGGGTCGAGGGCACGGTCACCGACATCGATGGGAATCCCGTTGCACATGCTCGCATCGAGGTGTGGGAGGCCGACGACGACGGGTTCTACGACGTCCAGTACTCCGACGGACGTGTTGCCGCTCGCGGCCATCTGTTCTCCGACGAGAACGGCAGGTTCGCATTCTGGGGTCTGACCCCCACCCCGTACCCCATTCCGTTCGACGGACCCGTCGGGCGCATGCTCGACGCCGTGGGACGCTCGCCGATGCGGGCATCTCACCTGCATTTCATGGTGACCGCCGAGGGGCAACGGACACTGATCACACACATCTTCGTCCGAGGCGACGAACTCCTCGATCGCGATTCGGTGTTCGGCGTCAAGGACACGCTCATCAAAGACTTCGTGGAGCAACCTGCGGGCACACCCACGCCCGACGGCCGCGATCTGGGCGAGAACACCTGGTCCAGAGTCGAATTCGACATCGTGCTCGCCCCGGAGTCAGCCCCGACAGGCGGATGAACGGCGGTCGATCTACCCGACCGCGGTGCCCTCGAGTTCGACCAGCAAACTGGGAATCGCGAGCCGGGTGACCCCGAGCAGGGTGCTGGTGGGCTTGACGCCCACCGCGCCCAGTCGCGCTGCCAAGTCGCCGTAGTGCGGCAGCAACGCGTCGACATCGGTGGTGTACACGTTGAGCCGGACGAGATTCGCCAAGGACATATTCGCCTCGGCAAGAACGGCTTCCATGTTGTCGAAACACAGAGACAACTGCGCGCCCATGTCGTCGGGGTGCTGAGGTGAGCCGTCATCAGCCGTCGCTGTTTGGCCGGAGAGATAGAGCGTCCGAGCCTGCCCCGAGACGATCTCCCCCTGGTTGAATCCCATGTCCACCGACCACCGCACCGGGTTGACTGCCGTTCGTTCCATCGCCGCGCACTCCATTCGATCGTTCGGGTATCTGTGCACCGTCGAGCCTTGCATGGAATCCGGACATCTTCGGCGGTATGGGTCCAAACGGTCACGGGTACCAACAGCTTTCAGGGGACATCCCGCTGATCAGCGAGCGTCCTCCCGCCTGTCCTCGGTCACGAAGTCGTTCAGATCGGCCCGACGCGTCATCTCCCAGTAGTCGACGATGCGCCATGGCAAAGTCGAAACCACGCGTCCGGCGTCGTTGCGGTACCAGTTGTCCATGCCGCCGTGCGACCAGATCATCTTCGCGTGAGCTTCATCGTGTTTGCGGACATACTCCGCCTCCACGTCGGCCTTGCATTCGATGGCTCCGATTCGCTTGTCCACCATGTCGATCAGCACATCGACGATGTAGCGCACCTGGCATTCGGCAATGGTGATGTAGCTACCCCCATGGCCCAACACCGTGCCTGGACCGCAGGTGATGAAGAAGTTCGGGAAGTCGGGAACAGTGATACCGAGATACGCGTGCGCATCCTCGGGGCCCCAGATATCGCGAATGGACTCCCCCGATCGTCCGCGCACATCGATCGGCGTCAGCAGCTTGTGGGTCTCGAACCCCGTCGCGAGGATCACCACGTCGACCTCGGTCTCGGAACCATTATGCACAACAACCGAGTTGGCGGTGATGGACGAGACTGCGTCGGCGATGAGAGTGACGTTGTCGCGCTTGAGCGCGGCGTACCAGCCGTTGTCGAGCAGCATGCGTTTACCGAAGGGCGGGTAATCGGGAAGCGATTTCTCGATCAGGTCCGGCCTGCCGTCGAGTTCGGCTTCGATGTAGCGGGTGAACACCCGTCGATGGGCGTCGTTCATCGGGTTGATCGAACGCTGCGGGTGCTCCCACTCGGGATCGACCTGCAGCGAGCTGTGCACACGATCGTTGAAGTTCCAGGCCAGCCTGGTCCGGTACCAGAGCCGGTACAGCGGAACGACATCCATGAGGTAGTTGGCGTCGTCGCCCATCTCGGTGAAATACACATCGCTCGACGACACCCATTGCGGCGAACGCTGGAAGACCGTCGCATGCCCCACCGTCGACGCGATGGCCGGCAGCACCTGCATGGCACTGGCCCCGGTTCCGACGATGGCGACGCGCTTGCCGGTCAGATCCAGATCGGCCGGCCAGTTCGCCGTGTGGAAGATCGGGCCGTCGAACGACTCGAGCCCGGGAATGTGAGGCACCTTCGGCCGATTGAGTTGACCGGTCGCGGTGATCACCACGTCGGCGGTCAGCGTCTCGCCGTCGACCGTCGTGACGGTCCAGCCCTGTCGCTGCGCGTCGTACTCCGCGGTCGCCACCTCGGTGTCGAAGCGAATGCGTCGCCGCAGATCGTGTTCGGAGGCGACATCGCTGAGATACTCCCACACCTCGTCGCGCTTGCCGAAGTGTGTGCTCCACGCCCGTGGCGCAAAGGAGTAGGAGTACAGGTGACTGGGGGTGTCGACGCCGGCACCGGGGTAGGTGTTCTCGAACCAGCCGCCGCCCACGTCGGAGTTCTTCTCGAGCACAACGTGACTGATGCCCGCCTCGTGCAGCTTGATGGCGGCGAGCATGCCGGAGACACCGGCACCGATCACGATGACCGACAGATCGTTCGGAGCCGCCACCGGAGTGTCCGATGCGGTGAAGCCCATGTCCTCGGCGACCATGACGCCGAACTCGGGAGGAACCTGCTCACCGACAGCCACGCTGATCATCTCGACGAGATGCTCCGGATCGGGCGAGGGCACCGCCATGGGTGCGCCGTCGTGGAACGCGCAGATCGCGTCGAGTGCTGCGGCGCGGATGCGGTCGGCAACGGGTTCGTCGAATCCGCCCGTGTCGTTGTTGTCCATCCCCCGACTACGCGTAGGGCGATACGGATCGGCGAGCCACATGGGATCGCCGGTCAACTGATAGAGCACCGCCACCAGCGTGGGCAGGTTGGCCGCGGTGAGAGCCCGCGAGAGTCGGTCTCGATCGACTCCACCCACGGTCTCCGCTGCCGTTGCTGCGTCTGTGGACACCGGTACCTCCTGTTGCGCGCTGCTCCATCCGACTCCGACAGCTCAACTAACCATGGTTAGGCAATCTCGCGCAAGGGATTCGCGGTCTCGAAATTCGCAGCACCTGAACCCTTGACAATGTGGCCCACGCCACATGATGCTTCATGGCACTACCTAACAGCGGACAGGCGAAGGGAAACACCCATGGAACTCACCGAGGCGATGCGCACCACCGGCACCTGCAGGCGGTACCTCAGCGATCCTGTTCCCGACGAGGTGTTCAAGGCCGCGTTCGACGTCGCCCGCTTCGGCCCGCAGGGCGGAAACCGTCAGCCCGTGCGGTGGATCGTCGTGCGCGACGCCGCCCGTAAGCAGGCTCTCGCCGATCTCTACCTCCCGATGTGGGACGCCTACTTCGCCGGCATCACCGGCGGAACCGTCGCCGTCGGCGCACTGCCCAAGACCGTCCAGGACGCCGACTACTTCGCCCGCCACCTCGCTGAGGTGCCCGCCATCGTGGTGGTCTGTGCAGCATTGGACGGACTGCACCCCACCGACCACGAACTCGGCCGACTCTCCGTCGTCGGCGGCGCATCCATCTACCCGACCGTGCAGAACCTGTGCCTGAGCCTGCGCGATCAGGGCGTCGCCACCGCGGTGACGACATTGCTGTGCCACGAGGAACCCGCCATCCGCGAACTGCTCGGCATCCCGGACGACTACATCACCGCCGCACACATCGCGGTCGGGTATCCGGAGAAGTCGTTCCCGCGCAAGCTCACCCGTGATCCGGTGGAGCAGATCGTTGCGGCAGAGACGTTCTCGCAGCCGATGTTCGACTCCGCTGCCCTCTCGCCTGCACTTTGAAATCACAGCATCTGAAGGAGTCCGCCGTGCCCGGTACCGCCATCCACCATCGCTCCCCCATCGGCCGCGCCACCATCGGCGATCAACTTCGTCGCCATGCGCGGACGCAGCCGAACAAGGTCGCGTTCATCAGCTACGCAGCGGACGGCACCCGCGAGGTCACCACGTACGGCGAACTCGACTCGCGCGCAAACCAGTTCGCCAACCTGCTGGTCGATCTCGGAGTGACCGCGGGCGACCGCGTCGCATCGATGGCACGCAACAGCGTCGACGTGGTGGTGGCGTACTACGGCACGCTCAAAGCGGGAGCGGCCTTCACCGGCATCAACGTGATGTATCGCGCGGCCGAGGTGAAGCACCAACTCGAACACGCGGAACCGACTGTGGTGGTGGCCGATCCGGCCTACGCCGAGATCATCTCCTCGGTGAAGCCGGACACCACCACCCTGGTGATGTTCGGCCCCGAATACGCCGCGCTGACGGCGAACACCCCGTCCACCGAGCCCGACGTCGAGATGGACGAGAACGACGTCGCGATGGTTATCTACACCTCCGGAACCGAAGCGGCTCCCAAGGGCGTCATGATTCCGCACCGCAACTTCCTGATCTCCACCGCGCCCGCGTGGAGCTGGGGCCTGCGAACCGGTCCGGAGGACACCTGGCTGTTCGTCATGCCCTTCCACACCATCGCCGGACTCGGCTCGATGACCACCCTCACGCTGATGGGTGCCACCCTCGTCCTGCCCGCGACAGTCGACCCGGCTCTATCACTGCGCATCATCGCCGCCGAGAAGATCTCCGTCATTGCGCAGACGCCGACGTTCTATCTGGCCTTGGCCCGTGATGCGCAGTTCGGCCCCGAGGCCGTGAGCCAGGTTCGACGCTGCCTCACCTACGGTGGCCAGGTGTCACCGCACACGATCAGCGCCTGGGCCGCCGCGGCACCCGAGGCCATCTGGGGCACCTACTGGGGACAGTCGGAACTCTCGCAGCTGGGCTCGGTCGGCTGGTTCTCGACACTCGACGACATTCCCGACGGCGACGCGTCGTGGATCGGCAAGCCCGTCACCCACCTGGAGATCAAGGTGGTCGACCCTGCGGGCAACGAGAGCGAGATCGGTGAATTGCTCTGCCGCACTCCGTCGGTGATGCTCGGCTACTTCAAGGACCCCGAACGCACCGCCGAGGTGTTCCGAGACGGATGGGTGCACACCGGCGACATGGTGCGCATCGACGCCAACGGCAACCTGTTCTTCTACGATCGGATGAAGGACATGATCAAGTCGGGAGGAATGAACGTGTCGTCGCAGGAAGTGGAACGCACCATCCACACGCACCCGGACGTGCTGCGCGCCGCCGTCGTCGGAGTTCCCGACCCGTACTGGTCCGAGGCCGTGACCGCCTTCGTCATCGCGCGCGACGGGGTGACCGCCGACCCGGCCGCCATCATCGAGTTCTGCCGCACCGAGTTGGCGTCGTACAAGGCACCGAAGTCGGTGCACATCGTGGCCGAACTACCCGTCGACCCGCAGGGCAAGATCCTCAAGCGTGAACTGCGGATGCTGGCGGCGGTCGAGGAGACCGTATGACGCAGCCGGCTGATGTGAGTCCACTGCCTCGCCAGATCCGTACGCGCCAACGGCGAGACGACATCGTGGCCAACGCCGCGAATATCTTTGCGCGTGAGGGCTACTCGAACGTGGGGATGCGCGATATCGCCGACGCCGTCGGCATCAAGGGTGCCAGCCTCTACCACCACTTCCCGTCCAAGGAAGACATCCTGTTCGCGATCTGTCTGACGGTCACCCAGGAACCGGCCGAGGAAAATCTGCCACTGCTCGACGCGGCCGGAACCCCCACCGAGCGCCTGTCGTCTCTGGTGCGGGCGCACCTGGTGCATCTGAATCGGCGACGGGTGGAGTACATCGTCGGCCTGCACGAACTCGCCTCCCTTACACCCGAGCATCGCACTGTCATCGAGGATTACCGCCGCCAGTACCAACGACGCGTCCGCGACGTGATCACCGCCGGAATGCGCAGTGGTGAATTCACCGTCCCGGATGCGCGTCTCGCGTCGTTTGCTCTGACCGACATGCTCAACGGCATCAGCAATTGGTTCCACGACGGCGGCGAACTGAGCATCGAGGACGTCGCCGACGGTTACGTCGAGCTGGCGGTCCACCGAATTCTCGGTGCATCACATGGCAATTGACGGTCACTGCGACCCCCGCTTCGTGGGGGTGCGCGACGCATTGGCCGCCAACGTCGACAGCGGGGCAGAACTCGGCGCGTCCATCGTGGTCGACATCGACGGCCATACCGCGGTCGATCTGTGGGGTGGCTACCGAGATACCGAGCGCCGCCTGCCGTGGGAGGCGGACACGATCACCAACGTGTGGTCGACGACGAAGATGGTGACGTGTCTGGCGGCGCTGATGCTCATCGACCGTGGACAGCTCGATCCGGATGCGCCGGTCGCGACCTACTGGCCCGAGTTCGCAGCCGCCGGCAAGCAGGACATCGCGGTTCGGCACCTGTTGTCGCACACCTCCGGCGTCTCCGGCTGGGATCGACCGTTCAGCGAACAGGACCTCTACGACTGGGAGCTGTCGACCTCGCGTCTGGCTGCACAGGCTCCGTGGTGGGACTCACGCACCACGTCGGGGTATCACGCGGCCAGCCAAGGCCACCTGATCGGAGAAGTCGTCCGTCGTGTCACCGGAAAGTCGCTGCGGCAGTTCGTCGCCGACGAGGTTGCCGGTCCGCTCGGAGCCGACTTCCAGATCGGTGCCGCCGAGTCCGACCGGTCCCGGATCGCCGACGTCGTTCCACCGCCCCCGCCGACCGATGATGCCGCGCCCGATCCGACGATGGTGCGTCGCAAGACGTTCCTCGGCCCATTGGTGCAGGCCTCCTCCGCGAATACGCCGGCATGGCGTGCCGCGGACATGGGCGCGTTGAACGGGCACGGCAATGCACGATCGGTCGCGAGAATCCTGTCGGTCATTTCCCGAGGCGGCACCGTCGACGGCGTACACCTGCTGAGCCCCGGCGCGATCGATTCGATCTTCGAGGAGCAGTCCAACGGAGTCGATCTCGCCCTGGGCATCCCGTTGCGCTTCGGCCTGGGTTTCGCTTTGCCACAACAGGAATCGGTGCCCTACATCCCTGACGGGAAGATCTGCTTCTGGGGCGGATGGGGTGGATCCCTGACCGTAATGCACCCGGAGTCGAAGCTGACCATCTCCTACGTCATGAACCGAATGGGGCCGGGAATCATCGGTTCCGACCGGGCGGAGCAGTACGTGCGCGCGGTGTACGAGGCGATCGGCTGACTGCACTCAGCGGGTCCAGGGCGTGCCTGCTGAAGGTGAGACGGCATCGCGTCCACCAACGCTCTCCTCAATCGATGTCGAGGATGATCTTCCCGTAGGCGGTACGCGCAGCCAGCTCCTCGTGCGCTTCCCCGGCGCGATCCAGGGCATAACGCGAGTTGATACGCGGGCGCAACACCCCCTTGCCGACGAGATCGAGCACAGTACGCATCTCGTCGCGCGTCTGGGTATGCGAAGAGATGTAGGAGATCTGGCGGCGGAAGAACTCGATGATGTCGAACTCGACGACTTCTCCCGCGTGAGCACCGATCGACACCAGACGGCCGTACGGGCGCAGCATGAACATCGACTCGGTGAAGGCCGTCCCTCCTACGCCGTCGAAGACCAGCTCGACCCCTCGGCCCCCGGTGATCTCGTCGACGGCGTTGCGCACATTGGTTGTCGTGTAATTGATGACGTGATCGGCACCGTCAGCGGTCGCCTGAGACAACTTGTCGTCTCGGCTGGCCGTACCGATCACGGTCGCGCCGGCAGCCTTGCAGATCTGAAGTGCAGCCGATGCGACGCCACCCCCGATCGAATGGATCAGCACGGTCTCTCCCAACTTCACCTCGGCGCGGATCATGAGCGCGTGCCAGGCGGTGCCGAACGCACTGAGTGAGGCCGCCGCCTCACCGAAGTCGACGGTATCGGGAAGTGTCAGGCAATGGTCGGCGGGTGTCAGGATCTTCTGCGCGTACGTGCCCGGTATGTGCTCGCCGAGCAGTTTGCGGTTGACGCAGATGTTCTCCATGCCCCGTTGACACCACTCGCAGTGGCCGCAGGTGCGGATGTACGAGACCGCTACGCGCTCGCCGATCCGAGCGGGATCCACACCGTCGCCGACCAAGGAGATAACGCCGGCACCCTCCAGGCCCAAGGTGTGAGGCATCGCGAAGTCGAAGCGCGAGACGCCCTCGCGCACATCGATGTCGACGTGGTTGAGCGCGGTCGCCTTCAGATCGACCACCACTTCACCGAATCCCGGATTCGGATCCGGAAGCTCCTCGATCTTGAGGACTTCGGGGCCGCCGTACTCGCGGAATACCAGTGCTTTCATGCCATCTCGTCTCTCGTAGTGCGCATGTTCAGAGTACGGGACGGCCACCGCCGTAATCGGGGCAGCGGTGGTCGTCGGTCTCCGAAGTCGCACTGTCGATCCAGCAGGCGATGTCGAAACCGGCGACGGCGCGCGAATCTATCTGGCGGGAACGGTGATTCCTCGCGCGTCGAGGATGGGTCGAACACCTTCAGCGAAGTGATACGCCTCCTCCAGATGCGGGTAGCCCGAGAGAATGAACTCGTCGAACCCGGCATCGTGGTATTCCCCGATGAGGTTCGCGACCTCCTCGTGCGAACCGACCAACGCCGTCCCGGCACCGCCGCGAACCAGGCCGACACCGGCCCACAGATTCGGGTAAATCTCGAGCGAGTCCTTGCTGCCGCCGTGCAGTGCAGCCATTCGGCGCTGTCCCTCGGACTGCGACGACGAGTGCAGCGCGTGCGCCGCAGACACCTGTTCCTCGGGAAGCTCGTCGAGGAGCTTCTGCGCGACGGCCCAGGCTTCCTCGGAGGTGTCGCGACTGATGGTGTGCAGGCGGATGCCGTAGGTCAGCTTGCGGCCCTCGGCATCTGCCAACGCCTGTACTTTCTCGATCTTCGCGCGGGCGTCGGCCGGCGGCTCACCCCACGTCAGGTACGTCTGTACATGCTTCGCGGCGACGGCCAGCGCGGGATCGGAGGAGCCACCGAACCAGAACTCGGGCAACGGATCCGGTGCCTCGGAGACTCTCGCATCGGCAACCTTGAAGAACTCGCCTTCGTGATCGACCGAGGTCTCGGTCCAGATTCGGCGGACGAGTCCGAGAAACTCGTCCGTGCGCGCGTAGCGCCGATCGTGGTCGGCCCAGTCCCCGAAACGACGCTGTTCGACGTCGTCGCCGCCTGTGACGATATTGAACAGCACTCGCCCCTCCGAGAACCGCTGCAACGTCGCGGCCTGCTGCGCCGCCAACGTGGGCGGCGTGAGGCCGGGACGGAAGGCAACGAGGAACTTCAGCCGACGGGTGCTCTGCAACAACGCGGCTGTGGTCAACCAGGCGTCCTCGCACCACGTTCCCGTCGGAGTCAGCACGCCCTCGAAATCGAGTCGGTCCGCGGCCTGGGCCACCTCGGTGAGATAGCGAAGCGACGGGCGACGAAAGCCGGCGGGTTCGCGGAGATTGCCGGATGCGTGGGACGCGCCGACGATGGAGCGTCCGTCGCCTGCGGTGGGAAGAAACCAGAAGATGCGTGCGGTCACGAGTGGAACTCCTAGAACGTGGTGGGTGATCAGTTGGTGGCGTCGGATGCGTCTGCGATGGCGTCGTTGTAACGCGTGTCGACGAAGTCCGCGAACGTGTTGCCACCGGGGATGCTTCCGCTCTCGACGAATGCATCGAAGAGCGCCTGCTCGGACTCGATCACAGTGTCGTCCAGAGCAATTGCGGGTCGTTGGCTTCGTCCCTGCGCCAATTCGCCTGCGGCGGGGTCGATGCCGACGGCGGCGGAGTACGCCGACGCCCACTCGGCCGGATTCTTCTCAGCCCAGGCCGAGGCTTTGGCCAGACGAACCACGAAGTCCTGCAACGCCGTGTTCTTCGCCGGATCGTCCAGAGCCTGCTGTGAGGCGATGCCGAATCCGTAACCGTTGGCAACGCCCTCGGCGGTGGTCAGTGTCTTCGAGCCGTTCTGGACCTGCGCGATCGCGGTGAACGGATCCCAGATCGCCCACGCATCGACCTCACCCGAGGTGAATGCCGTCAGCGCATCCGCAGGCTGGAGGAACACCAACTGGACGTCGTCGGTGGTCAAGCCGGCTTTCTGCAACTGCAGCAGCACATGGCCGTGTGCCGAACTTCCTTTGCCCACTGCGATCTTCTTGCCCCGCAGGTCTGCGAACGATGCGAGAGTCGAATCGGCAGGCACGAGAATCTGATCGCCACTCGCATCGTTGGTGTAGGCGGAGACGACCTTGATGCGCGCGTTGGCTGCGACTCCGAACACCGGAGGCGTGTTGCCCGTGACCGCGAAGTCGATCTGCCCTGCCGTTGCGGCCTCCACCTGAGGCGGACCGGAAGTGAAGGTGGAGAACGCGACATCGTAGGGAGCCGAGTCGAGCTCACCCGATGCGCGAAGCAGTGCCTCGGTGCCGCCCTTCTGGTCGCCGACGTCGAGGGTGACCGTGGCGAGTTGGTCGTTGGAGACGAGTTCGGGCGCTGCGGTGGCTGTGGTGTCGCTGCCACGGGAGACACAACCGGTGAGTCCAACGACCGTCAGAGACAGGGCAGCGAGTATCCCGACGGCGCGCAGTGATCGGGAACGAGCGTGTGACGACATACGTGAAAGATCCTTCTTATCAGTGAAATTGATGGCGTCAGTGGACGCCGAGGGCACCGAGCAAGTGAGTGCGAATGCGAGAGAATCCGGCTGTTCCCCGGTCGCGGGAACGAGGCAGGTCGACGTGGACGGTCTCGGCCACGGCACCCCCGTCGAGCACCACCACCCTGTCCCCCAACGCGATTGCCTCGTCGACGTCGTGGGTGACCAGCAGGATGCCGAAGCCGTGCCGCCCCCACAGGTCGAGGAGAAGAGACTGCATGGTCAGTCGCGTGAGTGCGTCGAGCGCCCCGAACGGTTCGTCGAGAAGCAGCAGTTCCGGCTCCCCCACCAACGCCCGCGCCAGCGCAGCGCGCTGAGCTTGCCCACCGGACAACGTCATCGGCCATGCGTCTCGCTTGTCCGCGAGCCCGACCTCGTCGAGGGTCGCATCCGCCGCGGTCAGCGCGTCGTTGCCAGTGACGCCTGCGGTGTTGAGACCGTAGGACACATTCTGGCGAACCGACCGCCACGGAAACAGCCGTGGTTCCTGGAACGCCACCGCGGGATTGCCGGCGACGTGCCGCTCCCCTGTGTGATCCGTCGAGAGCCCTGCCAGGACACGCAGGATGGTCGACTTGCCGGAGCCGGATCGTCCGACCAGCGAGACGATCTCGCCGCGTTCGATGGACAGGTCGATGCCCTGCAACACGTGGCTGGAGCCGTAGAACTTGTCGATTCCACGCAGGGAGGCGACGGACGTGGTTGTCGTAGTCATGAATCAGGCATCCAATCGGTAACGGAGGGCTCGTTTTTCGAGGATTCGCACGATGCCGTCGGTGGCGATTCCCATCAGCGCGTAGACGACGAGCCCGAAGATGATGGTGTCCACACGCAGGAAATCCCGCGCATTGTTGATGATGTAGCCGAGCCCGGATTCGGCATTGATCTGCTCGGCCACGATCAGCGACAACCACGCAATGGCCAGCGACTGCCTCAGTCCCACCAGCAGTTGCGGGGCGATGCTGGGCAGGATGATGGTGGTGAACCGCTGACGCCACGAGAAACCGAGTACGACGGCCGTGTCGAGGAAGTCGCGATCGATCTGACGGATTGCCGAGAACGTGTTGAGGTACAGCGGAAACGCGACTCCCAGAGCGACGAGCAGGATCTTGGGAGTCTCGCCGATCCCGAACCACAGAATGAACAGCGGGATGAGGCCGAGGTGCGGCAGCGCGCGCAGCATCTGCAGCGGTGGATCGACAGTTGCTTCGGCGAGCTTCGACAATCCGACGAGCGCACCGAGCGCCACCCCGATCACACCGCCGAGCAGGAGTCCCTGGACAACGCGCGTTCCGGAAATGGCCAGGGCGTCGGCCAATTCACCGTTGCGCAGCAATTCCAGACCGGCGTCGAAGATCAATGACGGTGCTGGCAGTACTCGTTCGGAGAGAACTCCGGCAGCACTGGCAATCTGCCACAGGACGAGGAGGGCGACGGGTGAGAGAACGCGCACGACGGTCCATCGGTACCGCTGCCACACCGACTGTTTCGGCGTAACATATGCGGGTCCGCCATTGGGAACGTCGCTGACACGCGTGTCCACGGGTGCCGCGGGAACGGCGTACGACGTCACGACCATGGGTACAGGCCTTCCGGTTGAGTGCGAGCAGGTTCGACTACTCACCTTCGGTCAGACCGGGGCCTACGACCAGGGTTCGAATCAGCGTGAATTTAGGTCGGGCAGAATTGCTCTCATGAACGTCGAGCCCATCCATACCGAGCGCCTGACGCTACGCCTGTACGAGCCCACCGACGTGGACGGGATTCTCGCGTACTACAGCGATCCCGAAGTCTGCCGCTACCTACTGCACGAAGCATGGTCGCACGCCGATGCCGTTGCTGCGGTGGGCAAGCGGATGAAGCGAACAGGACTGCACACCCAGGCGCTCGCGATGGTCGTCGAGCACGAGGGAACGGTGGTGGGCAACGTCGAGGCGTGGCTGATCGACGGATCCCCGGCGCTCGTCGAACTCGGGTGGACGTTCTCCCCCACCGTGGGCGGCCGCGGCTACGCCACTGAGGCGGTCAACGCATTGATCGAGCACGTGTTCTCGCTACCTCAGATACACCGCGTCAGCGCGCAGTTGGACGGACGGAACGACGCCTCTGCCCGCCTGGCCGCGCGGGTCGGGATGCGCCAGGAAGCGCACTTCCGCCAGAACTGGTGGTGCAAGGGCGAATGGACCGACACCCTCGTCTACGCGATGTTGCGCGAGGATCGCTGACGTCCATCATGCGACGTTCACCTCTGATTCGGTTCCGCGACATCGGCCGGTGACCGGAGTGCGACAGTCTCCGGGGAACTTCACTCGAACTCATAGGAGTTTCACGAATGGCCCTGCGTCGTAGCGCTGCCCTACTGGGCACACTCGCACTGATTTCTTTCGCGTCCACGTCGCTGGGCGCTGTCGCCACTGCCGCGCCGGCCCGGACAGCGTCGCCGCTGTGCCAGGTCGCAGACCTCATCCCCACCGGATCGTCGTCAGGCCTCGGTTACCAATGTGCCGAAGCGGGTGAGCTTCTCGATCTGCCGATCGGTGAGGTGCGCGCGACACAACCGTCGCTCGGTTACGACGAGGTGTACTACAAGCTCGGTCGATACACGCTCGGCAAGGACGAGATCAACAAGAAGTTCGACGACTGGTGCGAGGCCAACGGCCAGGAAAAGGCCGCGTCCGCGTTGCCCGATGCTCGACTGGACAATCCGTCGTCGTTCACCTGCACTGTGCCCGTAGGCCAGGAAACACCCGACACCATCGCACCCATGAAGACCGTCGTCATCGGCGCGGGCGGCGTGCCGTACCTGACCGACGGACACCACACGCTCACCTCGTTCTACGAAACGGCCGACGGTGGACCGAATCTGCATCTCCGACTGCGGGTGGTCGCGAATCTCAGCGATCTGAGCGCCGCTGATTTCTGGGCACGGATGAAAGCCGAGAAGTGGGTGTGGAACTACGACGTCGACGGCAACGGGGTTCCGGTGGAGCAACTCCCGTCGGGAGTGGGACTCGCCAAGTTCCAGAACGACAGGTACCGCAGCCTGACCTACTTCGCCCGCGACATCGGCTTCACCCCCGGAACCATCCCGTTCCAGGAATTCTATTGGGGTGCATGGGTTCGCGACTCCGGCGCAGTCGACATCAGCGGCTGGGACAGCAACAACCTCGCGAACTACCTGAGCACCGTCGAATCGGTCTCGCGCGCCCAGGTCGCCGCACCGAAAGACGCGGTGATCGACAGTGGCCGCACCGCAGCGGAACTCGGTGCACTGAGCGCCTGGAACGACGGTAAGGCAGCCACCAAGGGTGAATTCGGGAAGCTGTCGGCCCCGTACTCGGACGACAAGCCGGGCAAAGTGGCCTACGCCTTGCAGTACAAAATGGGGCTGCCCAGGTAGTTCCCTCCGCTAAAGCGAGACGAAGACGTTCTCCCGATGCCAGGTCAGGTACGACACCTCAGGAGCTACCGACTCTCTACCGAGAATGAGCTTCTCGTGCAGAGGGGGCTTTCCCAGCGCATGACGCAAGGGCTGTGACACCTTCACGTCGTTCTCGATCCCAGGCGCATAACTGACACTGAGATCCTTGTTCACCGTGATGAGTCCGGTGTCGAAGGCGACGTCATGGGTTGGGCACGCGGTGAGACCGTTGCGTCTATCGAGACGTTCTTTGTTCGTGCTGTCTCGCCACGGCTTGATATGGCTCGCCGCCAGCAACCGCGGCCGACGCTTTCCGCCGATCACACCGCTCATGCCGCAGAACACGCAGCGGTGCTGATGATTTCGCAACACCGACTGCGCGAAGCGGTGCTGCCCCACGCGTACCGCCGAAATCAGCATTCTCTCCGTCGTTGCGATCGGCACGTCAGCGCGCTCGCGAGCCCATTTTTCCAATGCATCGACGAGCGAGGACTCGACATCGCTGGAATCCAGCTCGTACTGCCCTTCGAGCTCGAACTGCTCACCGTCCTCGAGCCCGAGGAAGTCCGGCAACTGATCGCGGTCGATACCAAGGCTGCGCGCAGCATCGAGAATTCGGAGGTAGATTCCCTGCAGAAGTTCGACATCGCCCAGCCGCGCAGCGACTTCGAGTTCATGCTTGCCGCCATTGCTCCGGGTTCCGTCGAGATTGGCCATCTTCGCAATGATCGATGTCGGGGGTCGTCTGAACAGTCGAGACAGGTGTTGCACCGGAAATTCGGCCTTGTGTGCAGTCGAGCTGCCGTATTTGCTGTGATCCATCAGCAGCGAAGCACAGTGGCACAGAACCACCTCGCAAGGAACGAAATTCACCTGCCGCACGCCCTGTGGAACCGCCTTGCGGGCTAGCACCGACAGCCACTGATCCCGCAGCATGTCGGCACTCGGATCGATGAATGCGGCTACCCCGGCACCCATCGGATCGATCGTCATACGCTCCTCAGCAGCATCGCAACCACGCTACACAGATTCGGTACCTCGCGACCGTCGGCCCGTGCCCGGGCCCAGGCCTTCGCCGTGTCCCGCCCGTGTCGGCTACGAACTACCAGCGATCGACGTGCAGCACTGTCTCGATCGGATCCCGCGGAGCGACCTTGAACGTCTCCCCCGTGTAGTACGCCGTGGGAATCAACGCACCCTGATGGAAGTCCTCGGGAACGCCGAGCAGTTCGGAGATTTCGGCTTCCTTCGCGAGATGGATTGTGGTCCACGCTGTTCCGAGACCGCGCGCCCGTGCAGCCAGGGCGTAGTTCCACACCGCGGGCAGGAGAGAGCCCCATAGACCGGCTTGATTACCGGCCGGGAGCGTCTTGCCGGCCTGGATACACGGAATCAGCAGCACCGGAACCTCGCCCATGTGCTCGCCGAGCCAGCCGGCACTGTCGCCGACGCGCTTCTGCACCGAGGCACGTTCCGGGTCGTCGGCGAACAGCGCCGACGCGGAATGCTTCGACGCCTGGTACGCGGCGAACAACTCACCGTAGATCGCACCGATGCGGGCACGAAGATCAGGATCGGTGACGACGATCCACTGCCACCCCTGCTTGTTCGAGCCGGACGGTGCCTGCAGAGCGATCTCGAGACATTCCTTGATCAGCTCCATCGGAACCGGCCGCGTCAGGTCGAGGCGCTTGCGGACGGTACGCGTCGTGGTCAACAGCTCGTCGGGAGTCAGGTCGATGATCGGGAAGGAAGTCACTCCTCGATCATGCACCATTCGGCAACTTCGAGGCCCGGTCGACCAGTTCTTCGTTCGCTGCGTCCCACCGCGCGGCCATGGACCTGCCACCGTGCCCTTCACCCTCGTCGACGAGAAGTGTCGATCCGGGCCACTCCCGGTGCAGACGCCACGCGGTGACGGCGGGCCCGGACACGTCGCGTCTGCCATGGATCAGGACGCCCGGGATATCGCGCAGACCTGCGGCGCGGTCGAGCAGAGGCGGATCGCAAAACCCGTCGTGTGACCAGTAATGCGTGGTCAGTCGAACGAAAGCAAGGCGGAACCGGTCATCGTCCCACCTGGGATCGCGCCTGATACCTCCGGTACCGATCGAGATGTGAACAGCTTCCCACAATGCCCATTCACGGGATGCGCTGTCCCGCAACACAAGATCGTTCGAGTTCAGTAGTTGGGCGTAAGCATCGACTATTCGTCCGTGACCGCGGCGATAGCCGACGCCGGCCTGCTCGGCGAAGGCAGCGAAACGATCCCAGGCTTCCGGGAAGACCGCACCGACGCCCTCGGTGATCCAATCGACCTCCTCACGACCGGTCGTGGTGACGGCGGCCAGGACGACGCCGAGGACGCGCGTCGGGTGCGCAAGGGCGTAGGCGACGGCGAGAGTCGATCCCCAGGATGCCCCGTTGACGATCCACGCCTCGACGCCGAGGTGCTCTCGCAAGGCTTCGATGTCGGCAATCAGATGGGCAGTGGTGTTGGTGGACAACGACGTCGTGGGATCGGACGCGTGCGGGGTGGACCGTCCGCACCCGCGCTGCTCGAATCCGACTGCGCAAACTTTCGAGAGGTCGAAGTGACGACGAAACTGGCTGGCGTTCAGGGTCCCACCCGGACCGCCGTGCAGGTACACCGCCGGGACTCCGCCGGAGGGGCCCCATTGCTCCCAGTAAATGCGTTGCCCGTCCCCCACGTCCAACATTCCGTGCAGTGTTGGCTCGTCCTCCGGTGTCATACCGCCATCACATCATTCGGGAGGCAGCATCTGCCGGATCACTGCCCACGCGGACACGTCGACCCAGGACGGATTCGATTGCTGCGGCGATCGGAACACCTCGAGCGTCGACAGTTCCGCGATGCACTGAATGTCCGAGGCAAGAATCGGCTCGTCGAACAGCGTGATGTCCGTCGAGATTTTCCACTGGGGACCCGGTACTGAGGTGCCGGTCAAGGTGCCGGCGCCCCAGATTCCGCGTCGCGGATGGCTACTGACCCAGAACAGAACTGGCTGCCCGGGTGCCATCAGACGCGTTCGATAGTTGTCGGCAACGCACCACTGCTCGTGCGCACGTCCGGCGTCGACCATCGGCGCGAGATCGGTCTTGTGCGGATTGCACTTGATCACCCACGCACCGAATGTCTCATCGGTGATTGCCCGTGCCGTCACCGCAGCCAGCCTACCGAGCGTCAGGCCACCGCGTCGTTGCCCTGGGCTGCCGAGACCACCAGATTGTTTGCGGTCAGATCGTTTCCGTTCTTGACGGCGTCGATCCACTGATCTGTCGACGCGACCGCTGCGAAGTTCGACTGCAGCAGCACCATCAACGCCTTGTGCAGTTGCTCCGCCGAGACGGTGCCTGCCTCGTTCGAGAGATTGATCGCGCCGGTGGCGTCGGACAGAATTTCGACGGTCAGATCCAGCACCTCGGCGTCGGCGCTGGATGCGAGGTCGCAGTTGTTGGTCATGTATCCGACGATCGTGACGGTATCGATATTGTTGCCCTGCAACCACTTCGCGACACCGGTTCCGGCGAACACGCTGCTGTACTTCTTCTCGACCCGCTCGAACGAGGGTTGCACCAGTGCCTGAATATCGGGGTGCAACTCGTACGTCGCGGTGCCCTTCACGAACGCCGGAGCGCCGTCGGGCATCTCGTGCTGCACGATCGCAACGGGAAGATCCTGCGCCACAGCGGCTTCGATCGCCCGGACGATGTTGGCCAACGACTGGTCACGAGGCGGGTACTGAATCTTCAGCACGCCCTCGAAGTACTCCTGCTGGACGTCGATGACGATCAATGCTCTGCGTGGTGCGGTCATGGTGTTCTCCTTCGACTGGCGATCTCGGTCGCTTCTCATCCTGCGGTGGCGGCCTTGCTTCCACGAGTGGCACGGATGCATACTTTCGATTGATTCGGGCCAACGGTGGAGATCGGAGACAGCCATGCGAATCGCGCTCTATGCGTTCGACGGCATCACGATGTTCCACCTCGCCGCGCCGTTGATGGTGTTCGGCGAGGTGACTCGACTCGGACTCGCACCGGACTGGGAGACGCGAGTGTGGTCCGACCGAGCCGGGTCGATCCGCACCGAGGAGGGCTTCCCGGTCGGCGAGATCGCCGGCCCCGATACCGTCGACTGGGCCGACATCGTCATCGTCACGTCGTGGCCGGAATCGTTGCCGCACATCGGGAAAGACTTGTCGGCGGCGCTCAGCGACGCCCATTCGCGTGGAGCGGAAATCGCAGGATTGTGCCTCGGTTCGTTCGCCGTCGCAGATACCGGATTGCTAGCCGGCCGCCCGGCCGTCACTCATTGGACCAAGATGACCGAACTGCGGGAGCGAAATTCACACGCCGGCGTCGACGAGTCGGTGCTCTACATCGATCACGGCGACGTGATGACGTCTGCGGGCACCGCGTCGTCGATCGATTCCTGCCTGCACATCGTGCGCAAACATCTCGGTTCGGCGGCGGCGACCCGGGTGGCGCGCAGTCTGGTGGTCGCACCCCATCGCGACGGTGGCCAGGCCCAGTACATCGAGCGTCCGGTCACGGAGGCATCCGGAGTTACCGCGATTGCCGACGTGCTGAGCTGGGCCTTCGAAAGACTGGACGAGCCCTTGCCGATCGAGCGACTGGCCGAACATGCACGCATGAGCCGACGCAGCTTCATCCGCCAGTTCCACCTCGAGACAGGGTCCACCCCCGCCCGTTGGGTATTGGAGAAGCGACTGAACGAGGCCAAGAGCCTGCTCGAGACCACCGATCGCAGCGTCGAGAACATCGCATCGCTGTGCGGATTCGGCAGCGCCGTCACTTTGCGTCAGAACTTCCGCTCAGCCTTCGCGGTGACACCGACGGCCTACCGACGGCAGTTCGCGGTCGGTTGTGCAACCACGAGCATCGTCGACAGGCAAAGATGAGCGACGTGATCCTGTGGATAGTTGCCGGAGTAGAGCTCGCTGCCATCATCGCGCTCGGTGTGGTCTTGATCGTCTCGCGTCGAAAGCTGAAGCACACACGTCGTGCACTGGACCGCGCTCTCGAATCGCAGCAACGCCGTAAGCGACGCGGCATCGTGCCCTTCGCGATCAGAACCGCCTTCCACACCACGGACTTACTCATCAACAAGGGCTTCGGCGCAACGGTCCGCAACTCCGTCGAGGACCTCGCCGGCTGGGCGAAGGTGGAACGCCCCGACCTCGCGCGCATGACCGCCGACGGGGACATCGTCGTGATGTTCTCCGACATCGAGGGATCCACCGCCCGCAACGAGGAACTAGGCGACCGCAGCTGGGTGAAGCTGCTCGAGAAGCACAACAAGTTGATCCGCAAACACGTCGACGACCACGGCGGTCACGTGGTGAAAAGCCAGGGCGACGGCTACATGATCGCCTTCTCCGACCCGGCCCAGGCAGTGCGCTGCGGGGTGAAGGTGCAGGAAGCGCTGCTGAAGAACCCGGATCGCTGGGACCGCATTCGCGTCCGTATGGGCGTGCACGTCGGCAGCTCGGTGCGTCGAGGTGACGACCTGTTCGGACTCAACGTAGCCATGGCGGCACGAGTGGCGAACCAAGCCGACGGCGGCGAAATCCTGGTCAGCGAACCGGTGCGCAACGCCATCGACAGGGCGCATGACCTGAGCCTCGGGACACCGCGTGACGTCGAACTCAAGGGAATGAGCGGAACTTTTCAGTTGTACCCGGTGACATTGCCGGTGCTGCCGGATGCTGAAGTCAAGCAACTCGACTAGATCTGCTCGGGCACAGTCATACTCAGCAGGTGGTAGCTCAGGCATTTGCCGTGTCCGTCGAGCACCGGGCTACCCGTCACTCCCCCACCGAGTACGCCGGGTAGCTCGAACACCAGTCCGGAGACCAGGGGCATGTCGGTTCGGCGTACCTCTCCCGTGACCAGCGGCGCAAAATGCGCAGCGACGGCCTCGACAGTCATAGTGCGAGTCAGCACATCGTAGCTTTCGTCGGTCCGCGGGAAGACAGCAAGAATGAGAGTGTCGCCCTTGTCCCCGGTTCGCACGTCGGCGAGATCGTCGACAGTCCTCATACCGTCACCTCCGTGATGTGCACGGCGGTCGTCACCTGTGCACGTGGAATCAGACACGATCTGATGGCGAGCACCTCGGTGCTGCTGCTCCGTGCGCCACCGCCGCCCGCAGGGCCGTTGGTGTAAAGACTCTCGACTTCCCAGCCGACGAGAGCCGCAGTTTCGGCGTCGGGCACCTTTGCGGTCACGCGCAGTCGTACTTCAGGGACATCGGTGGGGGCGACGAGTCCGCGGAATGCAGCGCCCGCACCGATGTACTCGATGCCCACGTTCTCGGCGGATATACCGTGCACCTCCCACAGTCGTTGCTGCACAATCTCTCCGGCGAGCTCGGCGCGTTGCAGCGAGCGCGGACCCGCGTAGCTGATCTGCCCCTCACCGAGCCAACCGCCCCGGAATCCGAGGGTCACTTTCAGCTCCTCTGGCCGCGTGCGGCCCGTCGCCCCGGACACCGCCACCCGATCGGGTCCGACGGTCTCGAACGAGACTCCGGTGAAATCGGCGGTCACGTCCGGCGTCAGATATCTGGCGGGATCGCCGACCTCGTACAGCAATTGCTCGGCGCACGTTCGACGCGTCAGCTCCCCGCCGGTACCGTCGACCTTGCCGAATTCGGCTGTGCCGTCGGCACGTACGTCCCCGAACGGAAAGCCCAGATTCGCCAGACCCTGCACCGGCTTGGTGACCGGATCTGCGAAATAGCCACCGGTCAGTTGGCCCGCGCATTCGAGAAGATGTCCGACGGCGGTCCCTGCACCGAGCGTCTCCCAATCCTGCCCGGCCCAACCGAACTCGTGCATCAGAGGTGCGAGATACAGCGCCGGATCGGCGAGACGGCCGGTGACGACCACGTCGGCACCGACGTCGAGGGCAGGCAGTACCGCATCGGCACCGATGTAGGCGTTGGCCGATACGAGTTCCTCGGAATGCTCCGACAGCGGTCGACCGGTCTCCCACACCACCGGGTCGATCCGGCGCACCGCGTCCAGTACGTCGTCGCCGGTGACGGCAGCGATACGTACTGAATGTGAGCAGACCTGCTCGGCCACACGCGCGACAACGGACGCTGCCGCAACAGGATTCGCTGCCCCTGAGTTCGTGACGACGGTGATGGCCTGCTCGGTCGTCGCCCCGAGAACTGCGCGCATCCGCGCTGCCGACAGTGGGTCGTAGCCCGCCGTGGGATCGAGCAATTTCCGGGCCTGCCCTGTCGCCACCGTCCGCTCTCCGAGGCACTCGAAGATCAGATAGTCGAGCTCGCCCCGCTCGGCCAAGATCTGCGCCGGGTCGATGCGATCGCCGGCAAAACCTGCGCCGGCACCCAACCGGACGGTTCCGCGGGCGCTCATGACGACCACAGCGGGATCGCGCCGGTGGCCATTGCAACGCCGAGCATGCCGAGACTGATCAGCCACGCCCACCCCAACGTGTGCCGAATGTGCTTGCCGATGTCGACTTTCGCGAGACCCACCAGAAGGTAGAACGCGCCGGTCATCGGGCTGATCGGGAATCCGACCGTTTCCTCACCGATGATCGAGGCCTGCGCCAGATCGATTGCGCTGACGCCGAATTGGTCACCTACCTCGATGAGGACCGGCAGCACGCCGAAGTAGTAGGCGTCCGGCCCGAAGATCAGGCTCATCGGGACGGCGAACACGCCGACGATAAGTGGCAAGGCGGGGGCCATAGCGTCCGGAATGGCATTCGCTGCGCTGACCGCCATGGACTCGATCATGCCGCTGCCGTCGAGCACACCGAGAAGTACCCCTGCAGCCAACAACGTGCCGACCATCAGCATCGCGCCGACAGCGTGGGCCTCGATGCGGGCGGACTGGGCCTTCATTCCGCGATAGTTGACGAGAAGCGCCACGATAGTGGCGATGATGAAGCACGTCTCCGGAGGGGCGATGGCGGCGATCAACGCAGCCAACGTCGCGATTACCAAGAAGGCGTTGACCCAGAACAACTTCGGTCGCAGCAGTGCTCGGTCACTCGACGCGGTTGCCGGACCGTCCGCATCGTCGCCACCGGTCGACGGGCTGCCGGGCTCCTCGTTCGCGTCACCGACTGCGGATCCGGTATCCCCTGATCCAACGGACATGCGTTCGGCGACTCGCGCCGTCGACTCCTCCACGACGGCCGACGCATCGCCCGCGGCGACCTTGGCCAGGCGGGTCCGCTCACGCCGACCCAGGTAGTAGGCGACGCCCAGTGCGAAGACGACTCCGGCGATCTGCGCAGGAATCAACGGGACCCACAGTTCGTTGGCGTCGATACCCAACGTTGCTGCAGCGCGAGCCGTCGGACCACCCCAGGGGACCATGTTCATCACTCCGGCACCGAGACCGACGCAGGTGGCCAGGACGAGCCGGCTCATACCGAGGCGTTCGTAGATCGGGAGCATGGCGGGGACGGCGATGAGGAACGTGGTCGCGCCGGCGCCGTCGAGGTGAGCCACCACGGCGAGGGCAGTGGTCGCGACTGCCACGGTCGGCGGGGCACTACCTGCCCAGCGCACGATGCGGGCGATGATGGGATCGAACAGTCCAGCGTCGCGCATGATCCCGAAGAACACGATCGCGAAGAGGAACATCGCCGCGACGCCCACCACGCCACCGAGTCCGTCCTTGACGAACCCGGCCACCTCGGATGGCGAGTTGCCGGCCAGGAACGCCGCAGCCAGCGGGACACCTGCAAGCGCGACGATCGCCGCAACGCGTTGGGTGAACAACAGCAGCAGGATGATGGCAATCGTCCCGAAGCCGAGTAGTGACAGCATGTGATCTCCTTCATCGAATACGACGAGTGTTGTGCAGATCACTTACGCGGTCCAACATCAGTTGGGTATACATTCATTCGCTGTGAGCATCAATATCGGTATTGCGCACCTACGGGCCATCGTGGCGCTGGCCGATCTCGCGAGCTTCACCTCGGCAGCGGCGTCCCTGGGGGTATCCCAGCCGAACCTGAGCCGCACCGTTGCCGAGGCCGAACGCCGCCTGGGCGTGCGACTGTTCGTCCGCACCACCCGCAGCGTCGACCTCACCGGCGATGGACACGAGGTGACGGCTTATGCCCGTCGGGTATTGCTCGAGTTCGATGATGGCCTGGAGCAGATCGGACGATTCGTCTCGGGCGACCGCGGAACCGTCACCATCGCGTGCCTGCCCTCGATCGCGGCTACGTTCCTCCCGCCGTACATCGTGGACTTTCGCAGTAGTCATCCCGAAGTCTCGGTGCACATCAAGGACGGTCTGCGCGACGACGTGGTGGCCTCCGTCCGCGACGGTTCCGTGGATTTCGCAGTGGTGGCGGCCTCGGGTCGAGCGAACGACCTGATGCGTACGACGGTCAGCGCCGACGCGTTCGTATGCGCGCTACCACCGAGTCACGTTCTGGCGCAGCGCAAGAGCTTGAGGTGGACCGACCTCGCCGACGAGCCGTTCATCGCCTTCGGCCCCGAATCCAGCATCGCCTCGCATGTGCGACTGGCGCTGGAAAACGCGGGAGTCGATGTCGGACCGTCGGTTCAGGCGCACAATGTGGCCGCTGTGGCCGGCCTGACCGCCGCGGGACTCGGCATCACCGTCATCCCGGAGTTGGTGGTGCCGATGATGTCGTTCGCGAACCTGATCTACCTGCCTATCGAGCCGACCATCCACCGGACCATCTCCGTCGTCCAGCTGCCGGGGCGTCGCCAAAGTGCGAGCTGTACGGCGTTTCTCGATATTTTGGTGCCCGCCTTGAACGAATGAATGGTCCATTCACGACGTCTGAGCGCGTGAAAGTCACATTGATTCAGACCAGGGTGGATGGTGGACCGAATTCTGTTGCACCCCAGAACGAATGAATGGTCCATTCAACACGTCTGAGCGCGTGAATGGACCATTCATTCGATGAGGGTGGAGCAGAGAAAACTACTTCTTCGCCGACTCCAGAGCCTCGTTGAAGGTCTTGGACGGACGCATCACTGCAGCGGTGGCTTCGGGGTCGGGGTAGTAGTAGCCGCCGATGTCGACTGCCGTGCCCTGGACCTCGTTGAGCTCGGAGACGATTTTCTCCTCGTTCTCCGCAAGCGTCTTCGCCAGTGCGGCGAAGTGCTTGGCCAGTTCGGCGTCCTCGGTCTGCTCGGCGAGTTCCTGCGCCCAGTAGAGGGCGAGGTAGAACTGGCTGCCACGGTTGTCGAGTTCACCGGTCGAGCGCGACGGGCCCTTGCTGTTCTCGAGCAGCTTGCCGGTGGCGGAGTCGAGTGCCTTGGCGAGGATGGTCGCCTTGACGTCGCCGGTCTTGGTGCCGAGGTCTTCGAGGCTCACGGCCAGAGCCAGGAATTCGCCGAGCGAATCCCACCGCAGGTGGTTCTCCTCGATGAGCTGCTTGACGTGCTTGGGAGCCGAGCCGCCTGCACCCGTCTCGTACAGTCCGCCGCCTGCCATCAGCGGAACGATGGAGAGCATCTTGGCGCTGGTGCCGAGTTCGAGGATCGGGAACAGGTCGGTGAGGTAGTCGCGCAGGATGTTGCCCGTCGCGGAGATGGTGTCGAGTCCGCGGACCAGACGCTCCATCGTGTACCGGATCGCACGCACCTGCGACATGATCTGGATGTCGAGGCCCTCGGTGTCGTGATCCTTCAGGTACTTGCGCACCTTGCCGATGAGCTCGTTCTCGTGCGGGCGGTACGGGTCGAGCCAGAAGACGACCGGCATTCCGGATTCACGCGCACGCGTGACGGCGAGCTTTACCCAGTCCTGGATCGGGGCATCCTTGACGATGCACAGACGCCAGATGTCGCCCTCTTCGACGGTCTGCGTCAGCAGTACCTCGCCGGTGGCCTTGTCGGTGATGTTCGCGACGCCTGCCTTCGGCACCTCGAAGGTCTTGTCGTGCGAGCCGTACTCCTCGGCCTTCTGCGCCATCAAACCGACGTTGGGAACGGTGCCCATCGTCGTCGGGTCGAACTGGCCGTTGGTCTTGCAGAAGTTCACCATCTCCTGGTAGATCCGGGAGAACGTCGACTCGGGGTTGACGGCCTTGGTGTCCTTGGGACGTCCGTCCGCTCCCCACATCTTGCCGCCGGCGCGAATCATCGCGGGCATGGATGCGTCGACGATGACGTCGCTTGGCGAGTGGAAGTTCGAGATGCCGCGGGCGGAGTCGACCATCGCGAGCTCCGGACGGGTCTCGTGACACTTGTGCAGGTCTTCGATGATCTCGTCGCGCTTGGACGCCGGGAGCGTCTCGATCTTGGTGTACAGGTCCGAGAGGCCGTTGTTGACGTTGACGCCCAGCTCTTCGAAGAGCTCGTTGTGCTTGGCGAACGCGTCCTTGTAGAACACGCGCACAGCGTGGCCGAACACGATGGGGTGCGAGACCCGCATCATGGTCGCCTTGACGTGCAGGGAGAACATGACGCCGGTGTCGTAGGCGTCCTGCATCTCGTGCTCGTAGAAGTCGAGGAGTGCCTTCTTGCTCATGAACATCGAGTCGATGACGTCACCGTCGGTGAGCGAGACCGTCTCCTTGAGCACGATCGGCTCGCCGTCGGCGGGCAGCAGCTCCATCTTGATCTCACGGTCACCGTCGACGACCGTCGACTTCTCGCCGTGGTAGAAATCGCCCTCGCGCATGTGCGCGACGTGGGTGCGCGACGCCATCGACCACTCGGTCATACTGTGCGGGTGCTTGCGGGCGAATTCCTTGACGGCCTTCGGCGCGCGGCGATCCGAGTTGCCTTCACGCAGAACAGGATTGACCGCGCTACCGAGGCACTTGGTGTAACGCTCGCGGATCTCGCGCTCTTCGTCCGTCTTCGGATTGCCGGGGAAGTCGGGGATCGCGTAGCCCTTGTCCTGCAGTTCCTTGATGGCAGCGAGCAGCTGCGGAACCGACGCGCTGATGTTGGGCAGCTTGATGATGTTGGTCTCGGGCAGCTGCGTCAGCTTGCCCAGCTCGGCGAGGTTGTCGGTCACTCGCTGGTCTTCGTTGAGGTAGTCGGGGAACTCGGCGAGGATGCGGTTGGCAACGGAGATGTCACTCGACTCGACGTTGATCTCGGCCGCGCTGGCGAAAGAACGTATGACCGGCAGAAACGCGTGAGTCGCCAGCATGGGCGCCTCGTCGGTCAGGGTATAGATGATGGTCGGCTTCTTCGCAGTCATGTTTCGCCTTTGCCTCAGTTTCAACGTCGTCTTTTGGATGCGTCCACCGTCGACTTTAATCTTTGAACCCGCCGCTGTGCGTGCCAGTGGGGTATCACTCCATCGGCGGTTCCAAGTTACCGACCGGTAGGGCGCTCAAAGGTTTTCGCCGCCTACCCCTGCCCCGCCTCTGACCACCGTCGGAGCATCCGATTTGCCCGGATCGGAACAACGGACCCCTCCCCGACCGTTGAACCGAATATGACGACCTACAAAACTGTCAATCCTGCCGACGGCACAACTGTCAAGGAATTCGAAACTCTCGATGCGGCCGGCGTCGAGCGCGCACTGGCCGACGCACACGCCGGATTCCAGACGTGGCGCAAGACCTCACCGAAGCACCGCGCCGAAATTCTGCACAAGGTCGCCGATCTCTACACCGAACGTTCGGACGAACTGGCGCGGGCCATCTCGCTCGAAATGGGCAAGCCGCTCACCGAATCCCAGGGTGAGGTGGAGCTGTCGTCGAACATCTACCACTACTATGCCGACAACGGTCCTGTGCTGCTCGAGGACGAGAAGCTGGACGTCCCCGGCGCGGAAGACACTGTGCTGCAGCGCAAGCCGGTGGGCGCGCTCGTCGGCGTCATGCCGTGGAACTTCCCGTACTACCAGGTGGCCCGCTTCGCCGGCCCGAACCTGATGGTGGGCAACACGATTCTGCTCAAGCACGCACCGAACTGCCCGCAGTCGGCTCTGCTGATGGAGGAGATCTTCCAACAGGCCGGACTCCCCCAGGACGCGTACATCAACATCTTCGCGACCAACGATCAGATCGCCGAGATGATCGCCGACCCACGCGTGCAGGGTGTCTCGCTCACCGGTAGCGAGCGGGCCGGAACCTCGGTTGCCGAAACCGCCGGACGCAACCTCAAGAAGGTCGTGCTCGAACTCGGCGGCTCGGACGTGTTCATCATGCTCGACTCCGACGACATGGATGCCACCGTCGAGTCCGCAACCCGGGCACGATTGTCCAACGCAGGCCAGGCGTGCAACGCCGCCAAGCGCATCCTCGTCGCCGAGGAGTTCTACGACGACTTCGTCACCAAGCTCACCGCATCGTTCGAGGCAGTGCAGACGGGCGATCCGTTGGACGCGAACACCACTCTCGGCCCGCTGTCGTCGCAGACCGCAGCCGACACGTTGATCGAACAGATCGACGACGCCGTCGCCAAGGGCGCAACCTTGCTGACCGGCGGCAAGAAGATCGACGGACCGGGTGCATTTGTACAGCCGACGTTGCTGACCGACGTCACCCCGGACATGCGTGCGTACAGCGAGGAGCTGTTCGGACCGGCAGCGGTGATCTACAAGGTCGAAAGCCCGCAGCAGGCAATCGAATTGGCGAACTCCTCGGCCTACGGCCTGAGCGGCTCGGTGTGGAGCGCCGACCTGGACAAGGCCCGTGACGTCGCCGAGCAGCTCGAAGTGGGCATGGCCTTCGTCAACGAACACGGCACCACGCTGCCCGGCCTGCCGTTCGGCGGAGTCAAGCGCTCCGGCGTCGGCCGTGAGCTGGGACCGTGGGGCATGGACGAGTTCGTGAACAAGAAGCTCGTGCGCGTCTCCGCGAAGTAGATCCTGTTGGCAAGGCTCCCCGGGCAGTTGCCCGGGGAGCTTCGTCATGCCGCGGTCATACTGTCCCGATGATCGTCGAACATGCTCTGCTGCACGTCGTCCCCGATCGAACCGACGACTTCGAGGCCGCGTTCGCCGACGCGAAATCGATCATCTCCTCGATGCCGGGGTTCGTGAATCTGACACTGTCGCGGGGCGTCGAGCAGCCGAATACGTATCTACTGCTGGTCGAATGGGAATGCCTCGAAGACCACACCGAGGGCTTCAGGAAGTCCGACGAGTACCAGAAGTGGAAGACGCTGCTGCATCATTTCTACGAACCCTTCCCCGTCGTCGAGCATTTCGCTCCGAGGCTCAGGGCGTAGGAGATAAGTTCGATTCTCGTCCCCATCGCCGTTTCGAGGAGTCACCAGTGGCCAATGCTTCGTCGTTCGTATCCAAGCAGGACGACACCGAGATCAGTACCTACGTCTGGGCGACGTCCGCAGACCCGGCTCGCGGCGTCGTACAGATCGCGCACGGACTCGCCGAGCACGGCAGCCGCTACGCCCGCTTCGCCGCAGCGTTGAACGACGCCGGCTTCCACGTCGTGGCGTCCGATCATCGCGGACACGGAGAGTCGATCGTCGACACCCCCGGCGATTTCGGTGCAGCAGCGTTCGCGGGTTTGTGGGCCGACATCGAGCAGTTGGGCGAGTCGCTGCTGAACGAATATCCCGACCTACCACTGTTCCTGTTCGCGCATTCCATGGGATCGTTTGCCGCGCAGCATGTTCTGATCGAACGATCCGATCTGTACGAGGGTGTGGTGCTGTCGGGCTCGACCACGCTGAACATCCTCGCCGCCGGAATGGCCGACGCCCCAGCCGGTGACCTGAGCGTGTTCAACGCCGCCTTCGAGCACCGCACCGGGTACGAGTGGCTCAGCCGCGACGAGGCCGAAGTGGACGCCTACGTAGCCGACCCGCTGTGCGGCTTCGACCTCCCGGAATCGACGGTCCCCGCGTTGTTCGGTGAGGCCGACAAGCTCGCCGACCCGCACAACCTCGAGCAGATCCGTTCCGATCTCCCGCTGCTCATCACCTCGGGAACCGACGACCCGCTCGCCGGGGGCGGACAGTTGATCGAGACCCTCGCTGCCCGATACCGCGAGGCCGGAATGAGCGACGTCACCGTCACCCTCTACCCCGGTGCCCGCCACGAAATCCTCAACGAGACCAACCGGGACGAGGTCACCGCGAACATCATCGGCTGGCTCACCGACCGCGCCGGATAGACCTACCGCTTTCGCAACTGCACGGGCTGCCCGTCCTCCGGGAAGGGCAGCGACGTGAAGTTCAGCGGCGCAACGTAATCGGGGTCGACCGACCAGTCGAACCGCAGCAGCAGATGATGCATGATCGTCTTGATCTCCGCTCCGGCGAAGAACATGCCGATGCACTTGTGCACGCCTCCGCCGAACGGCTCCCACGCGTAGCGGTGCACCTTGTCCTCCCGGCGGTCGTCGGCGAACCGGCCGGGATCGAATTTCTCCGGGTTCGGCCAGTACTCGGCCATGTGATGCGTGAAGTGCGGGGCGACCGACGCATACGTCCCCGCGGGGACGAACTTGCCCTGCACCTCGGTGTCCTTGACCGCGCGGCGCGCCACCACAGGCGTGGGCGAGACCAACCGCAAGCATTCCTTCATCACCAGATCGACGCTGTGCAGTTCGTCGAGTTGCGCGAGCGTCGGCGCATCGGTACCGAGCGCCTCGGACTCGGCACGGCACTTGTCCTGCCACTGCGGATGCTGACCGAGGTACTGCATCATCGTCGACAGCGTGATCGTCGACGTGTCGTGCGCGGCCATCAGCAGGAAGATCATGTGGTCGATCACTTCGTCGTCGGAGAAGCGTTCGCCGTCGTTCCCCTCGATGTGACACAGAACCGAGAACAGGTCGTCGGTCTCGGTGGCACGCCGGGACGGCAGGTACCGCCGGAAGAACTCCTCGAGCATGGCGCGGCCGTCGAGACCGCGCTTCCACCGAGTTCCGGGAACACGAAAGCGCACAATGGATGTCGCCGCCTGAACGCATGCCACGAAACTCGAGTTGAGCTCGGCAATCTCGGCATCGGTGCTGCCCTCTGCGCCGCCCATGAAGATGCTCGTTGCCACCTCCAGGGTCAACGCCTTGAGCGCCGGGTAGACCTGGACGTCGCGCCCGCCTTGCCATGCGTCCAAACCTGTTGCGGTGACGGGATTCAACGCCTCCACGGATTTGGTGAGCCGGTCCCTCGTGAAGGCCTGCTGCATGATCCGTCGGTGCTTCAGATGCTCCTCGGAGTCGAGCAACATCAATCCGCCGTGAAAGAACGGGCCGATCAGCAGGGACCAGCCGTCACCGTTCGCGAACGCCTTGTCGGCGTTCTGCAACACCTCTTGGCATGCATCCGGACCCAGAACGGTGATCCACTTCTGACCGGCCATCGTCAGCCACGACACCTCGCCGTACTTCTCCCACCGACTCCCGAGCAGTTTCAGGGGATCTCGGATGTACTCGAGCGTGTGCCCGACGACGGGCATACCGCCGTCGCCGTAGACCGGTTGGAGCGTTGAATCAGCAGGTGGAGCAGCGAGAGCACGTGCCATTGTCGACCTCCGTCAATCTGACAGAGCGTCCTGTCAGATAGGATGTAGTCTGCGTCACACCTGCTCCCTCTGTCAAGATCTACTCATGGCTTCCACGCGCCGCTACAACGGCATGAGCGCAGACGATCGCACCGCCGACCGTCGCGCACGGTTGCTCGAAGCCGGACTCGAAGTGTTCTCGACGGCCGGTGCCCAGAACACGACCATGACCGCGATCTGCGCGGAGGCGAAGCTGACCGAGCGCTACTTCTACCAAAACTTCTCCAGCAAAGAGGATGTGCTCGAGAAAGTAGTGGAGTCGGTATCCGACGAGATCCGGGCCGCTGCCCTGGACGCTCTGCACTCCCCCGCCCCCACCGTCGAGGACCAGGTACACAACGCCATCGCCGCGTTCGTCGGCGTTCTCACCGACGACCGACGCAAGGGCCGCGTCGCGATGATCGAGTCGCTGGCCGTCGACTCACTGCGCGACTATCGACGACAGTCCATGCGCGCGTTCGCCCATCTGGTCGCCGAGCAGTCACGCGAGCTGTTCGGCGAACAGGCCTGGCCGCAGCCACAATCCGAGATCAACGGCCTGCTGTTCATCGGCGGACTCGCGGAACTGGTCATCGCGTGGTTGAACGACGAGATAGCCGTCACCCCAGCGGATATGGTCGACGCCGCCACCCGCCACTTCGTCGCGACGGCTCACCGCTGAGGTGCCTTCGGCAGTGGCGCGGTTATGTGCCCGCTGAGGCACTTACCCGCACCACTGCGCCGGAGGCGCACTCCTACCGGTCGAAGTGCGCCTTGGAGATCTGACCGTGCACGCCGACCGTCTTGTCGACGACCTGCGACACGGTGAAGTTCGCGGCCGCGGAGAGGTACGCGTAGGCCGTCGCCCGGTCCATACCGAGGTCGGTCTCGAGGAAGTCGAGCGCGTTGACCACGGCGCGACGCATGGCGGCGTTCAGGTCCGAACTCTGGCCGCCGACGGCACCGTCCGGGTCGGACAGACCGATCGGAATCCACGAGTCCTCGTTCTCGGCAAAGGGATACGAGTACGCGACGGACGGGGCGTCTCCACTGCCCGCCTTGCAGACAGTGAGCCGGAAGGTGCCACGCAGAGAACCTTCCATCGCGGTCAGCGCCACCTCCCCGTCGCCCATCGCCATGTGCGGATCGCCGACGTAGAACAACGCACCCTCCGCGAACACCGGGAGGTAGAACGTCGATCCGACACCGAGCAAACCGACGTCGATGTTGCCGCCGCCGAGCGTCGGCGGAATCGAGTTCGCGTTGGGTGACGTCAGACCCGGGTCGCTGGCGAACGCCACGCCCATCATGCCCATGAACGGGCGCAGCGGAAAGCGCACGGCGGCATCGCCGTAATGCATCACACCTTGCCCGTCCTCGACGGCGGTGAACGTGGAGACGTTGCCGTACTGCGTCGGATCACCCGACGGCCTGCCATCGCTGCCGATCGGAGGCATCACCTCGTCCAGGCTGATACCTGCGGGTGCCTCACCGGACGCGGTCACCGCCAGGGAACCCTTGCCGTGCCGACTCGACACCACGCCGTACGGCACGCGGGGAATCGCCTCGAGCGTCTCGATCTTGAGCACATCACCACGCTGCGCACCTTCGACGAACACCGGCCCCGTCACCACGTGCGGTCCGTCGACGTCGAAGTTGCGGACCGTCCGGTCGTACCCGCCGGCGATGTCGATGGCGTCCTGCAGCACATCGGATTCGGATACGCCTTTGCCACCGAAGAACTCGACGGGATCGCGGCCCTGGTCTTCGAGAATTCCCTCGTGGCTGAGCGCATCGATGGTCACCGTCTCACCGGACTTCATCTGCAGCACCGATTCGGACTCGACCGTCGGGACGTACCCCCACAGAACCTTGTCGACTTCGGAACTCAGGTAGTGATCGCCGGAGATGTCACCTGCGCCGGGCTGAAGAATGCCGACCGGTGCCGGGGCCGACGAACTCGCGGCGGCGGTGCTCGTCGACGACGACGTCGAACAGGCTGCGGTTCCGGCGATCCCGACGCCCGCGCCCAGCGCGGCCACCGCCTGAATGAATCCGCGACGTCCGATCCCCTTGGTGATCGTCTCCGCTGCCTGCTCCGCCATCGACCGCGCCATGATGCCTCCTGAATTGTCCGAAACTCGAACGTAGACCGGAGGTGTTTCTCGGCAGTTACGATCACGCGTCGCGGCAATTGCTCAGCAGCTCAACTCGGATCGCTGCCGCCGATCGCGGACCACCAGACAGCGGTGACGGCGGCGAGGTCGTCGAGCAAGATTCGACGCGCCACTTCGGAAGGGTTCACCTGATACGTCTGCGCGAGGAACGGATAGTCGATAAAGCGACGTAGGTGGAAAATAGGTGCTCTCCACTCGAATCGGTAGATTCACGACCATGACCGCAGCTGCCACACCCGACGGATTCGACTACGAACGATTCGACGTCACCGACGCCGGGTCCATCGCCACGGTCTTCGCGGCCAAGGAATACCGAGCCGGGCTCTACGTTCTGCACTTCACCGACGGCTCGGCCTACGTGGGCTACGCAGATTCGGTCGCCGCGCGGTTCGCCGCGGACCTCGACGTGTGGGCCGACATCGAGGCACTCGACTTCGCGGCCGGAACTCCAGATCAGCTGGGGCAGCTGCAGGAGCTCGTGTCGCGCCTGACCCGCCTCCGCGAACGCCCTTCCGATCCTGGCGCGATCGGCGAAGCACCGAGCGCGAAATCCGCACTGCCGAAAGAAGGAGCCAAGCGGGCGACGTTGCTCGACTCGACAGTCGGCAAGGCACGCAGGCAGTTCTGGGAACTGTCCGACCACATCGCGTACCCCGCCATCCGCAGCATCGTGGCCGACTACATCAATTCCTCGATCCCCGACCCGGCGAACACCGAGAAGTATCTGTGGCAGATCGCTGCCCTGTCCGACGAAATCGCCGAGACCGGTCCGCGACGCTTGGTGACGCTGACGTGCGGCGGTTTCGAGACGCTCCGCGTCGACGAGATCGTGCACGACGACGACACGATCGAACTCGACCTGCGCATCAACACCAACGTTCCGCGCGACCGCACCGACGAGCAACTCGAGGTCTCCAACGAGACGGTCAGCGCAGGACGCGGTCCGCACCGGGACGAACGTGTGTGGTCGTGGTCGATCGACCTCGGCGCACTGCTGGAAGAAGACGTGGACGTCGACCTCGGCATCGACGACGACACGTTCGACGACCTCGCCTACGGCCTCAACGCCCGGCTGATGCGATCCGGAAACTCAACGGGCGCAGCATCACACAACCACGATCTCGCGGCGGACCTGCTCGCCGAGGCATACCGGCAGCTGTTCGAGACCGAGTGACCGATCGGCTGTGGTACGTCTCGTACGGGTCCAACTTGCTGCGCGAGAGGTTCCATACCTACCTGACCGGGTCCGACGAGCGCTCCGAATTCGGTGCGCACCCACCGGCACCCACTGCGTCACCACCCACCGCAGAACGATGGCTGTGGATCGATCATGCGCTGTATTTCGCGGGAGTCTCCCGGCGCTGGACCGGAGCGTCCGCATTCGTCTCCACGACGGTCGATCCGGCGAATCGCTCTGTAGGGCGCGGATATCTGATCGAGCGAGCCCAGTTCGCTCATCTGGCCTCGGTCGAGAACGTCGTCGCAGCCGTCGATATCGGGGCGACGGAGACGCTCGCCATCGGACAGTGGTCGCAGCTGACAGTGGACCGCGAGGGCGAGAGCTTCCGCGGGAAATACGATGCACTGCTACGGCTTCCGGACATCGACGGAAGGTCCGCCTTCACGCTGACCAGTTCGACCGTGCGCGAGCCCGGCGAACCGTCGAGCAGGTATCTTTCGACCATTCGCCGCGGACTGCTGGGCGCAGACCTCGATCTGGACGTCGACGCGTACCTCTACGCGGCCATCGAACGATCGATGCAGATCACTTCAGCGCATCGAGGTTCGTCTTCAACAGCAGCACGTTGTAGTCCGACCACCGAGAAGCAGTGAAGTACAGGTCTTTTCCGCTCGACATCGGGTGAATGAACGGCGCGTAGATGCCACCGGCCGTCTGATTGGCGTCGAGGATGGTCCTCGGCGCACTCCACGGACCCTCGGGGTTGTCTGCAGTACGAGCGACCAGAGTGCGAGAGTTCTCGTCCCCGTAAATCATCACGTAGCGGCCGAGGTAGTCGTTCCACGCAACCGACATCTCACTGACCGGGCCCTTGACGATGGCGACCGTATCGCCGATGTTCTTCGACCACTGCTTCGTCGGGTCCGGATCCTGCGTCGAGTACTCGTACGCGTCGAGATCCTCGATGTCCGCTGGCGCGACCCGCGAGACGAAGGCGTCGCCGAATCGTCCGTTGGGAGTACCGAACTGGTACAGGTACTCGCCGTCGCGGCCCAGGACGTATGCACTCTGTTGGAACTTGCCCTGGCTTTCGTGGACGTTGGTGAAGCCCGGGATGGTGACACCCTTGTTGACGCGGATGGTCCTGGGATCCGTCGTCCAATTCTGGCCGTTGTCAGTGGATTTCGCAGTCGCGGAGTAATTCGTGACCCAGCGACCGGGTGTGCCCCAGCTCTGCACCGACATGTAGTTGATGTACTGGGTGTTGCCGATCGCGATGGCCGCCGTGGGGATCGTCGTGTCCTCGACGCTGGGTAGCTTTGCGCTCGAGATGATCTCGGCCGCATAGCGTGGGTTGTCTGCACGCACGACGGCACCGGAGGTGCTGTCCGCGGGATCGGCTGGACCGATCTCGATGCCCTGCGCCAAGTTCGTCGACGCCTTGTCCGAGCGGAACAGCGCGTTGCTGCGCCACTGGGCATTGCCGGAGGAGCAGTCGCCGAACGTGTCACCGAACGCGATCAGGATCTGGCCGGCACCGTTGTCCCAGCTGATCCCGAGGTCGGTACCGGACATCGCAAGGTCGTTGTAGGTGTTGTTCACACTCTGCGGACCGGTGACCCAAGCGATGCTCTGCGTGTTGCCGGTGATCCGAGGAAGCGGCCCCTGCGGACCCTGCGGGTTCTTACCCGACATGCCCGCGCTGCCCGACGACCCGAACAGCGGAGACGAGCCCGGCCCGCCGAGCCCACCACACGGTTCGGCCGACACGGTGGGCGCAGTCAAAGCGCTGAGTCCGCTCACTGCCAGCGCCAGGACAGCCCCGACAGCGATCTGCCGACTACGTACACGCATAGACGAACCCACCGTTTCCCGTGTGACCCACGATACTGATGTGACTGATGGGACGAGTGTTACGCAAATCTACTGATCGCGCAACAAATCGGGCATGTCGGTACTTGACAAAACACCTACGGAGAGAATGACACTCGTGTGATTAGCCGGCAATCATGCGGGCGTGAGTCGTGTCCAGCGCGAGCAGTGCAGCGCCCTGCACGACGACGGCAGTGCCGTGACCCACGGCCTGGTCAGCAGTGATCCGGCCGCCGAACCGAGGCTTCCTGACGGCGATGTGCGCACCGGTCGCGATGTAGAGAACGTCGAGACCGGCATTGATCCACAGCAGCCGACTCAAACTCGCGGCCGTCGGGGGCTTCGAGCTCAGCGCGCCTGCACCCGCGATCGCCAGATCGATCGCGCCCCACCCCGCCGTCTGCAACCCGAACGCCCGCCGGGCAGGCGAGGACCCGCGCAACGCCAACATCGTTCCGGCGAGCACACTCCCACCGCCCCACACCGCGAGGCGACGGCCGAGCTGCTGGGCAACGATGGGCGCTTCGAGTGCTGTCATGCACTCCAGTGTGCCGCCTCGGGGGAGATGCCGGTTCGTAACGCGCGGTCGGTTGCAGCCGATTCCATGAGCACTGAGCATTCGCGCTCGAAACGAACGGAGCCACCATGCTGAAGAAGGTCCTCGCCGGAGTCGCGCTGGCGATCGGCGGCGCAGTGCTCGTCGCGTCGACAGCGTCCGCAGCACCCGACGACAACCCGTTCGGACCCAAGGACTCGACCGCGAACTTCGTGAGCGCCCTCGACCCTGCGGCATACGGTGCAGCGAGCGCCAAATCGTTGATCGTCAGCCCGTTCGGCACGAGCCAGCAGATCGACTGCTCGTCGTTCCACGGCCAGAGCTGGTGCACCCAGAACGGGCGAGTCCTCACTCAGATTCGAATCCCGGCCGGATCGTCGGAATGGGACTACCGGACGCTCTACGTCTACAACCCGTTCTGATGATCGCCGGCCGCGTCCTGTGCGGACTGGCTCTCATCACCCTCACCGGTTGCGCTGCAACGCAACCCGAGCCGACCATCGAGGCGGCGGTGAACGTTGCGCCGTCGCCGTTCCCGGCACCTCCTCCCTCCGTTGCACCCTCCGCCATCCCGACCCCGGACGAGGCGACCGCCATCTTCCGCACCGTCTTCGACTGGACCGCCGAGCGGTCCGACCGCGCCGACGCGCTCGAGGGATCTGCCGAGGAGAATGCCGCGGTCTTCGACAGCGGTGGGATCATGTCGGAGGCGTCGTTCGACCGCATCGACGTCGTCGCACCCGGCCGGGTCGAGGCGAGCGGAACGTCCGTCGGGCAAGTGTCCTCGATCGGCTTCGTTGTCTCCGAGGGCCGTTGGAAGCTGGAACGCGTAGCGGCGTGCGGAATCACCGGGGCATGTTGACCGACGGTTCAGGTCACCATCCGAACGGGTCCGAGTCGGATCCGGGCAGCCAACTGTTGCCGGGTCCGACCCACCCTCGGGCCTTGATCATCTTCTTCGCTGCGCGCTGATTGCGGCCGATCAGACGGTCGAGGTACAGGTGACCGGCCAGATGGTCGGACTCGTGCTGCAGACACCGCGCCAGGTAGCCGTGCCCCTCGACGGATACGGGATTGTTCTCCACATCGACACCGGTCACGCGGGCCCAGTCCGCACGGCCGGTCGGGTACCGCTCCCCCGGGACCGACAGACACCCCTCACCGTCCTCGGGGTCCGGCATCGTCTCCGGGATCGCCGACGTGTCAAGCACTGGATTGACCACGTGCCCGCGATGACGGACTCCGCCGTCCTGCAGGTCGTAGACGAACACCGCACGCGGATCACCGACCTGGTTGGCGGCAAGACCGGCGCCGTGCGCCGCAGTGTTGGTCTCGAACAGGTCCTCCACGAACGCGGCCAACTCCGCGTCGAACTCGGTGACGGGAGCCGCACAGGTCGTCAAACGTGGGTCGCCGGCAACGAGGATGGGTCGAATCGCCATGCGAGAAGGTTACTGTCGAAGCATGGCTCATTCCCGTCGCTCCCCCACGGCTCACCCCGCGGACAAGTTCTGCGCATCCTGCGGACGGCGAATCGAATGGCGCAAGAAGTGGGAGAAGAACTGGGATGACATCAAGTACTGCAGCGACGCATGCCGGCGGCACAAGGTGAGCACCACCGACAAGGAACTCGAAGACAAGATCCGTTCCCTGCTCGACGCCCGATCCCGCGACTCCACAATCTGCCCTTCCGACGTCGCACGAGCACTGTCCGACGACAATTGGCGTGAGTTGATGGAGCCCGTCCGCCGCGCCGCCCGCCGCATGGTCGACGCGGGAGAAGTCGAGATCACCCAGAAAGGATCCGTCGTCGATCCGTCGACCGCGAAGGGGCCCATCCGCATCCGATGGACGCGCTGACCAGCGACACAGAAGTTGTCGGTGGGTGGGTATAGCTTTCGTGGTGTGAAGACATGGGGGGATGTGTTCGGGCTCGGCGACCAGGATTTGGTCTCCGAGCTCGCCGACGTGTCCTCCCTCGAAAACGAGCTAGCTGCAACACGATTGACGCTGCTGGCGGAGATGGACCGACGCGGTCTGGCCATGAAACTCGGCTACTCGTCGGTCACCCGGTGGTACGCGCGATCGGTGCGCATCACCGACGGGTCCGCCGCTCGTCAGATGGAGCTGGGGCAGTGGCTCACCGACCGGCCCAGTGTGTTGAATGCCCTCGCAGGTGGCGATATCCACGCCGCGCACGCCTCGGCGATCGCCGACGGCTACGCCACCGTGGTGGTCGCCGACCCCACCCTCGACGAACGACGCCGCGACGCTGTCGTCGCCGAACTGCTCGAAACCGCTATGCGCAGCACCGCCGGGCAGGTCGCCTCCCGCGCGCAGGCACTGGCGCATTCCGCCGCGGACGACGCCAGAGCCCGCCACGAGCAGGCCGAGGAGCAACGACAAGAACAGGAGCGGACACAGGGGCGGGACCGGGCGAGCCGAGCTGATGCAGGTGGCGCGGGTGACGCAGCAAACTCCGGTGATGCAGGCGGGTCGGATGAGCCCGAACCTGCTGGGCCCGAGCCTGTTCCAGCTGGGCCGCCGCCGATACCGGTGTCGGAGAACCCGGAGTTGAACCGTTTCGATGTTCACCCGCTTGCCAGTGGCCGCTTCCAGATGGGTGGCAACGTCGACCGGCTCCTGGCCGAGAAGCTGCTCACCGCACTGTCGGCGTTGACCGCACCGCAGCCCGGCCCCGGTGGGGAACGCGATCGACGTGGTCCGTCGAAGCGGCGGGCGGACGCACTCGATCGGATCCTCGACCGGCACCTGAGCGGTGGTGGCCGCGGATCGGCGGGCGGGTCGCGCGCATCGGTGCACTTGATCGTCCCGCTGCGGGACCTGCTCGCCGACCGTGGACACACGCAATCGAACAGCGCAACAACGAGTTCGACGACAGACGGTTCCGGCGGCCACTCACGGACCGGTGGTGCCGACACGCGTCGCGATCGTGGTGCCGGCGGCGGTCACGTCGGCGAGAGCAATGCTGGTGCCGGCGGCAGTTCACGAGCCCGCGATACCGACGTCGGTCCCGATCGTGGCAACGGTCGTCGCGTCAGCGGGAGCGGCGCGGGTGCCGGCGACGACTCACGGACCGGCGATGCCGACACGCCTCCCGTGGCTGGCACTGACGGCGGGCACGACGTCGGGAGCGGTGTCGGTGCCGGTTCACGGACCGGTGATACCCGCGGCGACCGTGTCGGTCCCAGCACTGGTGCCGGTGACCATCGCGGACAGAAGTCTGCACCCAAGCCCGGTGATGCCGACTGGCCGTTCCACTTCGACTGGCCCGGGCCGATGAGCCGCGCCTTCGCCGAACTTCTCACCTGCGATGCCGACCTCACCCCGGTCATCGTCGACCACCACGGCGTCCCCCTCGCCCTCGGCCGCAGCACCAGACTCGCCAGCGACGACCAACGCATCGCCCTGACCATCCGCGATCGATGCTGCGTGATGTGCGGCCGCCCCGCACAGTGGTGCCAGGCCCACCACGTGAAGTTCTGGGAACACGGCGGCCGCACCGACCTGAACAACCTCGCGCTGGTCTGCGGAGAATGCCACCGCCTCGTCCACCACGGCGACTGGCAACTGCTCATGGGCGACGACGGACACCCCTATGCCATCCCACCCGAATCCATCGACCCCACAAGACAACCCATCCCCAGCTACCACCGCCGAAAACGTCGCGCAGCGTGACAACAGGTCAGCTGCGCAGCTCACGCTTGAGCAATTTTCCGCTCTGATTGCGCGGCAATTCGTCGACGAAGGTGACGGTCTTGGGTACCTTGAACGGCGCTATCCGCCCCTTCACGTGGTCGATCAACACCTGCGACGACAGCTCACTTCCGTCCTTGAGCACGACGACGGCCGTCACCGCCTCGATCCACTTGTCGTCGGGCGTCCCGATCACCGCGACCTCGGCGACCGCCGGATGGGTGTAGATCGCATCCTCCACCTCGCGGGACGCGACGAGGATGCCGCCGGTGTTGATGACATCCTTGATCCGGTCGACCACGGTGATGAACCCCTCGGCGTCGCGTGTCACCAAGTCACCGGAATGAAACCACCCCTCCGAGAACGCATCTGCCGTCGCCTCCGGCTTGTCCCAGTAGCCGTCGCACAACTGAGGAGAACGGTAGAGAATCTCACCGGGCTCGCCGTCCGGCACATCGTTGCCGTCGGCATCGACGACGCGGGTCTCGACGAAGAACACCGCACGTCCGCACGACGCCGGCCGCGCCTCGTGCTCCTCGGGCTGCAATACCGTTGCCAATGGCCCGATCTCGGACTGCCCGAAGCAGTTGTAGAACTCGATGTCCGGGTACCGCTCACGCAGCCGAGTGAGAACGGTGACAGGCATGATCGAAGACCCGTACTGCGCCTTCTTCAACGACGAGAGGTCGCGCGTCGCCAGGTCGGGGTGATTGGCGAGCGGAACCCACACCGTCGGTGCCAGGAACAGAGACTTGATCTTCTCCGCTTCGATGCGGCGCAGGATCTCCGGAACGTCGGGCCTGCGCATCAAACGGACGGTGGCACCCACCGACAGGTACGGGAGCATGAACACGTGCATCCCCGCCGAGTGGTACATCGGCATCACCAGCAGCGGATCGTCGTCCTGGGTGAACCCGAGCGCGATGACGCACGAGACGTACTCCGCGACCAGCGCGCCGTGAGACATCATCGCGCCCTTGGGTTTCGACGTCGTCCCGGAGGTGTAGAGCAATTGAGCGAGGTCGGTCGCATCGGCGACGGGGTCGAGTTCGGAGCCTTCGCCGTCCGTGCCCAGCACGTCGGGAAGGGAGACCACGTGCTCGATGCTCAGCGTGCCGCGAACCGAATCGAGCGTGCCCGCCAACTCCGGGTCGACCAACACTGCCCGAGAACCCGATTGCTGCAACAGGTACTGCAATTCGTCGCCCACGAGCGCATAGTTGATCGGGACGTGCACCAATCCGGCTCGCGCACAGGCGAGGAACGCGACCACGTACGCGTCGGAGTTGACGCCGTACGCCGCCACTCGGTCACCCTTGTTCAATCCCAACGCGATCAGTCGTCGAGCGGCGCGGGTGACCGCGGTATCGAGTTCTGAGTAGGTGTGACTGCGTCCCTCGAATGTCACCGCAAGACGGTCCGGGAATTTCGCGGCAGACCGTCGAAGGACGCCGTCGACGGTGTTCACTCGTGTTCCGCTGCTCATCACCCGACGTTATAGGACGTCCAAGCATCTCGTGCCGTGTTTGGCTGCCCTCAGGGTTCGATCGATGCCATCGGGGCATGCGAGAAGGTATGACAGCGAAACAAGCCCTCGACAGCCTCGAATCTGCCTCGTTCCTCGACGGAGCAAGCAACGCGATCAACAGTGTCCTGAAACCCGCACTGGACGACACCGCCGTCGGCGCAGGTCTACGCGGCCGGTGGATCGGTCACCCCATCCACCCGGCCCTCGTCAACGTCACCATCGGAAGCTGGACGAGCGCCGTCGTCCTCGATCTGCTGAACCACCAGTCCAGGGCGAGCAAGCTGGTCATCTCCCTCGGGCTTGTGTCCGCGCCGGCAGCCATCGCCACCGGATGGGCCGATTGGTCGACGATGAACACCCGTCAGCGACGCGTCGGGATGATCCACGCGGCGTCCAACGCGACCGGCGTCTTCCTCTTCCTCGGCTCCTGCTTGCGGCGCCGCAAGCAGACCGATGGCATCGCCAAGGCCCTGGCCGCTGCCGGTCTGGCAACGGCGAGCGTCGGCGGTCTCATCGGAGGCCACCTCGCCTACACCTCGACCGAGCAGGAACCGGCTCCGGCAGGCAAGCACAGCATTCGCCGATAGATCAGCAGTTGTTCGGCTCCCCGATCTTCACCGCGGACAGCAGAGCATCACCCTCACCGACGAGCACCCCTGCTTGCGGATCCTGCGCCACAACAATCCAGTTCGAGTCGTTGACCTGCATCCGGCTCGCACCGGACGCGTCGACGCTCCGGGAGTAGAAGATCCCCGCCGCCTGGATCGCGTTCTGGGCGGACTGCAGATTCATGCACACGACCGAAGGCATGGCGGCGAGGACGGGCTCTGCCGCGGGCGGCTCGGACGCGGTGGTGTCCGGGACAACGATCCTGTCGACCGGCGTCGGTGCGGGCGTGGTCGCCTCGACGGTCACGGTCCGAACTTCGGTCCGGACTTCGGGCTCGGCGGAGTCCGTGGATCCGCAGCCCACGAGGACGAGCGCAGGAAGGGCGAGCCCGATGACCGAGTGCACGCGGGAACGACTACTGCTTGTCATGAAAACCCTTCGACACGACCGATGGCCTGGCGCAACCGGTACCCATGGGAGATCGCCAGACCGGTAAGTCTGTTACTTCCCGTCCATCGGTGGCGTTTCCGTACACCGTACGGTAAGCTGCGTCGGCCCCGGGCGAACCAGCGTCGGGGGCGGCGAAAGGCGACCGAAGCGCACATGACCCAGGCCCAGCCGACGACACCAACTCAGCCATCCATCGACGAACTGTCCACCATCCTCGTTCGCGGAGCACGCGAGAACAATCTCCGCGACGTGAACCTCGACCTGCCCAAACGCTCGCTCGTCGTCTTCGCGGGCGTCTCAGGGTCAGGGAAGTCATCACTCGTCTTCGACACCATCGCTGCCGAAGCTCAACGGCAGATCAACTCGACGTTCACCGCGTTCGCGCAGACGTTCCTTCCGTCCTACGGCCGTCCCGACGCCGATCTCATCGCCAACCTGTCGGCTGTCGTCATCGTCGATCAGAAGCGTCTGTTCGGCGGCCCGCGCTCGACCGTCGGCACCATCACCGACATCGGCGACTGGCTGCGCATGCTGTGGTCCCGCGGCGTCACCCCGACGATCGGGTTCGCGAACGCGTTCTCGTTCAACGACCCGGCCGGCATGTGCCTCGAGTGCGAGGGGCTCGGCGAGGCGAAGGTCGTGGACCTCGGCGAACTGGTGGACGAGTCGAAGTCTTTGCGCGAGGGGCCGTTCAAGCATCCGGACTTCGAGGTCGGCAAATGGCCGTATCGGGTGTTCGCCGACTCGGGCCTGTTCGATCTCGACGTCCCGATCGAGCAGTACTCCGCCCGCGAGCGCCACATGTTCTTCGACGCGAAACCCGGCGAGTTCGAGGTACTGAACCCCGATGCCGTCATGAAGAGCTACGAGGGGATCGTGTCCCGGTTCCGGCGTAGCTACCTGGCCAAGGACGCCGACGCCCTGAAGGGCAAGGCCAAGCTCGCGTTCGAGCGCATCGTCACGCGCGGGGTCTGCGAATCCTGCGGCGGCTCCCGCTACAACGAGACCATCCGCGGCGCGACCCTCGAGGGCCTGTCTCTGCCCGACGCGTTCTCGATGCAGGTGTCCGAGCTCGCCGACCGCATCGACGGGTGGCAGATCGACGGCCTGGGCACCGTCACCGCCGAAATCGTCACGCAGCTGCGAAGACTCGTCGATCTCGGTCTCGGCTACCTCAGCCTGGACCGCGCGACGTCATCGCTGTCGGGCGGTGAATCCCAGCGCATCAAGATGGTCCGGCACCTCGGAGCCACCCTGAACGACATGCTCTACGTCTTCGACGAACCGACGACAGGCCTGCACCCCCGCGACGTTCACCGCCTCGACGACATGTTGCTCGCGCTGCGCGACAAGGGCAACACCGTCCTCGTCGTCGAGCACGACCCCGAGGTCATGGCCATCGCCGACCGCATCGTCGAGATCGGCCCCGGCGCGGGAAAGGCGGGCGGCACGGTCGTGTTCGAGGGAACCTACGACGAGCTGCGCGACGCCGACACCAGGACCGGTGCCGCGTTGCGGCGCGAGGATGTCGTATTGCGCAATCCCCGAACTGCTTCGGGCTGGCTGAGCATCACGGGAGCCAGCACCCACAATCTGCGCGACGTCAGCGTCGACATTCCGCTGGGAGTCCTGACGGCCGTCACCGGCGTCGCCGGTTCCGGGAAGTCGAGTCTCATCCACGGGCACCTCCGTGAGGCCGCACCGGACGCCGTCATCATCGACCAGGCACCCATCCGCGGATCGCGGCGCTCCTCCCCCGCGACGTACACCGGTCTGCTCGATCCGATCCGTACGTACTTCGCCAAGAAGACCGGCCAGCCGCCGTCGCTGTTCTCGCCCAACTCCGACGGCGCGTGCCCCGACTGCCAGGGCAGCGGTGTCATCTTCACCGATCTCGGGTTCACCGACCCGGTGACGAGCACCTGCGAGACGTGCCAGGGCAGGCGATTTCGGTCGGGCGCGATCCGGCATACCGTCGATGGCGTCAGCATCGCCGATATCTTCGAGATGTCCGTCGAGGACGCTCAGGACTTCTTCGAGGTCAAGAAGATCCGCGACATCCTCCGCCGGTGCCGGGACGTCGGGCTCGGCTACCTCTCGCTCGGCCAGAACCTGTCGTCGCTCTCCGGCGGCGAGCGACAACGGCTCAAGCTCGCCACCGAACTGGTCGGGTCGTCACCGGTGCTGGTCCTCGACGAGCCGACGACCGGTCTGCATCCGTCGGACGTGTCGAACCTGATCGCGTTGCTGTCCGGGATGGTCGACGAGGGCAGGTCCGTGATCGTCATCGAACACAACCTCGACGTCATAGCCGCCGCCGACTGGGTCATCGACCTCGGCCCCGACGGCGGGCACAACGGCGGTTTGATCACCTTCACCGGAACCGTCGACGAGTTGGTGGTCTCCGACACCCACACCGGCACGTACCTGGCACGGAGCCTGGGCCGGTGACCACCACCCGATAGTGTTGGCGCTCCAGGGGCATCGGACACACAGGAGTGGCAGTGCAGCGTCGATCGGCACTAATGATCTCAGCAGGGTTCGCGGTCGTCGCGCTGGTCGCGACCGGCTGCGGCAGCACGACGGCCGACTCCCCGCCGGCGACCACCTCGGCCACGGCGTCGAGCGGAGAGTTCCCGAGGACGATCGCGTCGGGCACGGACGGCGGGACCGTCACCATCGACGCGATGCCTCGTTCGATCGTCTCGCTGAGCCCGACGGCGACGGAGACCCTGTACGCCGTCGGAGCGGGCGAGCAGGTGGCGGCCGTCGACGATCAGTCGGACTATCCCGCCGACGCACCGAAGACCGGGCTGTCGGCGTTCACGCCGAGCCTCGAGGCGATCGTCGCGTACGACCCCGATCTGGTGATCACCTCCACCGACCTCGGCCTGGTGACGTCCACTTTGGCCGAGGCCGGTATTCCGACGCTGCTGGTCCCGGCCGCGACGAGCCTCGACGACGCGTACTCGCAGATCGAGCTCGTCGCGGACGCGACCGGGCACGACGCCGAGGGCGACGCGGTGGTCACACAGATGCGCGACCGAATCGATGCCGCCGTGGCGAGTGTCCCCGCGCGCGACGAGCCCCTGACGTATTTCCACGAACTCGACGACACGCTGTACACGGTGTCGAGCGCCAGCTTCGTCGGTCAGATCTACGGTCTGTTCGGCCTGACGAGCATCGCCGACAGCTCCGGCGCAGGCGACTACCCGCAACTGTCCGCCGAATCGGTGATCACCGCGGATCCCGATGTCGTGTTCCTCGCCGACGCCCAATGCTGCGGCGTCACAGCCGAATCGGTTGCAGCCCGACCGGGGTGGGGATCGATGACCGCCGTCCGAGACGGCAGGATCTTCCCGATGGACGAGGACCTGTCGAGTCGATGGGGCCCCCGCATCGCGGACCAGGTCGAGGCCGTCGCCGCAGTGATGCAGCAGATTCCGGCGTGAACCCAGCGACGATGGGGTAACGCGTCACCCAGCCACAGCCGCCTTCCGCTGCACTGCAGCAGATTCCGGCGTGAGCCCGGCGACGATGGGGTAAGGCGCTAATCGGCCAAGGCCGCCGTCCGATGTGGTGAGACAGGTTCCGGCGCGCACGCGGCGACGATGGGGTATCGAGTCAGCCGGCCACGGTCGCCTTCCGATGTGGTGAGACAGGTTCCGGCGTGCACCCAGCGACGATGGGGTAACGCGTCAGCCGGCCACGGCGACCTTCCGTCGTCGTGCAACAGATTTCAGTGTGAACCGAGGACCGGCCCGATGGCGCGTCCATCGGCAACGGACCCTCGGCAGTGCTGCCGAAGGGGACCGTTGCCGGGCACTGGCCGTGCTCTACACGACGCTGTCGCGCCGCATTGCCTCGATTTCGTCGGCGCTGCAGCCTATTTCGGTGAGCACCTCGTCGGTGTCGGCCCCGTGCTTGCGGCCGGTGTACCTGATGCGGCCGGGGCTACCACCCATTCGCCACATGACGTTCTGCATCCGGACGGGACCGAGGTCGTCGTCCTCGACGGTCGTCACCATCTCGATGGCGTTGACCTGCGGATCGGACAACAGATCGCTCGGCTTGTAGACGGGAGCGACTGCGGCACCTGCCTTCTCGAACTCGTCGATCACCACGTCCTTCGTCCGTTCGCCGATCCAGCCGCCGACGTACTCGTCCAACAGGTCCGCGTGGGCGGCGCGCTGACGCCCGGTGGCGAACCACGGTTCGTCGAGCACTTCAGGGTGACCCACCAGCACGAGCACGCGCTCGGCTATCGAATTGGCGCTCGTGGAGATGGCCAACCAATGCCCGTCTGCGGTCTTGTACAGGTTGCGGGGCGCGTTGTTGCTGGACCGGTTCCCGGTTCGCTCCTGATCGATCCCCAGCTGGTCTGCGTAGATGACGCCCGGCCCGACCGCGGCCATGATCGGGCTCAACAGATCCAGATCGATCTGCTGGCCGATGCCGCCGTTGTTGGTGCGGTGCAGCAGAGCCATCGACACGGCCGACGAGCCCGCGATCCCGGCGAGGGAATCGGCCAATCCGAACGCCGGAAGTGTCGGCGGCCCGTCGGCTTCACCGGTCAGGTGCGCGAACCCGCTCATCGATTCGACGAGCGTGCCGAAGGCGGGCCTGGTGGCGTACGGTCCGGTCTGACCGAAGCCGGTGACACGCAACAGGATCAGACCCGGGTTGAGCTCGGAGAGCACGTCGTATCCCAGCCCCCAGCGTTCGAGGGTCCCGGGCCGGAAGTTCTCGACCACCACGTCGGCCTCCGCGGCGAGGCGGCGAAAGAGAGCTCCGCCCTGCGCGCTTCCGAGGTCGAGGGTCATCGTCCGCTTGTTGCGACCTATCATCGTCCACCACAGTGGGTGACCGTCCTTGTCAAGACCGTGCCCGCGCATCCCGTCGGGCTTGGTGGGGTGCTCGATCTTGATGACCTCTGCCCCGAAGTCGCCCAGGATCTGCGCGACGAGGGGCCCGGCGAGGATCGTCGAGATGTCGAGAACCTTGATGCCCTCCAGTGGGCCCGTCACAGGTACGGACGGTGCAGGTAGCGGCCTGCGGGGGCACCGGCGACGGTACCGTCGGCGAGTACCCGCTGACCACGGACGAACGTGTCGGTCACCTTGGCACCGAGCTCGAATCCCTCGAACGGCGTGTACTCCTGAGCCGACTCGGAATCCTCCGGGCGCACGGTCCATGTGTGATCGGGGTCGATGAGGGCGATGTCTGCGTCCATGCCGACTGCGATGTCTCCCTTGCCCGGCAGGCCGTAGCGTCGGGCCGGGTTCAGTGACGTGAGCTCGGCGATACGACGCCAGCTCAGGCCGCGCTTGCGTCCTTCGCTGACGAGACCGGGCAGCAGGTATTCCGCACCACCGAAGCCGGACTTCGCGGCGAAGATGTCGCCCCGGTCCTCGGCGAACTTCTTCTCGTCCTTGCAGCAGGCGTGATCACTGACGACCCAGTCGATGTCACCGGCGAGCAGGTGCTCCCACAGTGCTTCGACGTCGTCGCGCGGGCGCAGCGGCGGGTTGACCTTGCCGCCGAGTCCGTAGGCGGTGACGATGTCGGCCAGCAGGTGCCCGATGGTGACCTCGCGGCGGAAGTCGACGTGCGGGAACGCCTTTGCCATCCGCATCGCCGCGGTCAATGCCTTGCGCGAGGACAGGTGCAGCAGGTTGATGTTGGGCAGCTGCGTCTCGTCGGCGAGGAACGATGCGATGGTGACGGCGAGGCCCTCGGAATGCGGCGGCCGTGACGCGCTGTATGCCGCGAGGCCCTCGAGAGTGCCTTCCTCCTCGACGATCTTGGTGTACGCGCTCATGATCTCAGCGGTCTCGCAGTGCAGCGACAACGAGATGTGATCGGCCTTGTCGCCCATCTGCTCTCGGGCAGCCTGGATGCCGCGCATGACGAACTCGAAGTGCGCCAGGTCGTAGCGCTCTCCCTCGGGTGTCATGAGGAATTCGCTCTGATCGGTGGACCGGCCGTGCAGCCCGTGGCTGCCGTAGAACATGAAGATCTTGAACGACGTGACGCCGTGATCTGCGATGAGCGCAGGGATTTCGTCGATGTGTTCCTTCGACATCGGCGCGAGGTGGTACGCGTAGTCGACGTAGGGGCGCCCCTCGGTGGCATCGAGGACCTTGGGGAACACATCCGCGTACGAACCACCGGTGTTCATGTAGTACTGCCCGGTCCGCATGTAGGAGAGCGACGTGGTGACGCCGCCCTGGACACACGCCCGCGACTCGGTCTCGGCGTCGTCACCGAGGGAGTTGTAGATGCCCCAGTGCTGGTGTGCGTCGACGACACCGGGGAACGCGACCTTGCCGGCCGCGTCGATGACGGTATCCGCTGCCGAGGCATCGATATTCGCTTCGATGCGAGTGAACTTGCCGTCTTCGATCAGCAGGTCCAGAAACTCGCCCTCGTCGGGGGCGTCGGATCCTGGTCGAACTACGCGCGCATTGGTGATCAACAGCGTTGACATGGTGGTCCTTTCGAATTTTTTCACAAGAGTTGGGTTGTTCGAGGCGAACTTGCCGCGAGGTATGCGAGTCCGAGCGCCGGGAGCAGTCCGTTCCCCGCGAGATACCCGGCAGCACCGTGGCCGGAGATGCCCGTTGCGGCACCGCCCGAGGCGAACAGACCGGTGATGGCGGAACCGTCGGTGCGGAGAACACGTGCGTTCTCGTCGACGACGAGCCCGCCCTGGGTGTGGAACAACGCGGGCACGATCTTGATGGCTGCGTACGGTCCGGTGAGCGAATGCTCGAAAGAGGTGCGGCCGAACGGATCCGACGCCTCTCCCCGTGAATACTTTTGCACAGCGGCGAGCTCCTCCGCCACTGCCGCAGGTGGGAGCCCGGTTGCGGCAGCAAGGCCGTCCGTGTCGTCGGCCCACACCGCGGCACCCGAGTCGACGGTCTGCTGGAAGTCCTTGAACGACAGGCACTTGTCGTAGATCTCGCGGTCGATGACGACCCAGCCCTCCGAGCCCGGCCTGGCGGCCAGAATGGCTGCGTACTCGGAGTACCCGGTCGTCTCGTCACCGAACCGGTGCCCGGATGCGTCGAGCACGATGCCGCCGTGCATCACCGTCGCCCATCCGACGAGAGTCGTCGCCTGCTTCGAGAGTGCCGCGTGTCCCTGGTACGCATCCAGATACGCCGAATCGGCACCGAGACGGCGCCCGATGGTCAGCGCGTCACCGTTGGAGTGCTCACTTCCGTGATAGCGCGCCGCGGATATCTCCGGCACGTGCTCTGCCACCAACTCTGCGTTGGCACCGTAGCCGTTGGTGGCCAACAGGACTGCGCGCGTCGGAACTTCGTCGACGCTGCCGTCGGGCATCGTGATCGTCACGCCGTCGACGGCCCCGTCGGAATCGACGGACACATCGGTCAGCCGGGCGGGCATCAGCATGTCGATGCGCGGCTCGGCGGCGACCGCTCGCGCGAGGTGCTCGAGCATCCCACTGCCGTGACGGCCTTCGACCGTGTGACAACGCAACTGCGAATGGCCGGGGTATGCGAAATCGGTGACGAGCGTGAGGGGCAGCTGCACGTGATCTGCGAGCCATTCCACCAGCGGCGCACTGACATCGGCGAGGGTGGACGCCAGCCGCAGATCGGCAGTGCCCTTCGTTTTGCGCAGGACGTCGTCCAGGAACTGTTGCGGCGAATCGTCGATTCCGGCCGCTCGCTGCCACCGTGAGCCGGCACCGGGGATCATGGCCGTGGACATCGCCGTGTTGTTGCCCCGCTTGAAGTGCGCACTGGCCTCGACGACCAGCACGTCGAGCCCCAGCTCGGCTGCACGCAGAGCAGCGACGAGGCCACCGCCCGCGCCGGCCACCACCAGGTCGGGGCCGTCCTCGCTCACGCGGAGACCTGCAGCTCGGAACGCAGACCCAGCAGCCGCAACGCCGTGCCGGTCGGGTCCACCACCTGCGGTGACGTCGGTGGATCGACGAGATCGACGGCAGAGCAAGCATTGATGGCGATGGTGCAGCGGAGCTTGCCCGCGTGTTCGGAGACCGCTCTCCCCCAGGTGCCGGTGTCTGCGATGTCGTGCACACCGAGCCCGAGTACTTCGGTGGCCTCGGCGACGATCCCGTAGAACCCGAGTCGGCGGTCCAGTTCCGCAGCGATCGCGTCGTTTCTCGCCAGGGCACCGATCCGGTGCCCCTGGGAGGCATAGAACGAGGCCGTCAGCCGGGTGAGGCCGTAGAGCGGCCGAGCGAACGAATCCGCTTCCTCGGCGCAGGGGTCGAGCACGCAGTCGGGCAGGAACCCGTCGGCGTGCGTGTCCAGCACGGAACGAAAGGCCTGTGACAGCACCTGTTCCGACCGTCTGACGTCGAGTTCGGTGTCCAGTGCGCTCGGCGCGTCGGGCCCGATATTGCGGAGCTCGACGGTGATCCCCGCGGGCGAAAGGTGGTCGTACCGATCCTGCCGGCGCTGCAGTTCTGCCGCGTCGACGTCGATCGGGGTGAAAGCCAAAAGGTGCATGTGAGGTGAACTCCTAAATGCCGAGGTAGGCAGCTTTGACCCGCTCGTCATGTGCCAGTTCGGGCCCGGTGCCGGTCAGCACGATGGACCCGCTCTCGATGACGTAGGCCCGATCGGAGATCGCGAGTGCCTGCGCGGCGTTCTGTTCGACGATCAGTACGGTCACACCCGAGTCACGGATACGCACGATCGCCTCGAGCACTTGAGCTGCCAGCTTGGGAGCGAGCCCGACGGACGGTTCGTCGAGTGTCAATACTCGCGGCTTCGACATCATGGCGCGGCCGATGGCGAGCATCTGCTGTTGACCGCCGGACATGGTGTCGGCCCGCTGCTCTCGTCGTTCGGCGAGAATGGGGAACAGGGCATAGACCTGGTCGAGTGATTCCTTCACGCCGCTGCGCTTCTGGGTGTACGCGCCCATCTCGAGGTTGTCGGCGACGGTGAGGCTGCCGAACAACGCCCGGTCCTGGGCGACGTGCACCAGCCCCGCTCGCACGATCCGGTCCGCCCGCATCCCGTGAATCGCGTTGCCGTCCAGCATGATTCTGCCACCGGAGGTGGATACCATGCCGGACAGCGCACGCAGCGTGGTCGTTTTACCCGCACCGTTCGCGCCGATCAGGGAGACGATCTCGTGCCGATCGACCGAGAGGTTCACCCCGTGCAGGATCTCCAGCCGACGGTATCCGGCGTGCAGGTTGTCGATTTCGAGCATCATGCTGTCTTCTCCTCACCGAGGTATGCCTCGACGACGCGGTCGTCGGCAACCACCGTGCGTGGGTCGCCCGAGGTGAGCACCGCCCCCTCGTGCATGACCACCAGACGTTCGGACAGGGCCATCACCGCAGCCATGATGTGTTCGACGAACAGCACCGTCTGACCCTGCTGATGCACCGTGCGCAGCAGTTCGATCATCGGTGCTCGCTCGGCCGGAACCAGACCGGCGAGAACCTCGTCGAGGAGCACGACGCGTGGCTCCATGGCCAGGGCGCGAGCGAGTTCGAGTCTCTTCAATCCTGCCGTCGACATGGTCGAGACCTTGCCGCCGACCTGGTCGGACAGTTGCACGCGGTCGAGGACGTCGAGGGCATGCCGCCGGGCGTCTTTGCGTGACTTGCGCTTCGACAGTGCGGCGATGGTGACGTTCTCGAGCACCGACATCGACTCGAAGGGGCGCATGAGCTGGAACGTACGCACCAGCCCGGCTCGCGCGATCTTGCTCGCCGGCCATCCGGTGATGTCCGTACCGTCGAAGATCACTCGGCCTGCTGTCGGGGGCTGCTCACCCGACAGCAGGGAGAACAGGGTCGTCTTGCCTGCCCCGTTGGGGCCGATGATGCCGAGGAATTCGTGCTCGGGCACGTCGAGGCTGACCTCGCGTACCGCGTGGATTCCCGAGAAGGATTTGCTCAGGTTCTCGATGCTCAACAAGCTCATCGGTTCCACCTCTCACGGATCGTGCCGAAGATTCCTTTGGGCAGGAAGATCACGATCGCGATCAGAATCACCGAGTACGCGGCGACGTCCAATCCGATTGTCCCCTGGAGGAATTCGAGGAAGGCGGGTGGGTTTCTGAGCAGTTCGTTGATCAACTCCGACAGCGGCCCGATCACGGCGGCACCGATGACCGGGCCCCAGATCGTTCCGATGCCGCCGATGACGGCCGGCACGATCGCTTCGACGGAAACCGCCGAACCGAAGGCCTGCTCGGGACCGACGAAGAAGTAGTACTGCGTGTAATAGACCCCGGCTACGGCGGTCAGCGCACAACTCGCCGCCACGGCGATCAACCGATACTTCATCGTGTCGATACCGAGCGAGGCTGCAGCGGTTTCGTCGTCACGGGTGGCCTGGACGAACTGCCCTGCGCGGGAACGGGTGTAGAAGATGGTGCCGAGAACCGCGAGCGTCAGAATGACCAGCGGAATCCAGACGTAATTGGGGCTGCCCTTCTCGAACTGCAGCATCCACCACGAATCACGCGGCAGGATGGGCACATTGAAGCCCTCGGTCTTGTTGAACACCTCGAGGTTCTGCACCAGCAGCAGAAACATCTGCGCGAAGGCGAATGTCGCCAGTGCGAAGTACGACCCGGCGAGTCGGTAGCGCAGGCACAGGTAGGCGATGAGTGTGCCCACCGTGGCCGAGAGGACTGCCGCGACCACCATCGAGATCCACGGGGAGATTCCGTGCTCGACCAGAAGATACGCACCGGAGTACGCACCGATTCCGAAGAACGCGGCGTGGCCGAAACTGAACATGCCGCCGAACCCGCTCATGATGTTCCACGCCACGGCCATCACGGCGAAGATGAGCGTGCGCACGGCAACCGTCTGGGCCTGCTCGCCGAGGAGCAGCGGCAATGCCGCCACGACGACGAATCCGATGACCAGCGTGATCAATTGGCGGCGTAGCCACGTGTCCTTCAACCGCGGATCGTGCTGCACCGGTGTGGGTGCGCTTCTTGTCGTAGTCATCGGCGCGCTCCGTACAATCCTTCGGGCTTGAGAAACAGAACGAGAACGAACACCGCGAATACCAGGATCAGCGAACCTGTTCCGGGGAGATACAGCGCGCCGACGGTCTGCACGAGGCCGATGACGAGCCCGCCGACCATGGCTCCGACGACACTTCCGAGTCCGCCGAGAACCACGATGACGAACGCCAGGATGGTGAACTGTTCTCCGACCGACGGCGTCAGGCTGGTGAACGGTGTCATCAACCCGCCTGCGACCGCGACGCAGGCTGCGCCGATACCGAAGGTGAGCGCGTAGACCCGACCGATGTCGACGCCGACGAGCTTGGCTCCCTCGGAGTTGGATGCGACTGCGCGGATGGACAATCCGAGCGGCGTCCGCTTCAGTACCGCGGTGAGCGCGACGGCTACCAACGCAGCCCCGATGAACGCGATCACTCGCGGCCACGACGCGACGGCACCGAGTACGTCGAGGGAACCGTCGATCGGAGCCTGCACCGATTGCGGCCGCCCACCGAAGATCATCAGCAGCACGTTGATGATCAGCAGCGACAGGCCGAGGGTGACCAGCAGCGGGCCGTCGTGACTGCCGCTGATGGTGAGTTTCGTCAACAGTGTCGCTTGCACGACCATGCCGAACAGGAACATCACCGGAACGGCGACCAGTGTTGCAACGTAGACCGGCAGCCCGGCGGTGGACAGCGCGTAGACGATGTACATCGCCATCGTCAGCATCGCACCCTGGGCGAAGTTGACGATGCCGAGAACACCGAAGATCAGCGTCAGTCCGACGGAGATCAGTGCGTACACACCGCCGAGAAGGAGTCCGGAGACGACCGACTGCGTGACCAGGCCCTGGTCTTTTCCACCGACGAGGTAGATCACCGCCATGATGACGACGATCGCTGCTGCGACCGGGATACCGGGGTTGAGCCCCGCGAGACCTTTGTTACCCGCTTTCTCTGCGGTCGAGGTAGCGGCCGTCACTGGCCGGCTCCCGCGGGGAACTGGATTGCGTCCGTTGCGAACTCCTCGGGGAAGACCTGAGCGACTGCTCCGTCGCGAACCTGCATGACGATGACGGTGGCGTTCTTGTTCTGGCCGGTCTCGTCGAACTCGATCGGTCCGTTGAACGCGAGAAGCGGATCCTCGATCGAGACGCCGGAGATGGCGTCGCGCAGATCCTCGGGATCACTCGACGCACCGTCGTTCAGTCCGGCCGCGATGACCTCGACTGCCTGGTAGGACAGCATTGCTGCGGTCTCCATCGGACGTCCGTATTCGGCCTCGAACCGCGAGCGGATGTCGGTGACGCGGTCGCTGGTGGCGTCGAAGTGGTAGTTGGCGCTCAACACGCCCTCGCCTGCTGCACCTGCGTCACTGGGGAACGAGCTGTCGTCGAACGCGCCGTTGGCAATTCCGTAGACGCCCTTGACGTTCAGGTTCAGCTGCTCGACCGCACGTGCGATCAGCAGCCCGTCCGGGTAGTAGCCGGTGGCGACGATGACGTCGGGGTTGGACACTGCAGCCTCACGCACCTGCGTGGTGGCGTCGGAGAAATTCGTTGCCGGGTAGGTGATTTCCTGTACCGACGAGATCCCCTGGTTCGCGGCCTCGGCCTCGAATGCGTTGAAGACGCTGTCGCCGAAGGATCCCTCGATGTGCAGGTAGGAGACGCGGTCGATCGGCTGACCGGTCTGCTCCTCGATCGCGGCGAGCGCCTTGGCACCGTCGGTTCCCATGCTGGACGCATTCGGCTGCATGCGGAAGGAGTACTGGTAACCCTGGTCGAGGATCTTGTCGTCCACCGCCACATCGATCACGAGCGGAACCCGAGATCGCTCGGCAACCGAGGCGACGTTCTGTGTGACGTCGCTCTGGTACGTGCCGATGAGCGACACCGCGCCGTCGTCGATCAGCCGCTGCGCCTCACTCTGTCCGACCTCTGCTTTGCCCTGACTGTCGCCCGACACCAACTCCAACTGCCGACCGTCCATGGACGAAATGCCGCCTGCTGCATTGATATCGGCCACGGCGAGGGCAGCACCGTCGTTCATCAGCCCGCCCACTCCCGCCAGAGCTCCGGTGGTGGGATGAACCGATCCGATCTTGATGGGGCCGGAGTCGTCCGAGCCGGTGGAGGAGCCACATGCTGCCGCACCCACGACTGCAACGGCTGTCAGCACGCCTACGAGCTTCTTCATTGTTGAGTCTGCCTTCCGCGCCCATCGGCGCCGAGTCGAACCACTGGGCGGAACCTATCGTTCCGCTGAGCGCACCATCAGATTGATGATTGATCTCGCTGAAATCGAGTATGGCACGCATCACGGCCTCAGAACAGGCTCTTCCGTCAATTTCTTGTTACGGGTATGGTTCGCTCAGCGGAACGCACGCACATCCGAAAGGTGACACTTATGGTCAGCAGGCCTGCACTGGAGACGTCGACGGGAACAGAGTCCGCCGATCGTGTCGCCGATGTGCTCATCGCCTTCGCGCAATCCGATCGGGCACTGGGCGTGTCCGAGATCGCTCGCACTCTCGACCTGAGCAAGGCTGTGGTGCACCGCATTCTGCAGTCGCTGGCATCGCGGTCGATCGTGCAGCCGGTTGCGGGCGAGTCGACGTATTCCCTCGGCCCGGCGGCGATCGGACTCGGCACCAAGGCGTGGAGCCAGCTCGACGTCCGGTCGATTGCGGCTCCCGTGCTGCGCGCGCTTCGCGCGAACACACGCGAGACCGCAACGCTGTCGGTGCTCGTGGGGCACCGTCGTGTCTATCTCGATCAGTACGAGAGCCCCCAGGAGGTGAAGATGGTGGTCGAGATCGGCCCTCAGTACGCGTTGCACTCGGGAGCCTCGAGCCGAGCGATCCTGGCGTTCCTCCCCGATCGATTCGCGGACGAGGCCTTCCAGGAACTCCGCAGCAGTTCCCCCGACGCCGACGAGACCCGCTTCCGCGCCCGCCTCGCAGAGATCCGTACCAACGGATACGCAACCTCGACGAACGAGCGAAACACCGGTGCAGCGTCGATCGCCGCGCCGTTCTTCGACGCCGCAGGGCACGTACTCGGATCGGTCAGCTCCTCGGGCCCCGCTTTCCGCTACTCCTCGTCCGCGGACGACGAACACATCGTTCATGCTGGTCAGGTCGTCGCGGCGGCCCAGTCGATCACCACCATCCTGGAAGCGCGTGCAGCTCGATGACCCCTACCTCCGCCCGGTCGTTCCTCTACGTACCGGCAAACAAGCCCGAGTTGTTCGACAAGGCCGTGCGCGGTGCCGCAGACGCGGTGATCATCGACCTCGAGGACGCGGTTCCGTTGGCGGACAAAGGCCGAGCGCGTGCCGACCTCGCGGGGTGGTTGGCCTCGACGGCGTCGACCGATACCCAGATCTGGATTCGCATCACCCCCGAATTCATGACGCAGGACCTCGAGGCCGTCGCCGGAGGCGGTGTCACCGGCATCATGGTGGCGAAGTGTTCGGTCGAGTCACTCACGCGCGCAGACCGATTGCTCACCGAGCACAACCTGCCCGGGGTCGAGCTGATCGGGCTGATCGAGACGGCTCACTCCTTGCGCGCTCTGCCGGAGATGGCTCGATGCAACAGAGTGCGAACATTCGGGATCGGTGAAGTCGACCTCCTCGCGGACCTGCGCATCACCCGTTCGGAATCGACGGAAGCGATGATCGACGCGCTTCGGCTGAACGTCGTGATCGATTGTGCTGCTGCGGGATTGACAGCACCGATCGCCCCGACGTCGACCGATTTTCGCGATCTGGACGGGTTCGTCGGCACCACGGCCCGTTTCGTGCAGATGGGTTTCCGTGGCCGGACGGCATTGCACCCCAGTCAGGTTCCGATCATCAATGCCGCGCTCACCCCGTCCTCGGACGACATCACCACAGCACGTCGACTGGTGGAGCTGTACGAGGTGTCTCGGGGAGGACCGACCGTCGACGACAACGGACGATTCGTCGACGAGGCAGTGGTGCGGGGCGCACGGGAAATCCTCGCCCGGGCCTGAACCGACCGAACTGCAGCTCGGGCACCGCCACACGAGTGACGGTGCCCGAGCCGGTGGGGACTGTTCTATTGCTGCGTAGTCGATTTCAGATCGGTCAACGGTGCGAGCAGTGTCCCGACGTCGGTCAGGTCCCCGAGAGAATCGCATCGGCCGGCCAATTCCTTCAGTTCGACGTCGGAGAGGAACGGCCCGGCATTGCTGGTGAACTTGGTCGAGACCTCGCCGAACGACAGCGGCCGTTCGGGTCCGCCACGAGTGGTGAGCACCTCTTCGACCACTACTGTTCCGTCGGTCAGGGTTGCGGTCAGCACCGCCGGGAACTGATGCGGGAAGATGGCGTCGCACTTCGGGTTCGGAACGACGTCGACCTTGGCCATCAGAGCTCGCCGATCTGCCGACTTCGCCAACTCGTCGGTGTAGTCCTCGAGTGCTGCGCCGAGACCGCCCCCGCCGAGCAAGCCGACGACCACGGCGTACGGTCCGCTGAACTGCGCCATGTACCCGGTTTCGGGCGTGCGCTTGACGTCGATGGGTTCACCGATGGTCCGCAGGTTCGCCGCGGGCACTCCCAGCTCGAGCTTCTCGATCTGCTCCGGCCGGATTCCTCTCGCCCGCAGCGCTGCTCCTGCGTCTATTGCCGCATGGGTGAAGTGATTGGCGGGGTACGGCTTGAAGAAGATTCCGGGAACGGCCCACTCGGAGCCGAGTCCGTCCAGAATCTCGTTGGCTCGGCCAGGCTCGTGCAGCCACGCCTGGAAGAAGCCGAACCGTCCTTCGAGGACCGTCGGCGGCCCGGTGATCCCGTGTCGGGCAAGCCCTGCCGCGGAGAGCGCGGAATGCGCAGCCCAACCGCAGTGCATGCGCTTGACGGTGCCCCCGGTGCGGTTGGCCTCGATGATGCCCGACGCCATCGACGCGGCAATGCCCATCGTGTCGACGATCTGCTCCTCCGACGCACCACCGATGACAGCGGCAGCCACAGCGCTACCCATCGCACCGCAGATGGACGTCGCGTGCTGTCCGTGCTCGAAGAACACCGAGTTCTTGGTCTCCGGGTCGAACCCCGCCATACCGATGCGCACACACACTTCCAGCCCGATCGCGATGCCGCGGACGAGTTCTCGACCGTCGGTACCGTGCTCCTGAGCAGCCGCAAGAGCCGCGGGCACGACACTGGCGCTCGGATGCAGGATCGATGGAAGATGCGTGTCGTCGAAATCCAGCGAGTGTGCGAGCACTCCGTTGACGAAAGCGGCGAGGGCCGGAGGGAGAGCGATGTCGAGGCCGACCGCGGATGCCGTTGCTGCCCCGCCTTGTTCGCGGGCCCATGCGGTCGCAGCCTTGCTCGTCTCGAGGTCGGTGGCCGCAACCGCGATCCCGAGCGTATCGAGCACCCGCATCCCGACCGAGTTGACGACGGCGTCGGGTAGATCCTGATAGTGGGTGGTCGCGGCGAAACGCGCCAGGTGCTGCGCGAGCGTACGTTCGCTCATGCGGACGTCACCGCCAGCGGCCGTACCGGCGAACCCGTTGCGCCGAAGATGTTCAGGGGAACGAGAACGAACGTGAACTCGAACAGTTCCTGCTGGGAGAGCTCTTCGAGGTCGAGTGCTTCGATGATGTAGATACCGCTCTCCACCAACAGAACTCGGTGCGCGGGGAGCAGCGCGTGACCACCGCCCGGGGCGAGCCGCTCGAACGCGATGGTGTCTGCGCCTGCAGCGTGTACACCCTTGTCCGCCAGCCATTGCGCGCCTGCTTCTCCGACTCCGGGAACTCCGGACGGGCCGCCGACGTACGGCGATCCCTCGGCGAACAACTGCCCCCATCCGCTGCGAATCAGCACGACATCGCCGCGTTCGATCTCGATTTTCTCTGCAGCACATGCCGATTGCAGATCATCGACAGTGATCTCGTACCCGCCCTCGCAGCGACCGACACCGAGGAGCCTCGGGATGTCGAGCAGCACGCCGCGGCGGATCATGGGTTCGATGGTGTGGACGCCGTGTTCGACATACTTGCCGCCCAGGCACGACTGCCCGGCATCGGCACCGCCGTGCAGCTTTCCGTCGTGGCTGACGTGGGCAAGCGCATCGATGTGAGTGCCCACGTGCGTTCCGGTGGTGATCATGTCGTTCGCGGCGCTGCCGCCGTCTGCTCGAGTCACGTCGCCGTGCCTGCGCGGCAGGGTGTGCCAGAACTGAGGATGATTGGGCGACTGCGGCATCCCGACCCTCAACTGTCTACCGAGATCGACCGCGCGCACGCCCCCCTGGACTGCACGAAGAAGTTGATCGGACATTGCTTCGTCTCCTCGTTCGACGCTGCGTGCGAACCTCACACCAGCGTTGTTTCGTTTCGCTAGCCGGAACGGTTCTGAGCGGTATGGACTCGCGCCGGCGGTAGGCCGAGCCTAGCAGTCGGCAGGTTGCACGTCTCGATCATTGACTCTTTCTTTCCGAGCCTTCTACAGTCCAGTCATGGACGGTTCACCGGCGTTTCGCTCAACGGAACACATACGTGCGGTCGACGCCTTGGCCACCGCGATGGTCGAACTACGGAAGTCACCCCTCCCCGCACCGCTCGGCGATCGAGCGCGGTTGATTCTGTTGGACCTGCTGGGCGTCACCCTTGCCGGTGCCCGCACCGGCGAGATGGTCGAACTACGGAAGAAGTGGGACTCGGAACCAGGATCGACGTACCCGATAGGCGGAAGCACCGGCACCACCATCGAGACTGCGGCCGAGCTCGACGCCATTGCATCGTGCTGCCTCGAACTCGACGAGGGCAACAAGTACGCCGCCGGACATCCTGCTGCGCATGTGCTTCCTGCAGCGATCGCCGCGGCCAGGCTGGCATCCACGCCGATCTCGGGCCGGGCCTTCCTGACGGCCGTCGTAGCGGGATACGAGGTTGCCGCTCGATTCGGCTGGGCTCTGACCCGGCACAGTGCGTGGCACACCCATGGGCACTGGGGTGCCACGGGCGCGGCCACGGCAGCCGCGTCGATTCGTGGTGCCGATGCGAACGAGGTTGCCGCGGCGATCGACTCGTCGTCTGCGTTGATTCAGGTAGCGCCCTGGGCGGTGGTTCTCGACGGCAATTTCTCGCGAAACCTGTGGATCGGCGGTGCCGCACGGGCGGGCGTGACCGCGGCCAGGCTCGCCCGATCCGGGGTCGTCCACAACTCGGGGACCATCGAGCACACCCTGGGCGCTCTGGTCGGGACATTGGACACCTCCCGACTGACCGAGGATCTCGGCGAGCGATGGCTCACGCTGGAGGGCTACACGAAACAGCACGCCAGCTGCTCGTACACACACGCCGCCGTGGACGCTGTGCAGAGCATGCGCGCTGACGCCGAATGGTCCGCCGCCGACATCGAACATGTTCGGGTGCGGACACATTCGTTGGCGGAGCCCCTGTTCCGCCGACATCCGTCGAACAGGTTGGGCGCGATGTTCTCGCTGCCGTTCGTGGTGGCCGCCGCGTTCGTGTCCGACGCGATAGACGTGGATTCTCTGGATCCCCGAGGTTCGGGCTTCTCGACGGCCGAATCGTTCAGCGCCCGAGTCGACGTCGCCTCGTCGAGCGAGCTCGACGCGCTGCTGCCCGAGCGCCGAGCCGCCGAAGTGACGATCGAATTTCGGGACGGCACCACACTCTCGGCGACTGCCCCGAATCCGCTGGGCGACATCGACCATTTTCCGATGGATTACAGCGCGGTGCGCGCCAAGATCGCCCGCTTGGTCGGAGAATCCGATACCGCGGTCATCGAGGACATCGTCGACTCCCTCGGCGATACAGAGGACGTTGCGGCGCTGTTGCGCGCACTACCGATTCGCTAGCGTCGACCGATACGCACCTTGTCGACGAATTCGTCTGCAAAACAGGACAATCTCTGTCGTAGCGAATCCGGCACGGTGACCGTCACCTGAACCAGGTACTGGTCGACGATGTGGTGGACGACGACGTAACGGGTCCGGGCGAAGAGCAACCGACCGGCGCAGTCGTAGCGACCCGCGATCGAGACGGACGGTAGACCGCAGAACGAACCTCGGTCGTGACTGATCTCGACCCAGCCGGGCAGTGCCCGCGCGTCTCCGAAGCCGCACTCCAGTAGGGCATCCGGGTCGACCGACCGTGCGAGCTTCCCGACCAGAACCACCGCATTCGGTACGAATCCGTCGACTGCGTTCGCCGGCGAGCACAGCACCGCGGTGGCGTGTGGGAAGTGAAGCTCTGAAACAGCCTCCCAGTCCGGTAGCACCGGGAGCTCGAGCCCGAACCTGTCGCATTCGTCGCGATGCACCGGTGCCAGTTCGACACCCTGCTGCTGGAGATAGGTGTATACCGTCCTTTGTCGAACCGTCACTGGACAGTGTTCCTTCCACCGACAGTCGTTGCGGCACGGTCGGCGCGGATACGCTCGCGCAGCCTGGGCGGGCGCAGCAACTCCCGCGCATCGTCGTGGCCCAGTTGCGCACGGGCCCAGGGATTGTCGCGGCACCACAGAAGCAGCGCGAGCAGCGAATTCGGTTCGACCTTCTTCTCACACGCCATGATGACCAGCTCCGGCTCGTCGGTCTCGCTCGATCGGCGCGAGACTCTGATCACCGGCAGGTCACCTCGGTGCGGTACTGCTGGATTCGGATGCTCCTCCAGGCGCAGATCCGCAATGTCGCTCCAGGGCACGACCATCACGTCGTTCGACACCTTCCACCCACGACGTCGATAGATCTGTTGGACAATACCTTCGGGGTGCAGAGAGATCCAGGTGCGGTTGACGACGACGAACCCGACCACGAACCACGCCAGGCATGCCGGCGCGCCTATCGCCGTCAGCAACTCTGCCCTCTCTTGGCGAGGGTCAGGTCCGTCGTCTCTGAATACGAAGTAGGACAGGCCCACCACCGACGCGAAGGCGAGTAGACCTGCCCTGGCCACGAAGTCCCCGCGCCCGGGCACCGACAGACCTGCGCCGACGCCTGCAACGTCGACCCGCCGCACGAAACGCGACAATCGCGCAGCTCCGATGCCGGACATCGGCACCGCCATTCCCAAGGGAAGGAGCACGAAGAACGCGAGCCACAACAGTGCCAGGAGTCCGCCTGCGCCCGTCCTGGCAATCACAGGTACGGCAGCAACCAGCAGTCCCACCACTGCCGTACAGATGCCGAAAACCGCTGCGAGCCAGCCGAGGTGAACACTGCGCCACCTCCGCACCCAGACAGGTCCCGGATTCGCTGTCGCAGGCATGTTCGCGCCTGTGTCCTCACGATCGGTCATCGCAGTGTCCATTCGAAGACCTTCGAGACGCCGTGGCTGACGGAGCCCCCGACCAGGGCACCCAACGCGACGCCTGCGGCAGCACCGGCAACCGTGCCCGGCCCGGGAAACACCGAACCCGCGGCACCACCGACTCCCACCAGGGCACCGGTCACGTAGCTCGCAACTGCGAGGCCGGCGGCGGTACTCGCCGTATTGACCGCAATCGCCTCGGTGGGGCTCACCCCCTCATCGATATCGTGGGCAATCGAGGGCACCGTTCCCGCCACCGCGCCGAACGCCCCCAACCCCCGACCGATGTTCTTGGCAACATCGTCGACGGAACCGACACCCGGAAGTTCGAGAGTCCTCCTCGTCACGTCGGTCATGCCACCGATGACGGTGGCTGCAACGGTCGTCGGCCAATCCGGCATCCACGAGAAGGACCCGTCCGGGTTCTCGACGAACTTCCCGGCCGGACTACCGAGCGCAAGCTCGGTCAACAGCTTCGTGGGCTCGGCCAACTGCTGCGCAGCGTCGAGTGCGGCCCTGTCTGCCTGTCTCAGAGCTCCCTGAATGTCCTCGGTCAACTGCGCTGCAGCAGAGCGTAGTTCGTCGGCCTTCCGTATCTTTTCTTCACCCAGGACGTCCGGTATCAATGCGATCATCCCGTCTGGATCCACTACACCGTCGGCCCGAACGGCGAACCCGCTCGCCGTCGCCGCCGAGACCTGCGCCTGCAGGTGGGCCTTCGCAGCATCGACCAGTCCTGCTGCGGTCTCGAATGCTCTACCGAGTGAATCGATTTCACTGCACACCGAGCTCATCCGGGAGCATTCGCTCACCACACGCTCGGCTGCGGCGTCGGCTGCTTCGCCGGTCCACGTCTCGGCCAGTACGTCCTGCTCCTCGAGCACTCCGGTGCGCTGGCCGTTGACGCGCTCGACGATCTCCGACAACTCGATCATCGTCTTGCGCATCGACTCCGGTTCCCAACCCGCGACGTGCGGGACCGTCGGGGTCATTTCGGCTGGTCCATCGCTGCGAGGCGGCGGGCGAGTTCGTCGTCGGCGATCTCGTAGTTCTGCGCGACGCCGCGGGCGATGTCCGCGACGCATTCGGCCCGCCCGGCCAGAGCTGCAACAGCTCCGGCCGCCGCGGCTGCTGCCGCCGCACATGCTGCGTGAAAGTCACTACCCTGCAACGCATTCTCCGACGCACGGAACGGAGCAAGAGCATCCACCTCACGGATCACCCCGCCAGTTGCCGACAACACATTCGAGAACTGCCGCAGGATCGCTGGATCCACATTCACTATCATGACGCTCCCCCGAGTTGCACCGTAGCGACGCCCGGTGAATCGGCGTCATCGGGTTTGACGCGAGTGTGCCCCGATCGGTTCCCTCCGGCCGCTTCGAGAAACGTTCATGGGCATCACGGTGATGCGCACCGCCCCGTTACCGCCCCGTCATCGCCCATCGGACCTACCGCGGCAGGACTGCCTGCGACGCGGTGAGTACGGCGGACTCGGCTCAGTGCTGTGGGTCGTAGCCCGGAACTTGCGCCAGAGTCTCGAACGTTCGCGCTCGACCCCATTCCACGTGCGCGAACGCAACAGCGGCAGCCAATTCCGTATCCCCCTTGGCGATGGCGTCGACGAGGGAGACATGCTCCCCGTGTCGTAGCGACGGATCCCGTTCGAGATTGGCCATGTTGAGTCGATTGCTGCGCTCGCGCAACGGTTCCATGATGACCGGGAACAGCCGGTTGGCGGACAATGCCTCGATCCCCGAGTGCACCCCCGAGCTCGCGTGATGGAATTCGAGCAGATCACCCCGATCGAGCGCTGCACCTGCACGGGACACGGCGTCGACCAACGACGACGAGTCCGCGCCCGCCGCCACAGCGGACGCTGCCCGGCGAGCAACGAGCGGCTCGAGCGCGGACCTGATGTCGTACAACTCGTCGACGGAACTTCTGGTCACTCCTGTCACCACGGCAGGGCGTCGCGGCGACAGCGTCACCAACCCGGCTGCTTCGAGCAATGGAAGCGCCTCGCGAATCGGGACCCTCGACACTTGCAGCTCGGTTCCCAGATTGCGCTCGCTCAGCGTTTCACCAGGCCGGAGGCGGCCGTCGAGGATGCGTGTTCTGATCGCGTCGAACACCGAACGCGACAGCGATTCGCGACCTTCCGTGGATGCCATGATGCTTGTATACCAGCGAACTGTAGGTATACCGCGCATCCGCCGGCGTCATCAGCAGGCTTTGCCCAACGAAGACCTAGACAGCAAGAGGCAGGTGAGAGGACCTGGAAACACAAGTGTTACCGCCGAGAAACCATTCGCGGCCCAGCGCTCCGTAAATTCTCCATTGTTGGTATACCACTTAGCGAGAGGCACTGGGATGAGCGTCCCGACCAGGAACGAGAAGCCGTCACCGATCGACCCACCGCCCGAGGCCGGCAGCCTCAGTGAACAGATCGAGGCGTCGTACTCGAAGATCGGCCTCACCACAGCGCACTTCGGCATCGTCGCCATGGTCCTGTTCGGTGTGTTCTTCGATGCCATCGAACAGAATGCCGTCGGCATCACCGGACCGCTCCTGCGTGAATCCTGGGGCCTCGGCGGAACCGAGATCGGACTGCTGAACACCGCGACGTTCACCGCCGTCGCACTCGGGCGCATCCTGGCCGGAGCCGTGATGGACCGATTCGGTCGTCGAACCCTCCTCGGTGCAAACCTCCTCGTCTTCGCATTCGGCTCGCTACTGTGCGCATTCGCACCCAACTACGAGGTGCTGGTGGGCGCTCGATTCCTGGTCGGGCTCGGACTCGGCGGTGAGATCGCCGTAGCGGTGATCATGCTCTCCGAGTTCTTCTCCGCCAAGCATCGCGGTACTGCGGTCGGCATGATCAACGTCGCGGCCGCAGGTCTGGGCAACATGCTCGCCCCTCTGTTCGGGGTCATCGTCTTCGCGATCTTCACCGGTGACGACCGCTGGCGTTGGCTGTTCGGTCTGCTGGTGCTACCCGCACTCGCGGTCGTGTTCTATCGACGCTCGCTTCCGGAAACACCTCGCTTCCTCGCGGCGACAGGCCGGGTGGCCGAGGCCAACACCGTCATCAACCGCCTGGCACAGGGCAAGCTTCGCGGCACCCTCGACTCCGAGGTTCAGTACTTGAACGTCGACACCACAGTCGATGATCACGCCGCACCGCGCGCACGGTGGACGGAGATGTTCGGGCAGCGTTACCGCAGAAGCACTCTCGCCCTCGGCATTGCCGTCTGCATGTCCTACGCAGCACAGATCTCGATGCTCACGCTGATCCCAGTCATCCTGACCGAGCGGGGAATGTCGATCTCGAGTGCGCTCTGGTACACCCTCGTGATGCAGTCCGGGTCGTTGATCGGCGCGCTGATCGCCGCACTCATCGCTCGCAAACTCCCCCGCAAGGTGACGCTGACCGGTGGCGCTGTGCTCGGTATCGTCGCCGGGCTCGGATTCGGCTTCTTCGCAACGTCCATCGGCCTCGTACTGTTCTTCGGTGCCCTGTTCAATTTCTCGGTCATCGTCCTCAACACGACGATCTGGCTGTTCGCACCCGAGCAGTACCCCACGCGAATTCGTGGCCTCGCGACGTCGGTGATCCTGGCGCTGGGCTCCCTCTCCGGCGGATTGTTCCCGCTCATTGCCGGAGCCGTACTGGACTCGTCCGGCGTTGGCGCTATGTTCGCGATGCTGGCCGGTCTGTTCATCGTGTGCGGAATTGCCGTGCAGTTCCCGAAAGAGACTTTCGGACAACCCATGCCGGAAGATGGCTGAGCAGTGAAGATTCTCGTGATCAACCCCAACTCGAACACTGCGACGACGCAGCTGCTCGTCGACGTCGCACGGCGTTGCCTCAGCACCACAGAATTCACCGTCATCGGAATCACCGCGGGTACCGGACCGGCGATGATCACCTGCACCGAACAGTTGCGTGCTGCCGGACCGGATGTCGTATCCGCGGCCCTCGACGCGATCGAGCGCCATGGCCCGGCAGCGGTGATCGTCGGCGCGTTCGGTGATCCCGGTGCCGCCGAACTCCGAACCCTCGTCGACATTCCGGTCGTCGGAATCGGCGAGGCAGGAATCCTGCACGCTGCACGAGGTGGTCGGCGCTTCGCGATCGCCACCACCACAGCCGATCTCGCCGCCCAACTCGATGCACTGACCCGTGCCACCGTGCCCGACGGCGATTTCGCGGGTGTGTTCCTCACCGCGTCGTCGCCGTTGGTCCTGGCCGAGGACCTCGCATCGAGCGTCGTCGAACTGGGAGCAGCGGTCGATGCAGCAGTCGCCGCCGGAGCGAGCGCGGTCGTCATCGGCGGCGGTCCGTTGAGCGATTCGGCCCGGCGGCTGGCACTGCGCACCGACGTGGACGTCATCGAGCCGGTTCCGAGTGCCGTTGCGATGGTCGTCGACAGAATCTCGAACGCGGTACGCAGCTGAGCTATCGACGTCCGAAGGCCCTGGACACCAGCCAGCCCTCGACCATTCCCGCGAGGAAGATGCCCGCGATCGGTGCGTACTTGCGCACCGGTTCGGGCATCAGGCTCATCGCGTTCAGTTCGCCGCCGACCGGGCTTGCAACAGCAGTTCTCACAGCTGCCGGTGTGGTCGGCTCGGCCGGAGCCGAACCGCTCAGTAGCGCACCGAGATTGACGGCGAACTGTTGCAGCACCTTGTTCGACACCGCGACGATCGCGCCCTTGCCGAACGAGACTATCTTTCCGCTGATCACCAGATCGGTATTCAGGGTCAACCGCGAACGGTCGCCGATCGCCTCGACCGCCAGATCGACCTGGGCCTCGGCGTCGCCGTTGCCGTGCGAGTCCGCCCCCTTGGCTTCGAGTGTGAGCGTGCGGGTCTCCGCGTCGACCTCGAGGAACCTGATCGTGCCGGCGTACGACGCGCTGATCGGGCCCACTTTGACCTTCACACCGCCGAGGTAGGTCTCGCCGTCCTTACCGGTGATGGCCGCCCCCGGTACGCAGGTCGCGACTTTCTCGACGTCGTTGATCAGCCGGAACACGTCCTCGGCGGACGCGTCGATATCGAGTGTATTGGTCAGTATCACTTGGGAACTCCGTTCACACAGCCGGCGCAGCGGCGCTGCTCGGCGCACGAGTCGATGGCCTCGACGATGGTCTGGTACCCGGTACAGCGGCAGTAGTTCGACGCCACCACCTCGCGGATCTGTTCCTTGGTGGCATCGGGGTTGTCGGCGAGGTAGCCCTCGGCCAACATCAGGAACCCCGGTGTACAGAACCCGCACTGCAGACCGTGGTGGTCTGCGAAGGCCTGCTGCAGATCGTTCAATTCACCGTCGATGCCGAGTGATTCGACGGTTTCGATGTCCGAGTTCTCCACCTGCGCTGCGAACGTCAGGCACGCGCGAGCCGGCTTGCCGTCGATCAGCACGGTGCAAGCTCCGCACACGCCGTGTTCGCAGCCGACATGGGTTCCGGTGAGCTGCAGATCGTGCCGCAGTACGTCGACCAAAGTTCGCCGTGGTTCGGTGATCACCTCACGGACGGTGCCGTTGACGTTCAGTTCGATCAGTTGCTTGTTGCTCATGGCCTGCCCTTCGCCAGTGCTGCCTGTACTGCCACGGGGGTGATCGGTGTGTCGTTCAGTTCGACTCCGGTGGAGCGCAATCCGTCGTTGACGGCGTTGAGCACGGCGGCGGGTGCACCGATCGTTCCGCCCTCACCGGCTCCCTTGGCTCCGGATTCGGTGAACAGGCAGGGAGTTTCGAGGTGGTGGATCTCGATGTCCGGGATCTCGCAGGCAGTCGGCACCTTGTAGTCGATGAAGCTGGCACACAGTGGATTTCCGTGATCGTCGTACGACACCTGCTCGAACAACGCCCCGGCGATGCCCTGGGCGATCCCACCCCGGCACTGGCCCTCGACGATCTTGGGGTTGATGGCGACGCCGCAGTCCTCGACGCACACGTACTTCAGGATCTCCACTCGTCCGGTGCCCTCGTGCAACTCGACCACAACGCCGTGGGTGGCGTTGGAGAAGGTGCCGTCGTTGAACACGTCGAAGCTTGCCGTCGCGGACAATCCGGGTTCCACGCCCTTCGGCAGCAGTTGCGCCTTCAGATACGCGACGTCGGCGATGTCCCGGTAGGTGACGTACTTCGAGTGGTCGTCGCGCTGACGTACGCGCCCCGATGCCAACTCGACGTTGTCGTCGCGAGTCTCCAGCAGGTGCGCTGCGATCTCACAGAGCTTGTCTCCCAGCTTGTTCGACGCCAACGCCACCGCGCTGCCGCCGATGGTGATGGAGCGAGAGGCGAACGAGCCGAAGCCGTAGGTGATCCGATCGGTGTCGCCCTGCACGATCTTGACCTGTTCGACGCCGATGCCGAGGCGATCGGCGACGATCTGAGCCATCGTGGTCTCGTGACTCTGACCGTGGCTCATCGTTCCGGTGGTCACGACGACCGTGCCGGAGGTGTCCATTTTGACCTCCGAGATGTCGAACCCGGGCACCACGTTCATCTTGCGCGCCGCGAATGCGCTGCTGCCGTATCCGGTTCGCTCGCTGAAGCACGAGTATCCGATGCCGATGTGTCGGCCGTCTGCGGTTGCCCGCTCCTGGACGTCGTACCAACCGCCGTCACGGAGGGTCTGCTCGCACAGGTTCAGCGCTTCGAGGTACGAGCCCGGGTCGTAGGTGATGTTGTTGACGCCGGTGTACGGGAAAGCGGTGATGACGTTGCGCCGCCTGATCTCCACCGCATCGAGGTTCAACTCACGGGCCGCTCGCTCGAACAGTCGCTCCATCACCATGACGTACTGCGGCCGGGACACCCCGCGGTACGGCGCGGTCGGTGCCTTGTTGCTGAACACCGAGCGTCCTCGAACCCGGTACGCCGGAACCTGATAGACCCCCGGCATTTCCGCCGAGGCCATCAGCGGCTCGATGCCTGCGGTGAACGGGTAGCACGAGTAGGCACCCATGTCGCACACGACGTCCGCGTCGAGGCCGAGGATGTGGCCCTCGGAATCGAATGCTGCCCGCACGTCGTACTGCTGTTCGCGCGCCAGGAACGACGCCGTCAGTGCGTCCTTGCGATCCTCGATCCATTTCACGGGACGGCGGAGCTTCAACGCAGCTGCGGCGACGGCGATCTCCTCGCGGCCGACGACGCACTTCTGCCCGAACCCGCCGCCCATGTCGGGTACCACGACGCGCACCTGGCGCTCGTCCAGCCCGAGGCAGAGCGCGGTGACGGTCCGAACCTGGTGTGGCACCTGAGTACAAATGTAGATGATCAGCTGCTCGTCGCGATCGTCCCAGTACGCGATGCATCCGCGGGTCTCGAGTGGAAGCGCGTTCTGCCGGCCGGTTCTGGATTGCACCGACACCACGGTGTGCGCGTCGTCGAAGATCTCGTCGATGCCGTCGGTGGCGAACATCTGCACGTCCACGACGATGTTGTTCGGAACCGAATCGTGAACCAGGGGAACGTCATCGGACATGGCCTGATCTGCGGAGGTGACGGCGGTGACGGTCCGGTACGACACTCGTGCCGCCTCGAGCCCGTCCTCGACGCTGTAGGCATCGGCGGCGACGACGATGGCCAGTGGCTCACCGACGTAGCGCACCACGTCGTGCGCCAACACGGGCATGTCGGTGGGCACGAATTCGCTGAGCGGACGCGACAACTCGGCGCGGATCGGCCGCAGGTCCAAATCCGCCGCGGTGAAGACGCCGCGCACCCCCTCGACTCCGGCGACATCACCGACGTCGAGACCGGTGATCGATCCGGCCGCGACGGTGCTGCGGACGAACTGGGCGTGCAACATTCCCGGCATCGCGATGTCGTCGACGAATCTGCCTCGGCCGGTGAGCAACCGCGGGTCTTCCCGGCGTGCGACCGAGGTGCCGACGAATTTCGGCGTGAGTACCTGATCGACGCTCACGTGGGCACCCCCTGCGATACCAGTGCGTCGCTGCAGGCTTCGGCGACCAACGTGCGCACCAGGGTGCGGCGGTACTCGGCGGTGACCATGCCCTCGTCCTCCAGTTCCAATGATTCGGCTGCGGCATCCGCGCAGTCCGCGAAGGTCCCGCCTGCGGCCAGGACGGCTTCCCCTGCCGGCGATCGCACGGGAGTTGCTCCCACTCCCGCGAGGGCAACCCGTCCGCCGACCACGGCCACGCCGTCGAGATCGAGGGACACCGCTGCGCCCACGATCGCGAAATCTCCCTGCCGCTCTGCGTATTCGGTGACCGCAGCGTGCGGTGCCGGGTTCGGGAACACGATCTCGACGATCATCTCGTCGAACGCGAGATCGGTGGAGTAGTACCCGAAGAAGAACGAGTCTGCCTCGACGGTTCGCCGCCCCCGCACACTCTCGACGACGATGCGGGCGTCGAGCAGGATGGCCAACAAGCACCATTCCGCGGTGGCGTCCGCATGGGCGATGCTGCCCCCGACGGTCCCGCGGGTACGGATCGGGTAGTGCCCCACCCACCGCATGGCCTCACGAAGGACGGCGAAGTCCGTTCCCACGTCGCCGGATTCGACGTCGTAGTGGGTGGTGAGCGCCCCGATGTGCAGGCCGTCGGTTTCTCGGCGGATGTACTGCAGAGTGTTCAACCCACCCACGTCGACCAGATGCCCGAGCCGGGCGAGGCGGAAGTTCATCATGGCGACCAGGGACTGGCCTCCGGCGATGATCTTCGCGTCCTCGCCCAGCTCGGATAGCAGCCGCACCGCACCAGCGACATCGCGCGCCCGGTGATAGTCGAACTGCGCGGGCTTCATCAGACTCGAGCCTCGCCTGCGACGACCTCGGTGGGTTCGTCGACGAGGGTGTCGAGTTCGCGACCCTTGGTCTCGGGTGCGAAGTACGCCATCCAGATCACCGCGAACAACACGAACGCGGTGACGATGCCGAAGGTCAACGGAAGACCCAGGATCGGCCACATGACGGAGCCGAACAACAGCGGCGCGAAGCCGGTTGCGACCCGGCTGACCGAGGACGCGTAGCCGAATCCCGAGGCGCGGATGTTGGTGGGGTACAACTCCGAGACGTAGCAGTACAGGACCGGGATGGTCAGCTGAATGACGAATCCGAAGATGCCGAGCCAGATCAGCGCAGCCGACTGGATGTCGAGCATGACGGCGAACATGACCAGCGCGCTACCCGCGATCGGGCCGGACAGTCCGATGACCCACTTGCGTCCGAAGATCTCCACGATGAACGCGGACGTGAGCACACCGACGATGCCGACGCCGGTCATCAGCGTCGTACCGGCGAAGGCTGCGAACTCTCCGTAGCCCTCGGCGCGGAGGATGGACGGCATCCAGCTCAGCGCTGCGTAGTAGAGCAGCATGATGGACACGAAAAGCATCCAGGCTGCGGCGGTGATGCGCGGGCTGTAGCGCCACACCGACTTCAGCTGCGTCAGTGCAGCTTTCATACCGCCCGGCCCCTTGGGCACGGTATCGGCAACGATGACGTACTCGACTGCCTCGGATCCGGTACGGGTCACCATGTCGTCGATGACGGCGCGGGCCTCGACCTCACGGCCGACCTTGGCGAGGTAGATCGGTGACTCGGGGATACCGCGTCGAACCCAGAACAGCAGCAGCGCAGGCAGAACCATGAACAGCAGCATGTAGCGCCAGCGAACGTCGCCGTCGATCGGGACGAGCAGCGTGGCGACGACGCCGCAGATGGTGGCACCGATCGGCCACCAGACATCCATGGCGGAGAGAATCTTGCCGCGAATGCGACGCGGTGAGAATTCGCTGACCAACGCGTAGTCCACCGGTATGCAGCCACCGAGACCGAACCCGGCGAGGAACCGCAGAATGATGAAGATCTCGAAGCTCGGCGCGAACGCTCCGAGGACCGAGAACAGCGCAAAGATCAACAGCGTCAACGAGAATGCACGCTTACGTCCGACTCGGTCGGCGATCGTGCCCCACACGACGGCCCCGACGGCCATGCCGATCAGGTTGCCGGTGGCGACCAGACCGCGCTCGGCCTGGGACAGGTCCCAGTAGCTTCCGAGCAGCGGGGTCAAGAAGCCGTTGAGCGCCACGTCCCAGGCGTCGAACATGTAGCCCAGCCCACCGATGATGAAAATCTTGCCCTGCACACCCCATTTCCAGGGGAGTTCCTGTACTACCTGATCACCAGTCTTCATCGCAGCCTCCGGCGCGGTGTTGTGGTCCGAGGTCGTCATCGGACGAACGAGTAATGGAATTTCTCGTCGTCGCTGTCGTCGAGCGGGGTACCGCTCCACAGCCAGTCGTACGAGATGTCGGATTCCCCATCGAACGACGCCAGTGTCGCGTCCCGCTTCTGCTGCTCGGGTCCATCGGGTATGTGATAGAAGGTCTTGTTCTGCAGGCTCGCGTCCTGCACCATCCGCGCGTGCCTGGCCCGCCGAAAGACGTAGCGCGCCAACGCGTCGTCGATGCCGCTCGAGGTGACCTTCGCGAGCTCCTCCGCCAGCACTGCCGCGTCCTCCATGGCCTGCGAGGCACCCTGCGCCTGGTACGGCAGCATCGCGTGGCAGGCATCGCCCAGCAGCGCGACGCGGCCGTCGGTCCACCGCGGGTCGGGCCTGCGGTAGTAGAGCGCCTGGCACAGCACGTTCTCGTCGGCTTTCGAGAGCATCGCATGAGCGCGATCGTCCCAATCCGGGAACGTCCCCATCAGTTCCTCGGGTCCGACGAGCCGTGGTCCACCGTCGCGGACCTCGTTGGTACACGGGGCCAGCGCAACGACATTGAGGTATTCGCCGTTACGAATCATGTAGTGCACCAGGTGCCGGTCCGGTCCGTACCAGATGGTGCTCTGGTATCGGTCGACGAGCCAGCGAGTAGCCGGATCCTTGACGATGCGATCACCCGGAATGAGTGCGCGATAGGCCATTTCGCCGGAAAACACGAGCGTATCGGGTAGACCGATCAGATCGCGCACGGTCGAGCGAATACCGTCGGCTCCGATGAGCAGGTCCGATTCGTAGCGCTTACCGGTTCCGGTGACCGCGACAGGCCGCGTCGGATTCTTTCGATCGACCTCGACGACCTTCGCGTCGGTCTCGAACACCACCATCGGGCCCGGGCCGTCCGGATCGAGGCACTGCGCATGAATGGCCGAGTGCAGGTCTGCGCGGTGGTAGTGCCAGTAGGGCGCGTTGAAGGTCTTCTTGCAGTACTCGCCGAGCGCGGTGAGAGCGATGACCTTGCCGTTCTCCCAGCGCCTGCGCACCTGATCCATCGGCTCGGTCTTGATCGCTTCGAGCTTCTCGCGCATCCCGAGGGCGATGAGGATACGGCTGGCGTTGGGAGCGGTCTGAATTCCCGCGCCCACCTCGCCCAGCTCGGCAGCAGCCTCGAGTACCGTCACCTGAATTCCTCTGTGCCGCAGCGAGAGCGCCGCGGTCAGACCGCCCAGGCCACCGCCTGCGATCACCACTTCGATCGGTGCCATGTCAGCTCTCCACCAATCGACCCTCGGTGACGACATCGATGCCGTCGATGGACACGGTGCAGGCGCGCATGCCGATGTCGAGGTGTGCGTAGGAGTCCCGGCCGAGGACAGGGTGCGGGCCGGTGGACCACAGGAAGCTGCCGGCGAACGCGCGGGCGTCCATGCCCATGATGTCGTCCTTGCCGTACATCGCCGCCGCGAACCAGTCGCCGGTCTTCATCAGTCCCCAGCCCATGTGGGACAGGTAGCGCGCCCACTTGTCGTTGGAGTCGGCGAAGAACATGTTCAGCAGCGCCGCCTCGCCGCCGCCGGTGACCTCGTCGATGTGACCGTTGGTGACCGTCAGCGTCGTCTCGTCTCGGACGTACTCCTTGAACGGCAACAAGATGTCGCCCTCGGACAGCACGATCTTTCCGTTGGAGATCTCCGGCCAGCACAACACCATCGTCGACGGCCAATGATCCCAGCGGCCCTTGTCGTCGGCGAAACCCACCTGGAACTCGGGCTGCGAATTGCTCAGTTGCACGGTGAGATCGGTGCCGGCCTCGTTGGTGATGCGCATGGTCGAACCGTTGCGAATCAGATCGACGCCGGCCTGTACTCGCTCCTTGTCGCCGTCCTGGGGCATGTTGCGGATCAACACGTCCGGGGCGTCGCAGACGAAGATGATGCGCGTTCCGGCGGCCAGGATCTCCTGCTGGATGGGCGCGTGGATGAAGCCTTCACTGGTGAGGTCGACCACGAGGTCCGCGCCCTTGAGCATGTCCTGAGCCACCGAACTGTTCATGACCGACACCAGGCCTGGGCCTGCCCCGGTGTGAGTGCTCGGCATCGGCGCCGGACTACCGCCGGGGACCGTTGCCGCGAGCACCTGGGCACCCAGGCTCTGGGCCGCACCGAAGGCAGCCGAGATGTAATCACCGCGGCTCGACGGTTCCGCGAGAATCACCACCTGCTCTCCGGGCTGAACTTTGCACAGCTCGAGCTGACGGGTGAATGCGCGCAACAGATCAGCTGATCGCAGATCGAACATCTCGGTTCCTCTCGTGATCGTTCTCGGTCGTACGTGTCTCGGTGATACCGCCCAGTCGGGCAAGGTCTTTCAGATAGGGCACTTCGTCGCGTGCGTCGAGCAACTCGCGTCGAGTCACTGTGGCCGATACCGATCCGACGCCCTCGTCCATCTCGACGATGGTGCGCCCCTGCGGTCCGACGATGACGCTGTGACCCGCGAACCGTGGGCCGTCGCCGGTCTGTCCGGTGAGTCCGGCGGCCGCGACGACGACGCCGTTCTCGAGTGCACGGGACCGGGTCAGCAGCTTCCACACGTGCAGGCGAACGTGCCCGAATGCGGACGGCACGGCGATCACATCGGCTCCTCGCTGGACCAGATCGCGGACCGTCTCGGGAAAGCCTGCCTCGTAGCAGATCACGACGCCGATGGTGCCGAACGGAGTGCTGACCAGCAGTCCGCTCTCTGCTCCGGGAGTGAACACCGATTTCTCTCGGTCCCAGAGAAAACGCTTGTGTCCCAATGCCAGCAGGCCGTCCGGACCCACGACGAGCGAGCTGTCGAAGACGACTCCTGCGGAGTCGCGAAACACGATTGCCGTCACCAGAACCGTATCGGTATCGGCAGCGAGATCGGAGAGCGCGATCGATGTACGACCGGGTACCGACTCGGCCATCGAATCGAGGTCGTCGAGATCGTAACCGCTGGCGAACAATTCGGGTAGGACGATCAGCTTGGACCCGGCCGCGGCGAGCGTACGCACTTCTGCTGCCACTGCATCGATGTTCTGCTGCCAGGCACCGGTCCGCGAACCGGTCTGCACCACAGCGATATCGAACGTGTCGACCACCGGCTCGGTGTCGACGCCGCGCAGGCGGGCCGACGTGGTCATTGCGCCACCCGGTTCATGTCGGTGGTGTAGAACGGGCCGGCCAACCTGCCGAGGAATCGGTGTTGGAGTGTGTCGACATGCAGGTCGCTGGTGAGCAACCCGGGCCTGCTGGTCACCGTCGTCACGGTCCCGAGCACCAGAGTGTCCGAGCCGAGCGCAATTTCTTGCAACGTTCGGCATTCGAGCGAGACCAGGGATTCGAGGACCGACGGAGCCGAGACCGTCACCGACGGCACCGCGGTCATCTGCGAGAGCTCGAACTCGTCGATCTCCGCATCGACGGTGGCGAAACTCGCGGTCACCGCATCCACGGTGTCGGCGGACGGGATGTTGACGACGAATTCGCCGGTGTCGCGAATGTTGACCAACGTGTCCTTGAGCTCTCCGGGGGACCCGATGCGCTCGCCGATGGAGATCATCAGCGTCGCCGGATTGCGCGAGGCGACGTTGAAGAAGCTGAACGGTGCCAGGTTGCGAACGCCGTCGCCGGAGACGGTCGAGATCCATGCGATCGGACGAGGCTGCACCGCGCAGGACAGCAGCTTGTACACATCCCCCGAAGACATCGAATCGATGTCGTGGCGGGTGCGATCCGTGAGCTCCAGAGAGTCGCCTAACTGGGAAGTCATCGAAACGAGCCTTCTTTCGCTTGCTGTGCAATCGGTCGTGCAACCGATTGCGTTGCCCTGACGATAGAGGGGTTTCGAGCTCGATGTCGAGCTTTGGGCGACAAATCCGGAACCAATTAATGGCACCGTTACACGGGCCCCGGCCGCGTAACCTCCGCCTTACTCGCCGCGCAGACCGGCCCGCGCCGAATCGGTTGCACTGTCGGGTCCACGCGGGGGCCCGTACCCCTCCGATGTCCCGTCGACGATGCGCACCTCGTCCTCCCACGGCAGTCGATAGGTTCCGTCGGCCAGGTCGCGAACGTAGGTGTACGGGCAGTCCTGCGCGCCACCGGCCAGGGCAGTGAACCCGCGATGCCCCAGTTGGTAGATGTTGTTCTCGACTCCCCATTCTCGACGTGCCGCATCGGCCCTGGTCGGCTCGATCGATACCGTCACCACTCGATCGGGTGTCGAATCGCCGCGCTCGACGATGGTTCCTTCGTAGTCGCACACCATCGCCTCGCCCATCGACGGGATGCCGTTGCCGTCCTCCCCCGCCAGACACACCGATGCCGTGTACGCCAAGTTGTGAAAGGCATTGGCCTCGTTGGTGATACGCCAGGACTGCCGCAGCGGAAACTTGTACCCGGCCGTACGCAGCAGCACGTTGGCACCGCGGTAGCTCGCCTCCCTGGCGACTTCGGGGAACATCCCGTCATGACAGATCAACAACGACAGAACCGAACCCTTGGGCCCCGGGCAGACCGGCAGACCCATATCGCCTGGCTCCCAGGGCTCCTTGGGCGTCCAGGGATGCAGTTTGCGGACGTACAGCGCGATGTCACCTCGGTCGTCGACGATGATTCCGGAGTTGAACGGCGCCCCGCCCGGGTTACGTTCCATGATGCTGAAGCACCCCCAGACCTTCGACTCACGGCACGCGGCGCGCAGTCGCTCCACCTGCGGACCGTCCATATCGCACATCACCTCGTCGGATGCCCACGAGGACTTACGTAAGCCGTGCAGCGAATACTCCGGGAACACCACCAGATCCAGGGCCGAGAATCCAGCCTTCGCCTCACGCAACTGCCTGCACACGCGATCGGTCGTCGCATCCACGTCGGCCATGCTGGTGATCAGCGGAACCTGCTGTTGAACCAGGCCGAGCGTGAGCGACGTCGGCGATGGATTGAGACCACCCAAACCTGTCATCGAATGTCCGTTCCTCGAGAGCAACTTGTTGCGCAAACGATTGCGCACGGTGCTAGCTTAGGGGTCATCAGGGGTCGGGGCAGCGCCGACGGAGGACCGAGGGGAACCGCCAGTGGACAGCACTACGTCGGGAAGCGTCACGCTCAAAACGGTCGCAGCTGCTGCGGGAGTGCATGTCTCGACCGTTTCCCGAGCTCTACGACGCGTCGCGCTCGACCCGGCCGGTGCCAGCGCGGGAGACCTGCGATTGTTCGAGCTGGCCCGCGAGATGGAGTACGTCCCCAACCCCAACGCGGCGAGCTTGACCACCAAGAAGTCCACCGCGTTCGGAGTACTGGTCCCGCGGTTGACCGACGTGGTGCTCTCGGCGATGTACGACGCCATCGAGGAAACAGCGAACCGTGCCGGGTACGAGACCTTCGTCGCCAACACCCACGACGATCCGATTCAGCAGCGTCGACGCATCGATCTGCTGCTCGGCCGCAACGTCGACGGCCTGATCTTCGGTGATGCTCGCCTCGACAGCGAGAACCTCGAGGACCTTCACCGCCGAGGGATCAAGTTCGTACTCATCAGCCGTAGATACCCGGGGATGACCTCGGTGACGTGCGACGATCATCGGGGCGGCTACCTTGCCGGCGAGCACTTGGCCAGGCTCGGCCACACCCGAGTGGGGATCGTGTCCGGCCCGGCGTGGGCCAGCACCGGAATCGACCGATTGGACGGCTGCCGAGCTGCCCTCCGCGATGCAGGCATCGACGTTCCGGACGAGTACGTACGGGAAGAGGGCTTCGATCCCGAGGCCGGACGACGCGGGGCCACAGCACTTCTGGCGTTACCGACACCTCCGACCGCGATCTTCGCGACCAACGACTTCAGCGCCATCGGAGTCCTCGGCGTCCTGCGCGAAGCGCAGTTACAGCCGGGACGCGACATTGCCGTCGTCGGGTACAACGACATCTCGATCTGCAGCGAACTGACGGTGCCCTTGACGACAATTCACAGTCCGCACCGCGAAATCGGCACACGCGCAGCCGAAATGCTGTTGGCCGTCACCCACGGGCTGCCGGTGTCCTCGGTGGCACTCACACCGACGCTGGTCGTCCGCGACTCCACGGTTCCGGGGCGAACTGCACCGGCACAGTTCTCGCCGGTCGGCGGGTAACCGCAGTCATCGGTGGGCGTAGTGCGACGTGACGGAGATCGCCACGGCGTTCTACCAGCACTTTCCTCGTGACGGCCCTCATGGACGTGCACGTCCATGTTTGGCAGACCCTCGGTGCAGGGAAGGCGTCGACAAGACGCAGCCGAGGCACATCGGTGCGTCACCGAAATTTTGAGGAGACAGTGAAATGCCCACCACAGTGGCCGATCAACTCGTTCGAGGACTCGTCGACGCCGGCGTACAACGCATCTACGGCATCGTCGGCGACAGTCTCAATCCTGTGGTCGACGCGGTGCGCCGCACCGGCGGATCGGCCAAGGGCGGCATCGACTGGATCCACGTCCGACACGAGGAAGCCGCGGCCTTCGCCGCATCGGCCGACGCGCAGACCACCGGTACGTTGGCCGTCTGCGCCGGCTCCTGCGGGCCCGGGAACCTGCATCTGATCAACGGCCTGTACGACGCACACCGTTCCGGCGCACCGGTTCTGGCGATCGCGTCGCACATCCCCAGCAGCGAGATCGGCTCGGGCTACTTCCAGGAGACGCACCCCGACCGCCTTTTCGGTGAGTGCTCGCTCTACAACGAATTCGTGTCCACCGCCGCGCAGGCTCCCCGGGTGTTCCGCGCAGCGATCAATGCGTCCATCACCGGCGGTGGAGTGTCTGTGTTGACGCTCCCCGGCGACATCGCCGAGCTGTCGGCGGCCGGCACGATGGATCCGATCGCCATTGCGTCCACACCGATCGTCACACCGCCTGCGTCGGACATCCAGAAGCTGGCCGACGCCATCAACAACGCCGAGAAGGTTGCTATCTTCGCCGGCTACGGAGTCAAGGGCGCCCACGACGAGGTGGTCGCGTTCGCCGACACGATCGGCGCTCCCGTCGGACATTCGTTGCGCGGCAAGGAGTTCATCCAGTACGACAACCCGTACGACGTCGGTATGACAGGTCTGCTGGGCTACGGCGCGGCCCATGCAGGAATCCACGACGCGGATCTGCTCATCCTGCTCGGCACCGACTTTCCTTATCAGCAGTTCCTTCCCGAGGACGTCACGACCGCGCAGATCGACATCGATCCCACGAAGCTGGGGCGTCGAACCTCGGTGCAGTACCCGATCCACGGTGATGTTCTCGCGACGTTGAATGCGTTGCAGCCATTGGTCACTCGCAAGACCGATCGCCGCTACGTGGAGAAGTGGGTGGACAAGCACAACGACCTGATGGGGAAGACCGTCGGCGCGTACACCCACAACGCCGAGAAGCTGGTCCCCATCCATCCCGAATACGCCGCGTCGGTTCTCGACGACCTCGCCGCCGACGATGCGGTGTTCACCACGGACACCGGCATGTGCAACGTGTGGACCGCGCGCTACATCAACCCCACCGGCAGAAGGGCATTCGTCGCGTCGATGCTGCACGGTTCCATGGCCAATGCCCTGCCGCACGCCATCGGAGCGCAGTTCGCCAATCCGGGCCGCCAGGTCGTGTCGATCTCCGGCGACGGCGGGTTCTCGATGCTGCTCTCCGAACTCCTCACAGTCGCGATGTACAAGCTGCCCGTCAAGATCGTGTTGTTCGACAATTCCACGCTCGGCATGGTCAAGGCCGAGATGCTCGTCGACGGTCTGCCCGACTTCGGCGTCGACGTGCCGCAGGTCGATTACACCGGCATCGCTGCCGCCGCGGGTATTCACGCACAACGCGTCGAGCAGCCCGAGGACATTCGCGGCGCACTCGAAACCGCGTTCGCTGTCGACGGTCCGGCACTGGTTCAGCTGATCACCGACCCGCTGGCACTGTCCGTTCCCCCGACCATCACCGGGGAGCAGATCAAGGGATTCGCGCTCGCAATGAGCAAGGTCGTGCTCAACGGCGGCGTCGGCGAGGCAATGCGGATGGCCAAGTCGAATCTGCGTAACGTGCCACGGCCGTAGATCGAATCGGCGCCCGAGACATCGGCGCGATGGGTGGCCCTTCGAGGTCTCACCCGTCGCGCCGATTTTTCTGTCGGTGGTTCGATCGGCTCGACCTCGACAGCGCAGCGCGCTCCATCACAGTAAAGAAAGTCTATGCCGGGGGTCACACATGAGTTACTCTGTGTGCACAGTCAGCAACGCTGTTGCATACAGCGCAACAGAAGCTCCGCCATCCACCAGATACACCTCACCCCCGGAGGACCCCGTGCCCACATTCACGTTCCGCTCCCGCACCGTCAGGGTCGCCGTCGGCAGCAGTGCCGCGGCAGTACTACTCATCGGCGGAGTCGCCGGCTGTGCCGACCGCTCATCGGGAGGTGGCGACGGCGAAACGTATCCGAGCGGCAACATCACCCTGCTGACGCCGACGTCCGCAGGTGGCGCAACAGACCTCACCGCACGCACGCTGGGCAAGCAGATGGAAGCCGACCTGGGCGTCAGTGTCATCGTCGAAAATCGGCCTGGCGGAGCGGGTTCCATCGGCATGCAGTATCTCGCCGACCAGGACGCCGACGGTTACACGATCGGCGTTCTTCCAGTCGAGGTGAGCTTGCTCGGCCATCAGGGTTATTCCATCGACCCGGCGGCCTACGACTTTCTCGGCCAGGTCAATTCCCAACCCGGCACCATCGCAGTGCCCGCGAGCAGCCCCTATCAGACCCTCGATGATCTGATAGCCGCAGCCGGCGCAGACCCCGGTTCCATCACCGTGTCCAATGCCGGACCTGGGTCCATCTGGGAGGCAGGGGCTGTCGAGCTCGGCCGCGTAGCCGGTGTCGAGTTCACCGGAGTCCCGTTCGACGGTGGCGCACCCGCGGTGACCGCTGCAATCGGATCTCAGGTGGATGCAGTGGTCGCAGGCATCGGCGAAACTGCACCGGCGCATTCCGACGGACGCCTGCGTGTACTCGCCGTGTTCACCGAGGACCAGGCACCCGCACTTCCCGGGGTCCCCACCGCCACCGAACTCGGGCTCGATGTGGTGATCGGCAGCTGGGCCGTCATCGCGGCGCCGACCGGCCTGCCCGAGGATGTTGCCACGAAGCTGGAGCAGTCCATCGAGACGGCCTCGGCCACAGACGAATACATCGATCTGATCGAATCCGGCGGCAATCTGCCGCTCTACCGTCCGGCCGGCGAGACCACCTCGTTCGTGGGATCCGAATCCGATCGCTTCGCGGAGTTGGCGGCCCAGGAATGACCACCCGAGACCTACCCACCGTCGATCAGATGGTGGAAGACGCAGGTGCGGATACCCCGCGCTCCCCCAACCGGCGATCGTACGAGGTGGCTGTCGCCGTCTCGGTCATCGCCCTGGGCGTACTCGTCTACGTCATGACCAGCCGCATCGACGTCGCCCGCGAAGGGCAACAGTTCGGACCGCGCTGGTGGCCCACAGCCCTTGCCGTCGCGATGATCGTCATCGGACTCGGTTTGGCGCTGCAGTCCCTTCTCAGCCGTATCACTTCGGACGAACCGCCCATCACTGCATCCGGCGGGTTCGTGCTGGCAGCGACGCTCGCGACCATCGTCGTCTACGGATTTGCCTGGCAGTACCTGGACTTCCGGCTCGTCACCGTCTTCTTACTGGCAGCCATCACAGCGATCTCGGGCGGTCGCGGCGTCAAAGCTCTCGCCGTGTTCCCGATCGTCACCACCGCAATTCTGTGGCTGATCTTCGGCTTGTTGTTGCAGGTTCCACTGTGAGCGCGGTCGCGGAAGGCCTGGGCGCACTACTCGATCCGAGCATTGGTCTGTGCCTGCTGGTCGGTGTCCTCCTCGGCACCCTCGTCGGTGCAGTTCCCGGTATCACCGCCGCTATGGCCGTCGCTCTCGCCGCCGGCTTCACCCTCACACTCGAACCGCTGCAGGGCCTTTCGGTTCTACTGTCCATCTACGTCGCGGCGCAGTTCGGCGACCGCGTCCCGGCGATCCTGATCAACACCCCCGGCACCCCGGCCTCCATCGCGACGACGTTCGACGGATTTCCGATGGCCAAACAAGGCCGCGCCGGAGTTGCTCTGACCAGCTCGGCGTTGGTTTCGGCCGTCGGCTCGGTCGTGGGCATCTGTATTCTGATCTTCGCCGCACAACCCATCGCCAGTATCGCGCTGGAGTTCGGCCCGGCGGAGATGTTCGCACTCGTCGTCTTCGGAATGACGATGATGATCGGTGTATCCGGCGGACGCGTAGTCAAAGGATTGTTCGCCGGTGTACTCGGACTCCTGTTCGGGGCCATCGGCCGTGACCCGATCACTGGCGACGGACGTTTCACGTTCGGGATGAACGAACTGAGCTCCGGCATTCCGTTCATCGCCGCGATCGTCGGACTGTTCGGCATCGCAGAGGTGTTCAACCAGATGATCACTCGGCACCCCAACATGATCCCGACGCCCATCACACAACTCGGCAAGTGGTGGCCGGACAAGGCCGAGCGACGTGAATTGATCAAACCGGCCATGATCGGCTCCGGCGTCGGCGCAGTAGTCGGTGTGGTTCCCGCAGCAGGCGGCGACATCGCCGGAATCGTCTCCTGGGACCAAGCGCGGCGTGCATCGAAGACACCGGAGAAGTTCGGCAAGGGCTCAATCGAGGGACTCGCCGCGGCGGATACCGCAAGTACCGCGACCATGGGCGGATCGGTGACAACCACTCTGGCACTCGGTGTTCCGGGAGATGCCGTCATGGCGGTCATGATCGGATCGATGGTGATCTGGGGCCTGCAACCCGGCCCGGCGCTGTTCGTCAACTCACCCGATCTCGTCTACAGCCTCGCTGCGATCATGCTGCTCGCCACCTTCGCCGCCCTCGCATTGGCACTGGTCCGCATGCGCGGTGTCATCAAGCTGCTGGATCTCCCCCAGCAGTACCTGTGGGCCGTGATCATCACGTTCTGCATGGTCGGTACCTATGCCGTACAGAACAGTGCATTCGACGTCGGACTCATGCTCGTGTTCGGCCTCCTCGGTCTGGTGTTGCGACGCAACGGTTTTCCGGCAGGGCCGCTGGTACTCGGGCTCATTCTGGGTCCTCTGGCCGAAAGCAACATTCGCCGTGCATTCCTGATCGACGGCGCCGCCAGCATCTACACGAGCGCGATCGCGGTCGGTCTGCTGGTGCTCAGTGTGCTTGCCGTCGTCGGCCCCCACATTCGGACCGTCTTGACGAAGACCCGCCGCCGCGAGGCCATGGAGGACATCGATGCCTGAGGTCATCTGCATCGGTGAGACCATGACACTGGTCGCACCCGTCGACGCGACACCTCTTGCGTCCGCAGACCTGTTCACGCTGCACATGGGCGGTGCGGAATCGACTGTCGCCCTGTATCTCGCCGAACTGGGCCACGACGTCGCCTGGGCCAGCCGCGTCGGCAACGACCCGCTCGGCCGCCGTATTGTCGACGACATCGCCGCGCACGGCGTCGACACCTCCCTCGTGCGTTTCGCGGACGAAGCTCCCACCGGGGTGTACTTCAAGGACCCGAAAGGCACAGCGACAACGGTCCATTACTACCGGCGAGGGTCTGCGGCCTCACACATGTCTCCCGCAACCCTGGACGGCCTACCGCTGCGAGAGGCACCTCTGGTGCACGTCTCCGGCATCAACGCCGGGCTGTCCGATTCGTGTCTGGAGATGATGCGCGCATTGTTCGACCTGTGTGTCGGCTCGACTACACGCATCTCCTTCGACGTCAACTACCGTCCGGGAGTCTGGAGCACAGCGGAGGCCGGTCCGATCCTGCTCGAACTCGCACGACGCGCCGACGTGGTGTTCGTCGGCCGAGACGAGTCGGCCGAGCTGTGGGGCACCACCGACGCAAGATCCATCGGCACATTGATGGATGCCGGGCCGCATCGAGTGGAGACACTCGTGGTCAAGGACAGCGACGTCGGTGCCACCGAGATCACATCGGCGGGTGCGACATTCGTGCCGGCACACCGAGTGGACGTTGTCGAAGTGGTGGGAGCGGGGGATGCGTTCGCGGCGGGGTACCTGTCCGGCCTGCTGACTGGCAAGGAGGCTCGCGAACGATTGTCTCTGGGACACGACCTTGCCGCACGAGCGTTGTCCAGTACCAACGACTACGTTCCAGCTATCACCGGGGTCCGCACTCATGGGTGAACCCGTACGAACAGGAGTCAGCAGATGTCGCAGAGCGTGGAACGTGCAGTCGAGATACTCGAATACGTCGCCGTGCGGCCGCGCACGCAGAGCGAGGTCGCAGCTCACCTCGACGTACACCGATCGACAGCCCTGCGAGTACTGCAGACGCTCACCGACTACGGACTCACTCGCAGACGAGAGGACGGCAAGTACAGCGTCGGATACCGGCTCGCCGGGCTGGCGAATGCCGCCCGCGAACAGTTCGACTTCGCCAACGTAGCGCGCCCCTACCTCGTCGGGCTCGGCGAGCAGTGCTCGCACACAATCCATCTCGCCGCGTTGGAGGCGAATCGGATCATCTACATGGACAAGATCGAACAGCCCGGCATGATCAAATTGTTCTCGCAGATCGGCGCATCGGTATGTCTGCACACAGCAGGCGTCAGTAAAGCAATCCTGGCGTTCCAGGATGCCGAGACGGTCGATTCAGTAATGGCTGCAGCAGAATTCGAGAAATACACGTCCACCACGATCACCTCGCGGGCGCAATTCGACGACGAACTCGCGGTCGTCGCAGAGCGAGGCTGGTCCGTGGACGACGCCGAATACGAGGACTACGTCAACTGCGTCGCAATGCCGGTACGCGACGCCGCGAACCGCGTCGTCGCAGCAGTCTCGGTCACAGCCCTCAAGGGCCGTGCCGATCTCACCGCACTCGGTCTTCTGCTGCCCGATCTGAAGGCAGTGACCTACAACATATCCAAGGAGCTCGGATGGAGACCACAGAATACGGGGTAGCTCAGGCGAACTCCTGGTTCGACGAAGCGTTCACGAACACTCCCGTCATGGCAATCCTGCGGGGTTTCTCACCCGAACGAACCGTCGAACTCGCTCGTCGGGGCTGGGATGCCGGAATCACCTGCATCGAAGTACCGATCCAGTCTGCGGTTGCACTCGACGCACTCGCCGCAGTGGCGGACGCCGCGCGTGAACGTGGGCTCGTGGTCGGGGCAGGCACCGTAGTCAGCTCCGAACATGTGGCTCGAGCACACAATTGCGGAGCATCGTTCACTGTGGCACCCGGATTCGATCCCGCGGTTGCCGATGCCAGCATCGCCGCAGGAATGCCGCACCTGCCGGGTGTGGCAACCGGTACCGATGTACAGCACGCCGCCGCCTTCGGCCTGAGCTGGGTGAAGGCCTTCCCTGCCTCCATACTCGGCGCCGATTGGTTCACTGCGATGCGAGGACCGTTTCCGCAGGTGAAGTTCGTTGCCACCGGAGGCATGAATGCACGGAACGCCCCTGCCTACCTCGCAGCCGGAGCCAGCGTGATCGCCGTTGGGTCCGCCCTCGAAGACGAGGTCCAAATCGACCTTCTCTCCAACCTTCTCGCAGTTCGATAGGAGATCCACCATGCCCTCGCTACTCAACGACGCCTACACCCCGTCGTCCTCTCGTTACGAATCCATGCACTACCGCGCCGTGGGAGCCTCCGGACTGGTGTTGCCTGCGGTCTCACTCGGCATGTGGCACAACTTCGGCGACGACACGCCTCTGCAACGTCAGCGAGAGATCATCAGAGCCGCTTTCGATCTCGGGATCACTCACTTCGACCTCGCCAATGGCTACGGTCCGCCGCTGGGGTCAGCGGAGAAGAATGTCGGGCGCATCTTGCACGAGGATTTCTCGAATCTCAGGGATGAGATCGTGGTGTCCACCAAGGCCGGGTACGACTTCTTTCCGGGTCCGTACGGCCGCGGGGGCGGAGCCAAGTATCTCCTCGGCAGCCTCGACCATTCGTTGCGCAGCCTCCGGCTCGACTACGTGGACATCTTCTACAGTCATCGTTTCGACCCGAATACTCCGCTGGAGGAAACAGCACGCGCACTCGACGCCGCTGTGCGCTCGGGTAGGGCTCGCTACGTCGGTATTTCGTCGTATTCGGCAGCGCGAACCGTCGAGATGGCCGCGTTGTTGCGTGATCTCGGAACCCCACTGGCCATCCACCAACCGTCGTATTCACTCCTGAACCGCTGGGTCGAGGACGGTGAGCCGTCGTTGCTCGACGTACTCGACGCTCAGGGAATCGGCTGTATTGCCTTCTCCGCGCTGGCACAGGGGCTGCTGACGACCAAGTACCTCGACGGTATTCCCGACGGATCACGCGCCACGCAAGGCAAGACGATGCGCGAGGGAATGCTATCGCAGGAAAACCTGGACAACGTGACTGCGCTGAACAAGATCGCCGAAAGGCGCGGTCAGCCGCTCGCCCAGATGGCGCTGGCGTGGGTACTTCGTCGTTCGCAGATCTCGTCTGTACTGATCGGTGCGTCACGCCCAGACCAACTCGCCGACAGCGTTCTTGCACTGCAGAGTCCGGAGTTCTCCGACAGTGACCTCGCCGAGATCGACGAGTACGCAGTCGACGGAGGCCTCAATATCTGGCTGGCATCGAGCACCGCGTGAACACCGCCGACGCCGTGCTGCCGGACGAACTACAGGTGCACTTCTCCTCCTTCGATTACGACGACGCCTGGACCCTGGGCTGCCAGTTGCGCAGTGCTGCAGTCGAACGCGGGCTCCCGATCGTCATCGGGGTGGTGCACGGCCAACAGCGCGCATTTCACACCGCGCTCCCCGGGTCATATCCGGAGAACGATCATTGGCTCAACCGCAAGATCGCCACCGCGCAGCGCTATGGCCGCAGTTCATTGGACGTGCTCGAACTCTTCACTTCGACCGGCCGCGATTTCGACACGGACTCGCGACTTCCCCACAACGAATTCGCAGCTGCGGGCGGGGTTCTTCCCATCGTTGTCCGGAGGGTGGGCATAGTCGGATTCGTCGGTGTGTCCGGCCTACCTCATCGTGACGACCACACGTTCGTAGACGAACAAGTGGAGTTGTTCCGCCGGTCGCAAATCTCCGATCCGAGGTAGCGGCCGGGGCACGGGTGGTCGGTTTGTTAGGGTCACTAGGCATTTCGGGCACACCGCGATCGAAAGGCACGACCATGGCCATCGACTACACCCGCAAGCCCTCGACCGGGCAGAACCCAGCGCAGCAACCCGGAGCTCCTGTCAGCCTGAGCAAAGTGACGCTGTCCAAGGCGTCACCGACGATCAGCCTCACCAAGTCCGGCGAGAAGCAGGGTTCGATGCGGGTCAACCTGAACTGGTCGACCGGCGCACCCGCGGCACAGCCGAAGAAGAAGGGCTTCCTGGCCAAGCTGGCCGCTGCGTCGTACGGCTCCGGCGGTGTCGATCTCGACCTCGGCTGCCTCTACGAACTGCGCGACGGTTCCAAAGGCGTCGTCCAGGCACTCGGAAACAGCTTCGGTTCACTGCAGGATGCCCCGTTCATCGCGCTCGACGGTGACGATCGCTCCGGTTCGGTCAGCGGCGGCGAGAACATGCACATCAACCTTGCCCATCCCGAGAAGTTCGCTCGAATCCTGATCTTCGCGATGATCTACGACGGCGCACCGAACTGGGCCGCAGTGGACGGAGTGGTGACGCTCTACCCCACCAGCGGACCGCAGGTAGAGGTACGCCTCGACTCTGCCGAGAACTCCGCGCGAATCTGCTCGATCGCGTTGTTGGAGAACACCTCTGCGGGCATCACCGTCACCCGCGAGGTCGAGTACATCCAGGGGAGCCAGGCCGATCTCGACAAGAAGTACGGCTGGGGACTGCGCTGGGCGGCGGGCCGCAAGTAGTCAGAGAGGTTGCGGCGGAATCATTTCCAGCCGGACGCCGATCAATCGAACCTCTCTCGTGTGGTCGAGGCGATCGACGAGCGCTACCGCAGCAGAGGTCAGAATCTCCGGATCGAAGGTCGGCGCGCCGACGATCGGTGCGCTGACGGTATGCGTCTCGAACGGCGCGTAGCGAATCTTCAGTGCAGCTCGAACTGCCGGCCGGTTCTCGGCCTCGATGTCGGCCAACACCTTCGACGTCAAACCGGCCACCTCGTCTCGGATGACCGCCCAGTCGGCGACGTTGGTCTGGAACGTGATCTCACGGCTGTGCGACCGTGCAACCCACGGCTCGGACGTCACCGGTGCGAGGTCGATGCCTCGTCCTTTCGTACCGAGCCACGGACCGATCTTCGGCCCGAACGCGGCGGCGAGGTCCGCGTCCTCGGCATCGGCAAGTTCTCGGACTGTCGAGATGCCGAGGGCGGCCAGCCTCTTCGAGATCTTCTTGCCGATCCCCCACAACGCATCGGTACCGCGATCGCCCATCACCTCGAACCAATTGTCCTGTGTGAGCCGGTAGACGCCCTGCGGCTTGTCGAAGTCGGTGGCGATCTTGGCTCGTAACTTGTTGTCTCCGATGCCCACCGAGCAATGCAGCCCCGTCGCGTCGAAGACAGCGTCGTGCACTGTCTTCGCTACCCCCTCGGGGTCATCGGTCTCGACACCGAGAAAAGCCTCGTCCCAACCGATCACCTCGACGACGAATCCCAACGTCCGCAGGGTGTCCATCACCATCGCCGACGCCTCGTCGTACGCCGGCTTGTCCACGGGGAGGAAGACGGCGTCGGGAATCTTCTTCGCGGCGACGCGCAGTGGCATTCCGGATCCGACGCCCTTCGCACGCGCCTCGTAGGAGGCGGTCGAGACCACCCCACGCTCGGTGGGATCTCCCCTGCCGCCGACCACCACTGCCTTGCCCGCCAGATCCGGATTGCGGAGCACTTCCACGGCAGCGATGAACTGATCGAGGTCGACGTGCAGTACCCATCGGTGCCGCGCTGAGTCGGTCGGTGTACTCCCGGTCATAGTGCTCAGTCTGCCTGTGGTGTCTCATGACGCCATGACGAAATCGATATCTCGCACCATCGGACGGGTAGTACTGGGAGCGTTCCTCGTCTTCGCCGGCCTCAGTCATCTCTTCTGGGCGCGCGAGACGTTCGCAGCGCAGGTTCCCGAGTGGGTGCCGCTGAGCACCGACTTCGTCGTACTGGCATCGGGCGTCGTGGAAATCGTGCTCGGCCTGGCGTTGCTGTTCTGGACGGCTCGGGCACCGCTCGTCGGTTGGGTCGTCGCGGCGTTCTTCGTCGCGGTCTTCCCCGGCAACATCTCGCAGTTCGTCACCCACACCGATGCATTCGGCCTGGACTCCGATACAGCACGAGGAATCCGATTGCTGTTCCAGCCATTACTGATCGTCTGGGCGCTGTGGTGCACCGGTGCCTGGGCCCAGTTCCGCGCGTCCCGACGGGGGCGATCGGGCCGTCAGTAGGTGGACTGCTGACCTGCCGGCACGACGCCGTGGTGCAACTGCGCCACGTCAGGGTGCGCTCGCGTTCGGGACTTCCACGCGTTTTCGCCGTACGTGCGATAGATGGGGTTGTCGGGATCATTCTCGACGCCCCGTGACTGCAGCGCCAACTCCGGTGGCAGTTCGATGACAGGTACGACGGCATCGAGGGCGGGGCTCAGGAAGTGAGGCACGGAGACTCGATCGGTGCCGGGCCCGGGCGCGACCACCCGATGCCGCGTCGCGCGAAGATAGCCACCGGTCGCCACTTCCAACAGCTCGCCGATGTTGACGATGAACGCCCCGTCCAGCGGCGGCACATCGATCCAGGTGTCGGGTGTCGTCTCCACCTGCAGCCCGGTCGAGTCCGGCTCGACGAGCAGCAGCGTCAACACCCCGGAGTCCTTGTGCGCACCGACGCCCTGCGAATGATCTGGAGTGCCCGGGTAACGCACGACCTTCATCAGTGTCGCGGGCGCGGTGGCGAAAGCGTCGTCGAACACGTTCTCGGGCGCCCCCAGGGAATGTGCCCAATGCCGAAGCAGCCGGAGTCCGAGACCCGACACCGTCCGTTCCCACCGCTCGAACGTCTCTCTGAATCCTGCGGGCTGCGAAGGCCAGAGATTGGGGCCCTGAAGATTCCAGTAGCCCTCCGCACCCTCGATCGCCGGACGTTCGGGCCCGATGTCGATCTGCTCCCGCCAATCCACCCGACCGTTGGTCAGCTCGCCACCCACCCGCGAGTAACCGCGGAAGTGCGGGCTCTTCAGCTGACTGATCTCGTCCTTGACATGGTCCGGCACGGCGAAGAACTCACGCGCTAGGCGAAGCACATCGTGCATACGAGCGTTCTCGATCCCGTGTCCGACGAGATAGAAGAAGCCGGACCCGTGAGCCGCTTCACGCAGCGACAGCTCGAACGAGCGGGGGTCGTCGTCGGCCAGACCGAGATCCAGAACGGGAAGCATGCTCGCAATTGTCCTCCCCACCTGACGCGTCGGCCAGCACTGTTGAGGTTCGGTGAATATCGGCGCGTGGATGCCAGACTGGACGCCATGAGCCCTGAAGCACTCGACATCACCGTCGTCGGTCACGGCGCAGCGACCTACCCACCCGAGCAGTGCACACTCTCGCTCACCGTTCGCACCGACGGCCGCACGGCGGAGTCCGCGTCCGAACCCGCTCAGCAACTCGTCCGGGAGCTCACCAGACTGGTCGAGCCGCTCTACAACAGCGACGGCGGACCGATCGATCGTTGGTCGGTGGACCAGGTGCGCCACTCGCGCCACCGCCCGTTCAACAACGACGGAGAACAACTCCCTTACGTCTACCAAGCCGAAGCGTCGGTGGAGGTGCAGTTCAGCCAACTCGATCTGGTGGACGCGTTCGTCTACGCAGCCTCTGCACTGGAGGGAGTGTCGATCGACCACTTCGACTGGGACCTCACCGAATCCAGCAGAACCGCTCGTACTCTCGCGGTCCGAGAACTCGCTGTGCGCGACGCTGTCTCCAAGGCCGAGGCCTATGCATCGAGCCTGGGCCGTACGGGCGTGCACGCCGTCGCGATAGCCGACCCTGGTCTGCTTCCTGGGACCACCGAACATGGTGGAGCCGAGCCCTCCGCTCGCATGTTCGCCGCGCAGTCGACCCCTGCCGGATTCGCACTGAAACCCGAGAACATCACGATCTCCGCGAGCGTGCACGCCCGGTTCACGGCCTCCTGACGCGTTGCGCCTAGGCTCGAATCATGAATCGAGACGATGCCCGACGCCTCTGGCCGCGGCCGCCGCTGCTGCCTCGTCCGATCCTGATGGATCAGCGCTGGGAACGGCTCGTCTTCCTGCATTGGCGGGTTCCGAGCTCGGCCGTCGCCCCGCTGTTGCCTCGCGGGTGCACGCCCGACGAATTCGACGGCTCGTCGTGGGTCGGGCTGATCGGCTTCCACATGGTCGGTGCCGGCCTCGGTTACCGTCACCCCGTTCCGTACTTCGGCACGTTCGGTGAGATCAACGTGCGCCTGTACTCGATCGACGCGGAAGGTCGACGCGGCGTCGTGTTCCGATCTCTGGAGGCATCCAGACTCGCAGTTGTTCTGGGTACCAACGCCGCTCGCATTCCCTATCGCTGGTCGTCGATCGACATAGACGACGACACGACGACAATCGGCTATCGAAGTCGGAGACTCGCTCCCCCGCATCGCGGTGCCACAACGGACTTCGGAATCGTCCGAGGAACTCGCGATATGTCCGAGGACGCACTCGCGGTCTTCCTCACCGCGCGATGGGGCTTGCACACATCGTTGGCCGGGCGATTGCTCTACGTACCGAACGTGCACCGACACTGGCAGCTGGTCGATGCTCAACTCACCCACTGCTCCGACGAGCTCGTCGCTGCGGCAGGCCTACCCGATGTCAGTACCCGGCCACCCGACTCGGTGCTGTACTCCCCCGGTGTCGAAACTCAGTTCGGCAAGCCCTACACCGTGCGCGGCCGGTAGAAGATCACGTGACCCGAGGATAGTTCGACGACCCAATCTCCCTCTGTGACAGCACCGTCCGAGTGGGAGCTCGACGTCACACTCTCCCGCAGTACGAGATACCCGGCGTCGAGGGCGAGGTCGAACAACAGCTTCGTGCCGTCCGAGAATTCGACGGCAGGATCGTCGCCGGTCGAGAGCCGGACCACAGTGGCACCGATGGAGGGAAGCCTTTCGACGGTCGGGGGCTCTGCCTTCTGATGTTCGGGTGCGGGCCACGATTCGACGGCCCCTCCCGGTCCACACAACACGGTCGAACCGTCCACCGCGGTGTACTCCCAGGATTCGACTTCGTCTCGCGGGGCGGCCACCACCCTTTGCCGGCCCTCGAACGTCAGGCGGAGGACACCGGATTCGTCGTAGTCTGCGTCTTCGCAGACGAGACCGTGCAGTGTTGCGAAGGCTCGTAGACCCTCGAACTGATTGTCTTCATCGACAGTGAGGCCATCGATCACTACCTCACTGAAAGCAATGCTGGCACCGTTGTCGAACTCGATGCTCAGATCGAAATCGAGCAGAACTCTGCTGACACGGCGCTGTTCGACGGGGAGTTTCATCGACATCGACTGTGCCACAGAATCTGTTCGACACCCACAAAGCCTCGCCGGGGAGAGGGTGTTCGACCTGGCTCGTCGCGAATGCGCGCGCGTTCGTCGGGTGCGCGGGAAATGGTGAGTGGTCGGGGTGCGATTCTGCGCGCGGATGGCAAACGCGCGCGTATGTGTCGGAGGGGGGTGGGGGCTGGGCGGCTGGGGTGCCGGGCAGCACGGGGTCCGCTATTGCAGGCATGGCAGTTGCTCCCGCCTCGGCATCGTCCGCAAATGCGCGCGCGTTCGTCGGGTGCGCGGGGAATGGTCACTGTTCGGGGCGCGATTGTGCGCGCAGATGGCGAATGCGCGCGCCTTTGCACTCCTACGAGCGGCCGCAGTCCGCGGTCGCGTCTTCTGTCCGCCACCCCGAGGTCAGGCCCGGGCTGTATGCGAATGCGCGCGCGTTCGTCAGGTGCGCGGGAAATGGTGACCGGTCGGGTTGCGATTGTGCGCGCGGATGGCGGACGCGCGCGCGTTCGTCAGGTGCGTGGGTGTGTGGTGGTGTGGGTGGTTTCGAAATGCAGAATGGCCCTCGACCGTGGTCGGGGGCCATTCTGGGATGTTGTGTTCGGCGGTGTCCTACTCTCCCACACCCTGTCGAGTGCAGTACCATCGGCGCTGGAGGGCTTAGCTTCCGGGTT
>NZ_JAWLRY010000015.1:0-125271 GCF_033142325.1 Rhodococcus sp. IEGM 1370 | reverse complement strand
AGTCCGTGAAGACCGGGTCGGTGTCCGTCGCTCTGACTCGACAAAAGTTACGCCACCAACCACACCAACGCAAATCGGCAGGTCGACCCATGCTCGCGGGGTATTCGCGCAGCTCGGCCCCGGGGCGTCGGGTCATCGCGCCCACTACACGCTGCAGGGTGCGCGTGTGATGCCAGCCACAGCCCGAACCTTCACTGCGGCAACATCGTTCACCCCCGAGTCGCGTTCCGGCGCACACCGTCCACGTGCTCCGGCACCGCAATGTCCCCCGCGAGATCAGCGGCAGGTTCGGCGTCGCCGAGCGCCTCCCACACCGGAACAACTCCGGCCCATACGTCTCCCCGCTCGATGTCGAGGTCGTCGTCGACCGGTCCACCTGACCGCGACTTCACCGATGCCTCGTACATCGAAAGCGCCAGAACCGCGGTGGCTGCAAGCTCTTTCCGAGTATGTGAACGCAGGTGAATGCTTCTTCCGGGGACCACCTGCTCGACGATCGCGTCCAATGCTCGAATCCGTTCGTCGGCGTCCTCCACTCGGCGAGGTCGTCCGACCACAACGGCGCTTCGATAGTTCATCGAATGATGAAATGCCGATCGAGCCAGGACGAGCCCGTCGACGACAGTCGCAGTGACGCAGATGTCCTGATCCGGAGCGTCGATCATGCTGCGTGACGCCACTGATCCATGCAGATACAGCGTGCCTTCCCTGTCCGGACCGGCGGGATCCACGCCGAACACGGTAGGTACGACGCGAGGCACTCCATCCACGATCACGCCGATGTGGCATATGCGCGCCGAGCGCAGTACGTCGAGCAACGCTGCGCGTTCGAGGCCGGCGCGATGCCTCCCCCGCATCACTACCGTTCGCGCCGTCGGGGAAAGAGGCACGTCGTCGACTGTCATGGTTTCCAGGATGCGGGACGAGTGGCCTTTCGTCATAGTCCAATAGAGCTGCTTTTGTTCAGGCCACTTCGACGCGGATACCGAAAGAGACCACAACCCCATGCTCCCGATCTCCCTGTCGATCACCCTCGATCGCGCCGACGCTCGGACGTTGCCCGTCCAACTGGCGGATCGCATCCGGTCCGCAATCGACGACGGAGACCTGCAGCCCGATTCTCGATTACCCAGCACCCGAGCACTTTCCGTCGATCTGGGCATCGCGCGTGCAGTCGTGGAGAAGGCTTACGAACAGCTTGTCGCAGAAGGTTGGCTCGATGCCCGACGCGGTTCGGGTAACTATGTCCGACACATCCCCCGCGCACCTCGATCGATTGCGATGGCGTCGAGCGCACACACCACACCACGAACACCCCCGCGGATATCGCTCCGTCCGGGAATCCCGTGGACTCCGCCCTCGGCATCCGATGCCTGGAAGCGCGCGTGGCGCGACGTCGGCGGCACACCACCTCCCGGCGACTATCCCGATTCCGCCGGCACGCTCGAACTGAGGACTCGCGTCGCCGATCTACTCCGCCGCGCCCGCGGGCTGCACACCACACCGGCGTCGATCGTGATCACGACGGGCAGCATTCACGGCCTCGACCTGGCCCTGGGTGCGCTTTCCGCTGCCGAATCGGTCGAACACGTTCTGGCACTGGAGAATCCAGGCTACAAATCCGCCGCTGCGCTCGCGACACATCGCGGGTGGTCCTTGCACGACGTCCCCGTCGACCGCGATGGCCTGATCGTCGAACAACTCGACTCGACTCCCCCACGAACACCGGCCGTGTACGTCACGCCGTCGCATCAATATCCGACCGGCGCATTCATGCCCATCGGCCGTCGACGTGCGCTGGCGGACTGGGCTCACAGCAACGATTCCATGATCATCGAGGACGACTACGACTCCGAATTCCGTTACGGCGTAGCACCTTTGCCCACCGTGGTCGAACTCGCACCCGACCGGACCGTGTACCTCGGCACCGTATCCAAGACCCTCGGTGCCGGGATCCGTCTCGGCTGGATGGTGGCACCTCGGTCGATGGTCGACCGCATCTCGGCAACGCGCCGCGTGATCGGCGATCATCCCTCGGTTCCCGTCCAGCATGCGATGACGTCCATCTTGCGCGACGGCGAATGGGACAGAGCCGTCCGAACGGCCCGGCGGCTCTATCGAGCCCGCGACCGCCTGGTCGCGGCCGCGCTGGCCAGGTTCGGCGAACTTCGCGGAGTCGGAGCCGGCCTGCATACCGTGTTGATACTCGACAGTGCCGCAGCGCGCGACGTCGCTACCTCATGCGCCGCGAGGGGCGTGGACGTACCGACGCTCGAACACTCGACCCGCTCCCACACAGCCCGGGGTGGAATCGTCGTCGGATACGGATCCGTCTCCGACGACGAATTGGACTATGCGATAAGCATATTGGTCGAGGCGCTGGAAGCTACGCTGCTCAGCTGACCCGCTCGATACTGCCACCGAGTGCACTCAGGTTCTCGACGAATCGCGGATAGCCGCGATCGATGTGAAACACGTCGTGCACCTCCGTCGTACCGTCGGCCACCAGTCCCGCGAGAACCAAGCCGGCCCCGGCCCGAATATCGGAGGACCACACCGGTGCGCTGGACAGCTGTGGCACACCGCGAACCACGGCGTGGTGGCCGTCGGTGCGCGCGTCGGCCCCGAGCCTGATCATCTCCTCGACGAACCGGAATCGTGCCTCGAAGACGTTTTCGGTGATCATCGACGTACCGTCCGCGACTGTCGCAAGTCCAATGGCCATCGGCTGCAGGTCGGTCGGGAACCCCGGATACGGAAGCGTCGCAAAATTCACCGCGCGCGGTCGCTCGTGTTGCACGACGCGGAAGCCGTCGGGCTCGCTGGTGACCTCTGCGCCTGCGGACCTCAATTTGTCCAGCACCAACGACAGGTGCTTGGGGTTCACACCGCGGACTCGCACGTCCCCACGAGTCATGGCAGCAGCGATTCCCCACGTGGCGGCGACGATGCGATCGCCGATCACCCGATGGGTCGTCGGCTTCAGCGCGCTCACACCACGAATGGTCAAAGTCGAGGTGCCTGCACCGCGGACGTCGGCACCCATCTCGTTCAGCATGTTGCATACGTCGACGATGTCCGGCTCACGCGCGGCGTTGTCGATCACCGTCTCCCCGGTGGCCAGGACTGCGGCCATCAAGATGTTCTCGGTGGCACCGACGGACGGAAACGCCAGTCTGATGTTAGCGCCGCGCAATTCGTCTGCTTCCGCAACGACACATCCGTGTTGGATCTCGCTGCGTGCCCCGAGCAATTGAAGACCGGACTGATGCATGTCGAGGGGACGCGACCCGATCGCGTCTCCGCCCGGCAGTGCGACGACAGCTCTCTTGCACCGCGCAACCAGCGGCCCCAGCACGCACACCGAAGCTCGGAACTGGCGAACCGCCGCGAAATCGGCGTGATACTTCGGCATGGCCGGAGTGGTGATGTGAACGACCGATCCCTCCAACTCGACCTCACAGCCGAGCCCGCGCAACACCTCTGCCATCAATGGCACGTCCAGGATGTCGGGGCAGTTGGTGATCGTGCTGGTGCCCTCTGCCAGCAGCGCTGCCGCCATCAATTTGAGGACGCTGTTCTTCGCACCACCGACCGCCACCTCACCGACGAGGCGATTTCCACCGTTGACCAAAAAGCGTTCACTCACCTCGACAGCGTAGCCAGCGGGACCGGCCGACACCCGCGCGGTACCGTAGCGCGCATGGCCGTCCACCTCACCCGCATCTACACGAGAACCGGCGACGACGGGACCACCGGGCTGAGTGATTTCTCGAGAGTGTCCAAGAACGACGAACGACTCATTGCCTACGCGGACTGCGACGAGACCAACGCGAGTCTCGGTGTGGTTCTCGCCCTCGGCAACCCGCCCGAATCGGTTCATTCGGTGATCCGCACCATCCAGAGCGATCTCTTCGACGCGGGGGCCGATCTGTCGACTCCGGTCGTCGAGAATCCGCAGTACCCGCCTTTGCGCATCGATCAGAGCTACGTCGACCGGCTCGAAGGCTGGTGCGACGAGTTCAACGAGGATCTCCCCGCACTGACGTCGTTCATTCTGCCGGGAGGAACGCCGCTGGGAGCGTTGCTACACGTGTCGCGAACGGTGGCCCGACGGGCGGAGCGGTCGGCATGGGCTGCGGTGCACGCTAGCCCGGAAACAACGAGTGCATTGCCGGCGAAATACCTCAACCGGCTCTCGGATCTGCTGTTCATTCTGAGCCGATACGCCAACCCCGAGGGCGACGTCCAGTGGGTTCCCGGGTCGAGCCGCGCCTCGAGCGACGCGACTACCGGCGACAGCTGATCAGGCCGCCGGTCGGCGGCGACGCGATCGGCCGGAGGGACGAGATTCGACCCAGGACAGGAAAGCGGTCAACGCACTTCTGTCGAGGGCGATCTCAAAATACTTACCATTGTCGGACAGTTCCAACACGGCGATGTCCGGTGTCATGATGTCGAACTCGGTGTCTCGTGGGGCTCGTCGATCACCCACGTGAATGTCCTGCCTACCCAGCCGATGATCGGGGCCGGGGCGGAGACTGGACAGCTTGAAGAAAACGAGCGTGTTGTCTCCGTACCGAATGATGCCGTGACGCCAACCGGCACCACCGTCCGTCGGCAACACCCGCATGATCGCGGCGGTTCCCCCGCGCCGTAGAACCATCAGACGGTACGCAAAAGCCGCGACGAGCCCTGCGAGCAGCACAACCAGAATGATCAGAACAATCAATCCGTAGTGCATCGCAGGTCTCGTCGCGGCTTCTCGTGAACCTAGGACCGCTCGACAGCGCGGACACGACCCTTGGCCACAGCAATGGCCTCGAGGTCGTCGCCGTTCTCTGCCACTACAGCCCGTGCCGCCTCGACATCGATGTCGTCGGCGAAATCGGCCGATTCTGCCAGCACGGTGACCGTCTTGCCGGTCACCGACAGGAATCCACCGTGGACGGCTGCGATGAGCTTTTCGCCGTCCGTGGTCGTGATCGACACCGTGCCGCCCTCGATCAACTGCCCGAGGACAGGCTCGTGGCCCAGCATGATGCCGATCTCACCTTCGGTGGTCTGAGCGCTGACGATGGTCGCGGTACCGGACCACAGCTTTTGCTCCACAGCGACCAGGGAGACCTCCATGCCGCTCTTCTCGGAAGAAGTCACGTCGGTCTACTTTCCGGCCATCTTCTTCGCGGCTGCCTCGACATCGTCGAGACCACCACAGCTGTTGAAGGCCTGCTCGGGAAGGTGGTCGTACTCACCCTTGGTGACCTTGTCGAATGCCTCGATGGTGTCGGAGAGCGACACGACCGAACCGGCCTCGCCGGTGAACTTCTCGGCAACGATGAAGTTCTGGCCGAGGAACTTCTGGAGGCGGCGTGCACGGCCGACCAGAACCTTGTCCTCTTCCTGAAGCTCGTCCATACCGAGGATGGCGATGATGTCCTGCAGCTCCTTGTACTTCTGCAGGATCCGCTTGACCTCGTTGGCGACGCGGAAGTGCTCCGCACCGACGATGCCGGGCTCGAGGATGCGAGAGGTGGAGCTCAGCGGGTCCACAGCGGGGTAGATACCCATCTGCGAAATCGGACGCGAGAGCTCGGTCGTCGCATCGAGGTGCGCGAACGTCGTGGCCGGAGCCGGGTCGGTGTAGTCGTCGGCGGGAACGTAGATCGCCTGCAGCGAGGTGATCGAGCGTCCACGGGTCGAGGTGATGCGCTCCTGGAGCTCACCCATCTCGTCCGCCAGCGTGGGCTGGTAACCGACGGCCGACGGCATACGACCGAGAAGGGTCGACACCTCCGAACCTGCCTGCGTGAAGCGGAAGATGTTGTCGATGAACAGAAGAACGTCCTGTCCCTGAACATCGCGGAAGTACTCCGCCATGGTCAGTGCCGACAACGCCACGCGCATACGCGTGCCGGGCGGCTCGTCCATCTGGCCGAAGACGAGGGCGGTGTCCTGGAGCACGCCCATCTCTTCCATCTCCAGGTGGAGGTCGGTGCCCTCACGGGTGCGCTCGCCGACTCCTGCGAACACCGAGGTGCCCGAGAACTCGCGTGCGATGCGGGTGATCATTTCCTGGATCAGAACGGTCTTGCCGACACCGGCACCACCGAACAGACCGATCTTTCCGCCCTTGACGTACGGGGTCAGGAGGTCGATGACCTTGATGCCGGTCTCGAGGATCTCGGTCTTGCCCTCGAGCTGATCGAAGGCTGGTGGCTTGCGGTGGATGCCCCACTGCTCGCCGTCGCGGCCGAGTCCGGGGGTGTCCAGGCAGTCACCGAGGGCGTTGAACACGTGGCCCTTGACGACGTCACCGACGGGAACCGAGATCGGCTTGCCCGAGTCGATGACTGCAGTGCCGCGGACGAGTCCGTCGGTGGGCTGCATCGAGATGGTGCGAACCAAGTTGTCACCGAGGTGCTGTGCGACCTCGAGCGTCAGGGTCTTGGCCACGGTCGGCAGAGTGATCTCTGCGTTGAGGGCGTTGAACAGTGCGGGAATCGAGCCGCGCGGGAACTCGACGTCCACAACGGGGCCGATGACCCGAACGACACGGCCGGACTGAGTGTCCGCTCCGCTCGCGTTCTCTTGGGCTACTGCTGCGGTCATTGCTTAGTCACTTCCTGCGCTGTCGGCCAACGCGTTGGCGCCACCGACGATTTCGCTGATTTCCTGGGTGATCTGGGCCTGCCGAGCCTGGTTGGCCTGACGGCTCAAGGTCTCGACCAATTCGTTCGCGTTGTCCGTCGCTGCCTTCATGGCGGTACGACGCGCCGCGGACTCCGACGCTGCTGCATCGAGCAACGACGCATAGATCCTGGTGCTGATGTACTTGGGCAGCAGCGCCGAGAGCAGGGTTCCCGCTTCCGGCTCGAACTCATACTGTGCCTGCACATCTGCGGTCGGTGAGTCGCTCAGCGCATCCGCACCCATCTCGAATTCCTCGTCTGTGTACGAGATTTCGAGCGGTGCCATACGGCGAACTTCGGGCTTCTGCGTGAGCATCGACACGAAGCGGGTGTAGACGATGTGCAACTCGTCCACGCCCTCGACGGTGCCTTCACCGTTGGGAGCCTCGACCTCGGTGCCCGAGCCGGCCATGAACAGTTCGACCAGGTGCCTACTGGCCTTGGCCGCGTCGGCGTATCCGGGCTCCTGAGAGAAGCCCGTCCAGGCACCCTTCACGTCCCGCTCACGGAATGTGTAGTAGCCCAGGCCTTTTGCGCCGAGGACATAGATGACCGGATCCTTGCCCTCGGAGCGGAGCAGCTGGAACAGCTCCTCCGTCTCCTTGAGCACGTTGGAGTTGTAGCCGCCGCACATACCGCGGTCGCTGGTCACGACCAGAACCGCGGCACGCTTGGGCTCGGGTCGCTCGTTGAGCAGCGGGTGATCGAGCGAGCTCGATGCACTCGCCAACGCGGAGAGCACCTTGGTGATCTCTTCCGCATACGGCTTCGATGCGGCAACGCGAGCCTGAGCCTTGGTGATTCGCGATGTCGCGATCAACTCTTGTGCCTTGGTGATCTTCTTGGTCGAGTTGACCGACTTGATGCGGGAGCGAAGCTCGAGAATGCTTGCCATCTAGCTGTTCACGCTCCCTTCTGTGCTCGTCTTGGCATCTGTCATCGCAGGCCTACTTGCTGACTGTCTTGCGAGTGACGTTGACCTGCTCCTGGCTGACCTCGTCGGCGTTCAGAGTGTCTGCCTCGGCCTCGTTGACGACGCGGTTGCCGTCCGAGTCGACGAATCCGGCCTTGAACTTCTCGGTCGCCTCGGTCAGTGCCTTCTGGTTGTCCTCGTCGAGAGCCTTGCCACCGGCAATGCCGTCGTAGACGCCGCTGGCGTTGCGGTGCAGGTCCTCGAGCAGCTCGGTCTCGAAGCGACGCACGTCGCCGACGGGAACCGAGTCGTACGTTCCCTGCCCTGCGAGCCAGATCGAGACGATCTGATCTTCGACGGCGACCGGGGCGTACTGATCCTGCTTGAGCAGCTCGACCAGACGTGCGCCGCGCTCGAGCTGAGCCTTGGAGGCCGCGTCGAGGTCGGACGCGAACGCAGAGAAGGCTTCCAGCTCGCGGAACTGAGCGAGCTCGAGGCGAAGAGATCCGGAGACCTTCTTCATGCCCTTGGTCTGTGCCGCGCCGCCGACTCGGGACACCGAGATACCGACGTTGATTGCGGGACGGACGCCCTTGTTGAACAGGTCCGACTCCAGGAAGACCTGGCCGTCGGTGATGGAGATGACGTTGGTCGGGATGTACGCCGAGACGTCGTTGGCCTTGGTCTCGATGATCGGCAAAGCCGTCAACGATCCGCCACCGAGCTCGTCGGACAGCTTCGCCGAACGCTCCAGCAGACGGGAGTGCAAGTAGAATACGTCACCGGGGTATGCCTCGCGGCCCGGCGGACGACGCAGCAGCAGCGAGATGGCGCGGTACGCCTCGGCCTGCTTGGTCAGGTCGTCGAACACGATGAGGACGTGCTTGCCCTGGTACATCCAGTGCTGGCCGATGGCCGAGCCGGTGTACGGGGCGAGCCACTTGAAGCCGGCCGAATCGGACGCGGGAGCCGCGACGATGGTCGTGTATTCGAGTGCGCCCTGCTCTTCGAGTGCAGCCTTGACGCCTGCGATCGTCGAACCCTTCTGGCCGATGGCGACGTAGATGCAGCGAACCTGCTTCTTCTCGTCGCCGCTCTCCCAGTTGGCCTTCTGGTTCAGGATCGCGTCGATGCAGACCGCGGTCTTGCCGGTCTTGCGGTCGCCGATGATGAGCTGACGCTGGCCGCGGCCGATCGGGGTCATGGCGTCGATCGCCTTGATACCGGTCTGCAGCGGCTCCTCGACGGGCTGACGCTCGAGCACCGAGGCAGCCTGCAGTTCGAGGGCGCGGGTCTCGGAGGACTCGATGTCGCCGAGGCCGTCGATGGGCTTGCCCAGGGGGTCCACGACGCGGCCGAGGTAGCCGTCGCCCACGGGGACCGACAGCACGTCTCCGGTGCGCTTGACTTCCTGGCCTTCTTCGATGTGCTCGTAGTCACCGAGGATGACGGCACCGATTTCGGTGGCATCCAGGTTCAGCGCGACACCGAGGACTCCGCCGGGGAATTCCAGGAGTTCGTTGGACATCGCCGACGGCAATCCGGACACGTGAGCGATTCCGTCGCTCGTGTCCGTAACCGTGCCGACCTCCTCGCGGGAAGACTCCGGTGAGTAGCTCGCGGTGAAGTTATCGATCGCGCTACGGATCTCGTCGGAGGAGATCGTCAGCTCCGCCATAGTGTTTCCTGCTCTTCCTTCAAATGATCGCGGGGTGAAATGTCTCGAAAGTCGAGACGCTTCTTCTCGTTACTGTGTCCGTGTCGGACTATTTGAGCGTCTTTCGCAATGCAGCGAGGCGGCCTGCCCCGCTACCGTCGATGACCTCGTCGCCGATACGAACGACAAGTCCGCTGAGCAGTTCGGTATCGACCTCTACATGCACCGTGACCTGCTTGCCGTACGTGCGGGTCAAGGTGGCCGTCAGCTTCTCGAGCTGACTGTCGCTCAGTGGTGCTGCGCTGCGGACGTGGGCGACCGCGCGGTCGCGCTGCTCGGCGGCCAGATCGGCCAGTCCGTTCAGTACGTCGGCGGGAGCAGCCTTTCGCGGACGCGTCACAGCCTGAACTGCAAGCGCCTCGGTGACCGCGGTGACCTTGCCGTAGAGCAGGCGACCGAGCAGTTCACGCTTGGCCTGCGCGGGCTTCGAGCGATCCGAGAGGGCCTGCTCGAGCTGCGGGTTTCCTGCCACGATCCGCCCGAGGCGGAACAGCTCGTCCTCGACCGTGTCCAACTGATCCTGATCGGCCGCGGCGCGAAGCAGAGCTTCACGTCCCAGCTCGACCAGCGAGTTCAGCAGGTCGCGAGCGGTGGACCAGCTTTCGCCGGCAGCGGCCTTGACGATCGTCGCCGTTGCACTCGACACCTGGCCGGAGAAGACCTCTCCGGCCAGATCGCTTCGCCGAACGCCCTCGACCGACGAGTCGGCGAGAGCGGTACGCAACGTGCGCTGCGCGTCGAGGGTCTCGACGACGGCGAACAACTCGGCACCGGTCTGAGCAGCGACGGCTGTTGCCTCGCCTGCCGACGCGGACCCCAGAGCTTCGTGGGCAACCGACCGCGTGCGGGCGAGTGCCTCACGAGAAGTTGCGTACATGGTTCGACTCACTTTCCGGATGCGGAGTCCGCGGTGACGGAATCCAACTCGTTGAGGAAGCGATCGATCGAACTGGAACGCTTCGCGTCGTCGGACAACTGCTCTCCGATGACCTTCTCAGCGAGTTCGACGGCCGTGCGTCCCAGATCTCCCCGAAGTTCGGTGACGATCTGCTGACGCTGAGCAACGAGCTGATTGTGACCTGCGGCCACGATCCGGTCGCTTTCTTCCTGCGCCTTTTCCTTCATCTCGGCGAGAATCGCCTGCCCCTGGGTACGCGCTTCCTCACGGATCTGCGCGGCCTCGGAACGGGCGTCGGCCAGCTGAGCGTGGTACTGCTCGAGAGCAGCCTTGGCCTCTGCCTGTGCCTCTTCGGCCTTCTTGATTCCGCCTTCGATGAGCTCGGAACGCTCAGCGAGAACCTTGGTGAAGCGCGGCACCACGTACTTCCAGAAGAGGAAGCCGATTGCCGCGACACAGACGATCGACCAAACGATGTCGTAGGTTGCGGGCAGAAGAGGGTTGTATTCCTCCCCCTCCGCCGCCAGCAACGTAATCGCGTTTGTCATCGCGCTCTCAGAGAATGAAGCCGGCGACGAGGCCGATCAGGGCGAGGGACTCGGTGAATGCGATGCCGAGGAACATGGTGGTACGGAGCTGACCGGCCAGCTCGGGCTGACGAGCGGTTGCTTCCATGTTCTTGGCGACGACGAGGCCGAGGCCGATGCCGCCGCCGATGGCTGCGAGGCCGTAGCCGATGGCGCCGTATCCGCTTGCGGTGATTTCCTGCGCCTGGGCCAGAACTTCAAGGCTCATTGGGTTTTCCGTTCCCTTTCTTCGGTCCACATCCGGGTGTCGGAGGTGGCGGTGTAGCTGGTTCGGTCAGTTGGTCGGTCAGTGCGAGTCGGCGTGCAGCGACAGATCGATGTAGATCGCCGTGAGCAGCGCGAAAATGTAGGCCTGGAGGAAGATCACCAGCATCTCGAACATCGTGAACAGGAAGCCCATGATGAGCGAGGGTGCTGCGAAGATCTTCAGCCCGGCCGACGCCTCGAAGAGGAAGAACTGGGTCGCGCTGAAGAACAGCACGAGCATGATGTGGCCGGCCAGCATGTTGGCGAGCAGACGCACCGTCAGTGTGAACGGACGGAGTACGAAGTTCGAGACGAACTCCAGCGGGATCAGCAGCACGTGCATCGCCGGCGGAATGCCCGGGATGACGATGGTGCCCTTGACGAACTTCCCGACACCGAACTTCTTGACACCTGCGTAGATGAACGCGACGTACGCGACCGCAGCGAGCACGATCGGTAGACCGATGCGGGCATTCGACGAGATGTTCAGAAACGGAATGACAGCGCTCGCGTTCACCGCGAACACCGTGAAGAAGATGGTCATGATGACGGGCAGGAATCGACGACCCTGTTCTTTACCGAGCACATCTTCTGCGACGTGGATCCGAACGAAATCGAGAGCGATCTCGCCGACGTTCTGAAGACCACGCGGAACGATCTTCGGGCTGCGGAGGGCAACCACCATGAAGATGATCAGAATCGCCGACATCAGGATGCGGATGAGCATCAGCCTGTCGAGCTCGAACGGGGTCCCCTCGAACAGCACCGCGGGAGGAAAGAAATCGGATAGTGACGGCGGACTGTATTCCGCAGCCAGGGTGGTGACGCTCAGCGGTCTCTCCCGTGTTCGGGCCGCAGCCGGGTAACGACTGCGGTTCGATCGGACAATGACGATCTATCAAGTCGACGAAAATCGGCTCGCAATCGTCAGAGGCTGAGGCCCGGTCTTCATCGGCCAAGCGTCTGTCGGGTGTCGGCGACTCACGTCGACTCGGCAACTCTCAGGGCGGAACCTTACGTTGCCGAAGTCGATGACTCCGGGCCTACTGTAAGGAAGCTCACGCTGACTGCTACCTGCGGGGGTCCAGTCCAGGGAAAAAGTCTCTTTCGTCCCAGTCTTGCCCACCGCTTGATGCAAACTTTATCAACAGAACTACGACGTTGTGTAGGCGGCCCTCAGCTTAACCGATTACGACAGGCTGTCGTACTACCGATCGTCGGTCTTGTCCTCGGTGGGAACGCTGTCCACGTAGGCGACTTTCGTCTTGACGACCCCGAAGACCTCCGCACCGAGCACGACCACGAGCGCTCCCAGAATCGTCAGCCCCAAGGAATACCGATTGTAGAAGTCGGCGTCCTTGAGTGCGACCAACACGATCAGCGCGATCACCATCTTCACCAACCAACCGCCGAGAAGCAGTGCTCCGACTGCCGAGGCCGGAAAACGCGTGGTGAGCGCCACCGACAACGCCGTCGTGATGACGAAGCCTCCGCCGATGGCAACACCGATGAGGGATCCCCACAGACCAGGTGTTCCGGCCGCCGCGACGGCGATTCCGACGCTCACCACCGTGAGCACCACCAGTCCGATGAGTCCGTATCGAACCGCGGCGCGAAGCGGGGCGAATTGGTCGGGCATGGACTGCGGAGTGAAGGTCACAGTTGTCGAGGGTACCCAGCACGCGTCCGCGAACAGCCGACGGGATCAGCCGCCCCGTCGAGCGCTTCGCGGTTCCGAGCCCTGCGATCGGTCCACCCGCAGCGTCGGCACAGCAGTGACGACCAGCGCGAACACCAGACCTGCGGCAACCAGAAGCACCACTATTCGGCGGTCCAGCAGAGACGACCCGACCGCCCCGAAGGCGAGGACACCGACCCACAGGTAGATCACCAGCACCACCCGGCGATGCGAATGTCCGATCTGCAGCAACCGATGATGCAGGTGCATCTTGTCGGGGCTGAAAGGACTCCGTCCGGCCCGGGTCCGGCGAATGACAGCCAGCAGCAGGTCGAGGATCGGAATGAGCATCACGGCTCCGACCAGCAGAAGCGGCGACAGCAGACCCAGCAGATCGCGTGGGCCGTACGCCGTCAACGGGATCCGCCCGGAGGCACTGGTCGAGATGGTGGCAAGCGTCAAACCGATGAGCATCGATCCCGAATCGCCCATGAAGATGCGAGCGGGCTGGAAGTTGTGCGGCAGAAACCCCAGGCACGCGCCTGCCAATGCCGCCGCGATCAGCGCCGGTGGGTAGACACCGACGTCGCCGCCCTGCTCCTGCAGCAACCCCACCGAGAAGATGCAGATCGCCACCGAGGAGATGAGCCCCAGACCGGCCGCCAGCCCGTCGAGTCCATCGACGAAGTTCATCGCATTGACGATCACGACGGTGATCAGAACGGTCACCAGTCCGGCTTGCAGTTGGTCGAGCACCAGGGTGCTGCCGGGTTGACCGGGCTCGCCTCCCCACGGCTGGTACAGCACGACCCAGCTCACGCCCATGATGACGAGGACCCCGGCCGCCGTCACCTGGCCGACGAACTTGGTCAGGGCATCCAGACCCCATCGGTCGTCGATGACGCCGACCAGCACGATCACGAAGCCGGCAACCAGTGCGGCCGGAATGTCGCGGTTGTAGGCGACGTCGAATCCGCGAGCCAGTGCAGGCAGCTGTGACGCGAAGAGCAACGCAGCCAGCATCCCCACGTAGATGCCCACTCCCCCGAGCCTCGGGGTGGCCTGCACGTGGACGTCACGATCACGAGGAACCGCGACGGCACCGAACTTGACGGCCGCCACACGAACACCGCCGGTGGCGAAGAACGTGACCACCGCTGCGGTGAGGAACACCAGGAGCAGTTCGCGAATCGGTACGCCTGCACCCAGATTCGACTGAGCGAGCACGTCGACACTTTCGTCAAGGATGCCTCCCCGAGTGACGCTCATGCGCGGAGGCGTGCGGGATGGACAGCCATGTCAGGACGCTCCCGGGACCAGGCTTTCGGCGGTGACACCGAGAACCTCGGCAATCTTCTCGGTGGGAATGGCACCGACCCGCAGAATTCGTGCTCGATCGCTTGTCAGATCGATGATGGTCGACGCCACCGCGTGGTCGGCCGGTCCCCCGTCCAGGTACACCGCGGCCGAGCCGCCGAGCTGATCTCGTGCCTCCGTCACGGTGGTGGCTGGTGGACTGCCGGAGATGTTGGCGCTGGACACTGCGAGCGGGCCGACCTCACGCAGCAGCTCGAGCGCGACAGGGTGCAGCGGCATCCGCAACATGACGGTGCCCTGGGCGTCGCCCAGATCCCAGGCCAAGGACGGAGCCTGCTGCACGACGATGCTGAGCGCACCGGGCCAGAAGGCACGAATCAAATCTCGGGTGCGTGGCCGGACACTCTGAACCAGGCCGTCGATGGTGTTCCAGGAACCGACGAGCACGGGAACCGGCATATCGCGGCCCCTGCCCTTGGCGCGCAGCAGATCCGTGACAGCGCTGCCGTCGAATGCATCGGCTGCGATTCCGTACAAAGTGTCGGTAGGCATGACGACCAGTCGGCCGGATTTGAGGGCACCGCGGGCAGCGGTCAATCCAGCAGTGCGCGCGTCGGCTTCACGGCAGTCGTAGACGGTACTCACGGCACCTATCCTTCCACCTTCGATAACGAAGTGATGTCAGGTGTCGCCCGCTTGCCGTTCCCGTCGTCAGGCCTGGGCCGGGTGCGCCCGTGCGGCGACGACGAACCGGGGCCTACCCGCCAGATCCGGATGCGCGGTGACCTCGGTGAACACTCGTCGCCGAGACAGCAGCGCCGCCACCTCGCCGCCATTGGAGTCGTCGTGTTCGATCGCGACGCCGCCGCCGATCCGAAGCCAGCGGGCGATGTTGCCGATCATCGGTTCGATGACGGACAGTCCGTCCGAACCGCCGAACAGCGCCATGTGCGGATCGTGATCGATCACTTCGGGATCGAGGTCTGCCCCCTCCGGGATATAGGGCGGGTTTGCGACGATCATGTCGACAGCGCCGTCGAGTTCGGTCAACAGATCTCGTGCCGTGACGTCGCCGTGGTGCAGCGTGATCGGGGTATCACCGTGGCCGCTGCACAGGTCGGCATTGCGCCGGGCCCATGCCAACGCCGACGGGTCGAGCTCGACGGCATGGACGACGGCATCGGGCCGGGCGTTGGCGATCGCCAGTGCCAGTGCCCCCGAGCCCGTGCACAGATCGAGAATCACCGGCGGATGGTGGTCGACGTTTTCGAGGAACGCGAGCGCCCAGGCCAACAACAGTTCGGTTTCCGGCCGGGGTACGAACACGCCCGGCCCTACTTCGACGTCGATGTTGCCCAGCGAGGTCGTTCCCGTGATGTATTGCAGCGGAATACGTTTCGCGCGCTGCTCGACGGTTCGGAAGTACGCCTCGACGACCTCGGGTTCGACGAGAGGAACCAGACCGAGACGGCCGCGGTCCACGCCGACGAGGTGCGCGGCGAGCAGCTCCGCATCGACCCGTGGGCTCGGCACACCGGCAGCGTCGAGCATCGACGTTGCTTCGAGGATGGCCAGGCGTAACGGCTTGCGGCTCATTCGAACAGCCTGCCACGAGGCACCGACAACCCGGTCACACGCGTCCCAGCAACTCCGACTTCTTGGCGTGGAACTCGTCGTCGGTGAGGAAGCCCTTCGCGTGCAGACCCGCGAGAGCCTCGATCGCAGCCGTGATGTCGGAGATGTCCACACCTGACGGGTTGCCCTGAGGCGAATGGTTCGAGGACTGCGAAGACTGGTGCGACGAGGACGGTTGCGCGTAGGTCTGCGGAGCGGGTTGCGGCGTCGACTGGTTCTGCGAGTTCGTCCCGCCCGACTGCTGATCGACTCGAGGCAGGCTGCCTGCGGTGAACGTGCCGTACTGGCTGGTGAACTCCAGCGAGCCCGGTCCACCGCCCTGCTGTTGCTGGACTCCGCCGATGGAGTGATCGAGAGTGTCGTACACGGCCAGTTCGCCGCCGACCAACACCGCGAGGCGTCGAGATCCCGGGAACACTGCGTACTGCGAGCCGTTCTGGCCACCGCTCGAGCTCGGCGCACCGAGGTCCGACGGCCACCACGAGCCGCCGCCGAACGAGTTGCCACCGAACGAGCTGCTGCCGGTCCCCCTGGGCGGGTACACCTGATGCTGCGACAGCACCGCCGACAGGTCTCGGCAGAGGCCGTCGACCCGGCTCTTGAGTCCGTGGTCGAACATGTTGCCCACCATGGTCATTCCGCCGCGCATCCACTGCCCACTGCCGCCGAGCTCGGGGATGTTGAACTGAGCCATGCTGCCGCGGCCGTTGTTGACGGCGTCGAGCATCGTGCGGACGGCATCGGTCGAGATGCCGTAGCGCGAGGACAGCTCGGACACGGCGTTCTCGCCTGCGGGGGTCAGGGCCTGGTTCATGTCTGGTGTGCCTCTCGGGCGCTGTTGCGGGGTCGAACCTGGCCGCCAGGGTATCGCACCTATCGGTGCAGCAGCCCGGCGAAATCTGTAAAGCTATGTGCCGCAGCTACTCTGCTTGCATGCGCGCGTCGCGGTCCGCCTTGGCCAGCGCGTCGAGCAACGCATCCATCTCGCCGTCCAGAAGTGAGTCGAGGTTGTGTGCCTTGAAGCCGATCCGGTGGTCCGTGATGCGGTTCTCGGGGAAGTTGTAGGTTCTGATCCGCTCCGAGCGGTCGACGGTGCGCACCTGGCTGGCCCTGCCTGCCGATGCTTCTTCGTCGGCCGCTTCTTCTGCGGCTGCCTGCAGGCGAGCTGCAAGTACCTGCATCGCGCGTGCCTTGTTCTGCAGCTGAGACCGCTCGTTCTGACAGGTCACCACGATGCCGGTCGGCAGGTGCGTGATTCGGACTGCGGAGTCGGTGGTGTTGACGCCCTGGCCACCTTTGCCGGACGAGCGGTAGACGTCGATGCGCAGATCGGTCTCGTCGATCTGAACCTCTTCCACCTCATCGGGTTCGGGGTACACCAGGATGCCGGCCGCGGACGTGTGCACGCGCCCCTGCGATTCGGTCACCGGTACCCGTTGCACGCGGTGGACGCCGCCCTCGAACTTCAGCCGGGCCCAGACGCCGTCGAGGGGATCCCTGGTCTTGATCGACAGCGTCGCGTCCTTGTATCCGCCCAGGTCCGAGACGTTCGCGTCGAGCACCTCGACCCGCCACCCGCGGCGTTCCGCGTAGCGCACGTACATCCGCGCGAGATCGGCCGCGAAGAGCGCCGATTCCTCGCCGCCCTCCCCCGACTTGACCTCCATCACGATGTCGTCGCCGTCGTGCGGGTCGCGTGGTGCGAGCAGGTCGGTGAGGGTCTGCTCGAGGTGCAACACGGTCGCCTCCAGCTCGGGAATCTCGGACGCGAACGAGGAATCGTCGGCGGCGAGCTCACGCGCGGCTTCGAGGTCGTCCTGCGCGGAGGTCAGCTTGGTGTGCGCGGACATGATGGGGGCCAGTTCGGCGAACCTCTTGCCTGCTCTGCGGGCCGCGGACGGGTCGTTGTGCAGAGCTGGGTCGGCGAGTTGCTGCTCGAGTCCGGAGTGTTCGGCGAGGATGTCGTCGATGGCCGAAGGCTTGTCTGTTCTCGCCATGTTGATGACTCACTCTCGAACGCCGGTGCAACTGAATGTGGACACAAAAAAGCCGACGCCCGTCCTGTGATGCACAGGACGGGCGTCGGCGAAACAGCTAGCTGTCTGCGTCGGCCTTCTTGCCGGCGCGCTTGCCGTAGCGAGCCTCGAAGCGAGCGACGCGACCGCCGGTGTCGAGAATCTTCTGCTTGCCGGTGTAGAAGGGGTGGCACTGCGAGCAGACCTCGACGCTGATGCGCTCTTTGTCGGTGGTGCTTCGGGTCTCGAAAGTATTGCCGCAACCACAGACGACTGTCGTCAGTGTGTAGTCGGGGTGAATTCCTGCCTTCATGGTGTCCTTACCGTTCTCTCTAGTGGTCGCCGGGTCGTCTTCGCCGATCGAAGACGTGAACCGGAACCGGACTCGGCCGTTGATTATGCCAGAGCGTGCATCTGACCTGCTAATCGCCGGTACTTCTGTGCCGACAGATGCTTACAACGCGCGCACCTGTCGGCTTGTTCCCCGGACGAAAGATCCGGGAAACAATTGTCAGTCGTTCGCCCCGCCCGGCGCAGTCTTGGAGACTTCCATCAGGAACTCGAGGTTGTTCTTGCTCTTCTTCAGACGGTCGACCAGCAGGTCGATGGCCTGGTGCGAGTCCAGTCCGGACAGCACGCGCCGCAGCTTGTGTACGACGGCGGCCTCGTCGAGAGCAAGGAGCAACTCGTCGTGGCGGGTGCTCGACGGGTTGATGTCCACTGCCGGGAACACGCGGCGTTCGGCGATCTTGCGATCGAGCTTGAGCTCGGCGTTGCCGGTGCCCTTGAACTCCTCGAAGATCACGGTGTCACCGGTGGATCCGGTCTCGACCATTGCCGTGGCGATGATCGTCAACGAACCACCGTGTTCGATGTTGCGAGCCGCGCCGAGGAACCGCTTCGGCGGGTACAGAGCGGTCGAGTCGACACCACCGGACAGGATTCGGCCCGATGCAGGTGAGCTGTTGTTGTACGCACGTCCCAAACGGGTGATCGAGTCGAGCAGAACCACCACGTCCTGGCCGGCTTCGACCAGACGCTTGGCCCGTTCGATCGCCAGCTCGGCCACCGCGGTGTGGTCGCCCGGCGGCCGGTCGAACGTCGACGCGATGACCTCGCCCTTGACGGAGCGCTGCATGTCCGTCACTTCCTCGGGACGCTCGTCGACGAGGATGACCATCAGGTAGCACTCGGGATTGTTGATGGCGATCGCGTTGGCGATGGCCTGCAGGACGCTCGTTTTGCCTGCCTTGGGCGGGCTGACGATGAGTGCGCGCTGCCCCTTGCCGATCGGCATCACCAGGTCGATGATGCGCGTGGTCAGGATGTTCTGCTGAGTCTCGAGACGCAACCGCTGGTTGGGGTACAGCGGAGTGAGCTTGCCGAACTCCGGACGCTTGCGCGCGGCCTCGACCTCTCCCCCGTTGACGGTGTCCAGACGCACTAGCGGGTTGAACTTCTGCCGCTGGCTGGACTGCTCGCCTTCGCGTGCCACCCGAACCGCACCGGTCACCGCGTCGCCGCGGCGAAGGCCGTTCTTGCGAACCAGGTTCATCGACACGTAGACGTCATTGGGTCCGGCGAGGTAGCCGGAGGTACGGACGAACGCGTAGTTGTCGAGAACATCGAGGATGCCGGCTACCGGCTGAAGAACATCGTCCTCGCGAATCTCGGTATCGCGCTCGCGGCCACCGCCACCGTCGTTGCCTTCGCCACGGTCGCGTCCGCGACGGCGCTCACGGAACCGACGTCCCCGACGTCCGCGGCCTTCGCCGTCGTCGTCCTGGTTGTTGTCGCGGTTGTCGCGCGGACCGTTGTTGCGATCCTCGTTGCGGTTGTCGTTGCGACCGTCGCCCTGGTTGCGATTGCGTCCGCTCTGGTTACGACCGCCACCGTCGCGGTTGTCGCGGTCACCCTGATTGCGGTTTCCGTTGTCCCGGTTTCCGTTGTCACGGTTACCGTTCTCGCGGTTGGAGCCGTCCCGGTCGCCTTGATTGCGGCTTCCGGAGTCGCGGTTCGCGTTGTCGCGGTTGCCTTCGGCGTCACGGGGTTCGCGTTCCGACCCGTCCTGGCGGTTGCGGTCGCCGCGACTACGGCGCGGGCGCTCGGTGGCGGCGCTGTCGCCGGTCTCGTCCGGCTTCTCCGCCTGCGGCGCGACTGCGGGCGAATCGGTCGCCGCGGGAGCGGATCCGGCCGAATCGTTGCTGTCGTCGAGTGGGAGTTGTTCGGGAGCACCGGCTCGCCGACCTGCGGCACGACGTCCGCGTGTTCGGCGGCCCGTCTCGGGAGCGGCATCGGCAGAATCGCCCGATTGCGTCGTTGGCGCGTCCGAGGACGGCGCTTCTGGAGCCGACTGCTTCGGTGCCGCCTCGGCTGTTGGCCGATCTTCGACGACCGGCGCGGATGCAGCGGCGCGACGCGACTTGGGTGCGTCGGATTTCGGTGCGTCCGTCTTGGCCGGTGCGCTACCCGATTGACGCTCGGAAATCGCAGCGATCAGATCGCCCTTGCGCATCCCGGAAACGCTCTTGATACCGAGTTCACCAGCGAGGCTGCGGAGCTCGGTGAGAACCATTCCGGACAGGCCAGCACGTCGGCGTGACGTTTCGGGCGCAGAGATAAGTTCCGTATCGGTCACGGAGGTCCTTTCCTTCCCTCGCTCGCTCGATGCGCAGCCGAGGGTTCGTTCCGCAATTCGGCGTTCTGCCGAGCTCGGATATTGCCGTTCATGTTCGACGCACCCCGTCGACGACACCATCGATCCGGACCGCAGAGAACCACGGGAAGGATCGAGTCAGGAGCGTCACATCACTCGGACGTATGAATCCCCCGAATACAGCGACCTGAATGCCCTGACGAAACCGGCGTCTGAAGCGCACGATGTACGGACAGGGTTCACCATAGCGCCGTTGTCCCCACTCGGCAAGAACCCTACTGACGCGTTTGTCACGCGACGGTGACTCCGTCGGCCACGTCGAGGTCGAGCACCCGCCATCCCTCGGCCGATGCGGCCTCGCGCAGATCGGCGGGAAACTCCTCGGTGCACAGCGCCATGACCGTCGGGCCCGCACCGGACACCACGGCCGCGATGGACCGCGCGCGCAAGGTGCTGATCCAGCGAGTGGTGTCGGGTAACGCCTGGGCGCGCTGACCTTGATGCAGCAGGTCCTCCGTCGCGGACATCAACAGATCCGGGCGCTCGGTCAGCGCCACCACCGCGAGTGCACTGCGGCTGACGTTGAACGCCGCATCACGGTGGGGCACCAACTCGGGCAACAGTCCCCGGGTGTGCGACGTCGACGAGCGTTCGGACGGTACGAGCACGACGACCTTGATGCTCGGGTGCACCTCCAGCCGTACGGCTGCGTACTTCCGCGCCGTGACACTGGCATTGGGCGGTTCGCTCCACGACACCACCGCACCGCCGAGGCAACTCGCCGACGCATTGTCGGGATGACCCTCGAATTCCGATGAGAGCTGGACCAGCTGACCCTCCGACAGCGCGAGCGAGCGATCCACTTTCGCGGCCAGTGCGTTGGCGGCAGCGAGGCCCCCGACCACAGCCGACGCCGAGGAACCGAGCCCCCTGGAGTGCGGAATCACGTTGCGGCAGTGGACATCCAAGCCGTCGGCCCACACTCCGGCAGCTTCGAGACCCCGCTCGATGGCGCGTACGACCAGATGCGTCGGACCCCACGGCACGTCCGCCGAACCCTCACCGTCGACGTGAATCCGCAGTCCCGACGCGGTGGTCGTGACCTCGATCTCGTCGTACAGCCCCAAAGCGATTCCGAGACTGTCGAATCCGGGTCCGATGTTGGCACTGGACGCCGGGACGCGCGCGGTGACCGTGAGCCCGATGGGGAGTGTCGTCGTCATGGCCGGAGATTCCGTCAACTCAGGCCAGCTCGAGCGCAGCCGCGACAGCGACGGGATCGACCGAAATGGGTTCTACGACAGGCATTCCCGACAGCGCTGTATCAGGATCCTTGAGGCCGTTTCCGGTGACCGTGCACACGACGGTCAGGCCCGGTTCGAGCCAGCCTTCCTTTCGAGCTGCGAGGAGCCCGGCGACACTGGCGGCGGAGGCGGGCTCGACGAACACGCCCTCGGTCTTGGCGATCAGCCGGTACGCCTCGAGGATCTCCTCGTCGGTCGCGGCGCGGAATGCTCCGTTCGATTCTTCCTTGGCGTTGACGGCGCCGTTCCAGGATGCGGGCGAGCCGATCCGGATCGCGGTGGCGATGGTTTCCGGATCCTTCACCGGCGCACCGTGAACCAGCGGAGCAGCGCCCGCGGCCTGGACTCCGAGCAACCGCGGCTTGCGCGTGGTGAGACCGTCACGGAAGTACTCCGAGTAACCGCGCCAGTACGCGGTGATGTTGCCTGCGTTGCCGACCGGCAGTACGTGGATGTCCGGTGCGTCGCCGAGGGCGTCGCAGATCTCGAAGGCCGCGGTCTTCTGGCCTTCGATGCGGACGGGGTTGACGGAGTTGACCAGACCGATGGTCGGGAACTCGGCCGTGGTCTTGCGGGCCAGTTCGAGGCAATCGTCGAAGTTGCCCTGCACCTGAATGATCTTGGCTCCGTGCATCACTGCCTGAGCGAGCTTGCCCATGGCGATCTTGCCCTGCGGAACCAAGACGGCACAGCTCATTCCGGCCTTGGCCGCGTAGGCAGCTGCGGAGGCCGAGGTGTTGCCGGTCGAGGCGCAGAGGACGGCCTCCTGACCTCGGGCGAGCGCGTCGGTGACGGCCATGGTCATCCCGCGGTCCTTGAAGGAGCCGGTGGGGTTGAGTCCCTCGACCTTGAGATGCACTGTGCACCCGGTCAGTTCGGACAGGTGCCCGGCCGGCAACAGCGGGGTCCCGCCCTCGCGCAGCGTGACGGTCTTCCAATCCGGGCCGATCGCCAGACGCGAACGGTATGCCTCGATCAGACCGGGCCAGGGGGTGTGGACGCTCATACGGTGGTGCCTTCCAATCGGAGAACGCTGGCGACGTGAACGACGACGTCGAGCTGCTCGAGGGATGCAACGGTGTCGGACAGTGCGGAGTCGGCCGCGAGGTGCGTGACGACGACGAGCCTGGCTCCGTCACCCGAGCCCTGCTGACGCACCGTGGAGATGCTGACGTCACGCTTGGAGAACTCGGCCGCTACGGTGGCGAGAACGCCGGGCTTGTCGGCTACCTGCATGCTGACGTAGTAGCGAGTGAGGATGTCACCCATGGGGGCCACCTTGAGCTTGGCGTACTTGGATTCGAGTGGGCCCCGTCCGCCGTAGAACTTGTTGCGAGCGGCCATCACCAGGTCGCCGAGTACTGCGGACGCGGTCGGCGCTCCGCCTGCACCCTGGCCGTAGAACATCAGGCGGCCGGCGGCCTCTGCTTCGACGACCACGGCGTTGAACGCACCGTTCACCGACGCCAACGGGTGGTTCAGCGGAACGAGCGCGGGGTAGACCCGAGCGGAGATTCGCTCCTTGCCCTTGGGCGTGACGATCCGCTCGCAGATGGCCAGCAGCTTGATGGTGCAGTCCAGGGATTTCGCGGTTTCGAGATCGTCCGAGGTGATCTTGCTGATGCCCTCGCGGTAGACGTCACCGGCAGTGACTCGCGTGTGGAATGCGATGGACGCCAGGATGGCGGCCTTCGATGCAGCGTCGTAGCCTTCGACGTCGGCGGTCGGGTCGGCCTCGGCGTAGCCCAGACGCCCTGCCTCGGCGAGGGTTTCGGCGTAGTCCGCGCCCGTCTCGTCCATGGCCGAGAGGATGAAGTTGGTGGTGCCGTTGACGATGCCGGCAACCTTGTTCACGCGGTCACCCGCGAGGGACTGCATCAGCGGGCGGACCACGGGAATGGCTCCGGCCACGGCGGCCTCGAAATACAGGTCGGCACGCGACTTCTCGGCCGCGTCGGCCAGTTCTCCGGTGTACTCGGCCAGTAGGGCCTTGTTCGCCGTGATGACGGACTTACCCTTCTCCAGGGCGGAGAGCACCAGCTTGCGGGGAATGTCGATGCCGCCGAGAACCTCGACGACGATGTCGACGTCGTCGCGGCCCACGAGGTCGGCCGGGTCGTCGGTGAGCAGCTCGGCCGGAACTCCACGATCGCCGTCGACCCGACGCACAGCGATGCCCCGAATCTCCAGTGGCGCACCTACTCTCGCCTCGAAGTCGTCGGCGTTCTCGGTGAGGATTCGAACGACCTCGCTGCCGACGTTTCCGAGTCCGAGTACGGCGACGCCTATCGGCTTCGATGTCATGGCTGAACCTCCAAGCTGAGCAGATCTTCGATGGTTTCCCGCCGCAGGATCAGGCGTGAGTGCCCGTCCTTGACCGCAACCACAGCGGGCCGCGTCAGCAGGTTGTAGCGACTGGACATGGAGTAGCAGTAGGCCCCGGTGGCCGCTACCGCGAGCAGGTCACCCGGCCCGACGTCTGCCGGCATCCATGTGTTCTTGATGACGATGTCGCCGCTCTCGCAATGCTTTCCGACAACCCGAGCCACGACGGCATCGGCATCGCTCGAGCGCGAGACCAGCCGGCAGTCGTATTCGGCCTGGTACAGCGAGGTTCGGATGTTGTCGCTCATGCCGCCGTCGACGCTGATGTAGCGCCTGCGCGTCGACTTGTCGACGGTGACATCCTTGATCGTGCCGACCTCGTAGAGCGTGACGGTGCCCGGTCCGGCGATGGCGCGGCCCGGCTCGACGGCGATCGTCGGGACCGGTAGACCCACTGCGGCGGACTCGGTCTCCACGATGGTGGTCAACTTCGCCGCGAGCTGCTCCACCGGCGGCGGATCGTCACTCGGCACGTACGAAATACCCATGCCGCCACCGAGGTCCAGTGTCGAGATCTGCGCGGTCTTGTCGACGCCGAACTCCGAGACTATGTCTCGCAGCAGACCGATGACCTTGTGCGCTGCCAACTCGAAGCCGTCGACCTCGAATATCTGCGAACCGATGTGACTGTGCAGTCCGACGAGGCGAAGGTTGTCGGCAGCGAACACGCGCCGGACGGCGTCGAGCGCAGAGCCGTCGGCGAGCGAGAATCCGAACTTCTGATCCTCGTGCGCGGTGGCGATGAACTCGTGGGTATGCGCCTCGACACCGACGGTGATGCGAATGAGAACGTCCTGCACCACACCGGCCGCACCGGCGACGCCGTCGAGACGGTCGATCTCGATGTTGGAGTCGAGCACCACATGTTCGACGCCTGCGCGCACGCCCGCCTCGAGCTCGGCTACCGATTTGTTGTTGCCGTGCATGGCAATTCGGTCGGCCGGGAATCCGGCAGCCAACGCGATGGCCAGCTCGCCTCCGGAGCAGATGTCGAGTGAGAGCCCTTCGTCGGCCACCCAGCGTGCGATCTCGCCGCACAGGAAAGCCTTGGAGGCGTAGTGAACTCGTTCGGGTGCCCCGAATGCGGCGGCCATCTCACGGCAGCGCGAACGGAAGTCGTCCTCGTCGATGACGAACAACGGTGTGCCGTACTGCTCCGCGAGATCGGTGACCGACACTCCGGCGAGGCGGACGGTTCCGTCCTCACCGCGCTCGGCGTTGCGGGGCCACACCTGCTCGGGCAGCGTCGTCATCTCCGAGGCGTCGGCCGGGCGATGGGACATCGACTCCTTCGCGGGGGCATCGGCATGCTTGGGTCCTGCCGGATGTGCGCTCACATGCGCTCCGGTGCGCTGACCCCGAGCAGTTCGAGGCCGTTGGCCAGGACCTGCCGGGTCGCGTTACCCAACGCCAGTCGTGCGGTGTTCACAGGTCCGGGCTCCTCGTCTCCTTGTGGAAGTACTCGACACGCACCGTAGAAGCGGTGGTAAGCACCCGCCAGCTCTTCGAGGTAGCGGGCGATCCGGTGTGGTTCGCGTAGTTCGGCAGCGCTGGACACCACGCGCGGGTACTCGCCGATCGTCCTGATCAGCTCGCCTTCCTGCTCGTGGGTGAGCAGGCTCAGATCCGGTTCATCAGCAACGATTCCCAGTTCGGCGGCATTGCGCGCGAGTGAGGCCAGGCGGGCGTGGGCGTACTGGACGTAGTACACCGGGTTCTCGTTGCTGGCGCTCGCCCACAGGGCGAGGTCGATGTCGATGCTGGAGTCGACGGACGAACGGATCATGACGTACCGGGAGGCGTCGACGCCGATGGCTTCGACCAGGTCGTCGAGGGTGATGACGGTTCCGGCACGCTTGCTCATCTTCACGGCCACGCCGTCGCGCACCAGGTTGACCATCTGGCCGATCAGCACCTCGACGGTCGCGGGGTCGTCTCCGAACGCAGCTGCGGCCGCCTTGAGCCGTCCGATGTATCCGTGGTGGTCCGCTCCGAGCATGTAGATGCACAGATCGAAGCCGCGCTGCCGCTTGTTCTGGAAGTAGGCGATGTCGCCGGCGATGTAGGCGGCGTTGCCGTCGCTCTTGATGACAACACGATCCTTGTCGTCGCCGTACTCGGTGGACCGTAGCCACCAGGCACCGTCCTCCTCGTAGAGGCTCCCCGAGCTCTTGAGGTACTCGACCGACTTCTCGACCTCACCCGAGTCGAACAGCGAATTCTCGTGGAAGTAGACATCGAAGTCGACGCCGAACTCGTGCAGATTGGCCTTGATCCGGTCGAACATCAGCTGGGTGCCGATCGCTCGGAACGTCTCTTCCTGGGCCTCGGGGGCCAGCGCGAGCGCTTCCGGCTCCTGCACCAGCACCTGCTCGGCGATCTCGGCGATGTACTCGCCTGCGTAGCCGTTCTCCGGAGCGGGTTCACCCTTGGCCGCGGCGATCAGGGATCGGCTGAAGCGGGCGATCTGTGCGCCGTGATCGTTGAAGTAGTACTCGCGAGTGACCTCTGCGCCATGGGCGGTCAGGATGCGTCCGAGCGCATCGCCGACGGCTGCCCATCGGGTACCGCCGAGGTGCACCGGCCCGGTCGGGTTGGCCGAGACGAACTCGAGATTGACCTTCTTGCCCGTCATCGAGGAACCGCTGCCGAAGGCCGCGCCTGCGGCGAGCACGCGGGCAACGATTTCGCCCTGTGCTGCAGCGGCCAGCCTGATGTTCAGGAATCCGGGGCCTGCGACGTCGGCGTCGGCGATGGCTGCGTCGGCAGCGAGAGCCTCCGCGAGCCAGCCGGCGAAGTCGCGGGGGTTGGCTCCGGCCTTCTTCGCGACCTGGAGTGCCACGTTGGTCGCGTAGTCGCCGTGCTCGGGATTTCGGGGACGCTCGACGGTCAGCTTCGCAGGGAGGACTGATGCATCCAGGCCGCGGTCGGCAAGCACCTTCGCGGCGGTCGCGTGAAGCAGTTCGGCAAGATCGGCGGGAGTCACAGGTAGCTATCCTATTGGCTGGTGCGCGGCGTACTCGCATCCACTGCCCGTCTGCCGGCGAGCAACCTCGGACTGCGCGGTCCGCGCAGGCTCTGAGCACGCTCTCAGGCAGAGAACGTACAGTGAGGGCGCTCTGCGCTGATGGTCATCGGACGATGCTGTCACCAGCAGATACGCATCACCAGCGCAACCGAACACCACCTTTCCTCGACTGAGAGAGCAACTACAGCGATGCCAACGGGTCCCGACAAAGGCAGTCAGAACAAGTCGGCTGCGAAGGCAGACAAAGCCATCAATGCAGCCAACAAGAAGTCAGCTCGCAAGAAGAAGGGCGGCGTGCCCACCGCGACGGGCAGGCAGATTCCCTGGCTGACAGTTGCCGGTGTCGTTGTCGTTGTCGGTCTCGTTGCGGGCCTCGGGATCAATCTGTATCCGAAGTACCAGGACCGCGCCGAGGCGCAGAAGTTCGCGCCGAGCGAGGCCAATCAGGATCCGTCGACCGGCATCGAGGGTGTCGCGATCCAGGAGTACCCCGCGGCTCTGCACGTCGGGCGCACACAGCGGGTCGCCTACGACCAGTCGCCGCCGTTCGGTGGACCGCACGATGCTGTGTGGGCCACCTGCACGGGAATCGTGTACCCCGAGGCCATTCGTACCGAGAATGCCGTGCACTCGCTCGAGCACGGTGCCGTCTGGGTCACCTACAACCCCGACGATCTGAACGAGGACCAGGTCCAGTCGCTGGCCGATCGCGTCGACGGTGAAACGCAGATGATGATGTCGCCGTACCCCGGCCTCGATTCCCCGGTCTCGCTGCAGTCCTGGGGCCACCAGCTCAAGTTGGACAGTGTGGACGACGAACGCATCGGCCAGTTCATCTCCGCCCTGCGCCTCAACCGTTTCGCCTACCCCGAGGTCGGGGCCAGCTGCGCATCGGTGCCGGGAACCGGTGACAACGCCTTCGACCCGGACAACCCGCCCCTGTTCGACGCCTCTGCACCCGGCGCGGACGCGGTACCGATGGACGGTGCCGGCATCACCCCCGATGCAAGCGAGACCGGCGGGACCGGCGGAGTTCAGCTGCCGAGCGATCTTCAGGTCCCCACCAACTGATGACCGAGCCGACGACAAACGACAGCGCGGACGCCACCGCGTCCGCCACCAAGCCGAGCCAGCGCACCGCGCTGGTTGCGCTGGCGCTGATCGCCGTCCTGGCGATCGGTTTCGCGCTGGGCTTTCTGGTGCAGAGTCCGTTCCGGGACGACAACACCGCACCTGCTGCGGACTCGGTGGACGTCGGCTTCGCGCAGGACATGACCGTGCACCACAACCAGGCGATCGAGATGGCGGCGGTGGCGTTGACCAACGCGCCGGATCAGGCCGTCAAGAGCCTGGCGTTCGACATGCTCACCTCGCAGCAGAACCAGGTGGGACAGATGCAGGGCTGGTTGGCCCTGTGGGACCGAGCGCCGATCTCGACCGACGGCTACATGACCTGGATGGCCGAGGACGACTCTCACGCTCACTCGATGGGCGGGATGTCCATGGATCCCGGATCCTCGGATCCCACCAGGGCCATGCCCGGCATGGCCAGTTCCGCTGAGCTCGCCGCGCTTCGCCAAGCCACCGGCTCGGATGTCGACGTGATGTTCCTGCAACTCATGCTGCGCCACCACGAGGGCGGCCTGGCGATGATGGAGTACGCGCAGACTCACGCGCAGTCACCGGCGGTGATCAATCTGGCGAACTCCATGGTCGCCACCCAGACCAGCGAGTCGACGCTGATGAAGCAGATGCTCGCCGAGAAGGGTGCGCAGCCGCTGCCCGAGGGGTGATTTCGGCTCGGGCAGCGGATGCGCTAGTCTTTCGTACAGCCCAACAGGCACACCGGTTCGTCCGGTGCGCCCCCGTAGCTCAGGGGATAGAGCGTTCGCCTCCGGAGCGAAAGGCCGCAGGTTCGAATCCTGCCGGGGGCACACATCTTTCACGCATGTCGCCGTCGTACGGTGGCTGCTCGAACGAGACGGTGGACTTCGATGTCCGAGAATCTCCCCCGAGTCGAGACCGTCGTCGACGACCTGTACTCACTCCCTCCCGCTGATTTCGTCTCGCATCGTGCGGCATACGTAACCCGGTTCAAGAAGGCCGGCGACAAGGTCGGTGCCACCCGAATCGGTGCCCTGCGCAAGCCCACGGTCGTGGCGTGGTTGGTGAACACCCTGGCTCGCCGAGACGAATCGGCTCTGGCGGAACTGTTCGATCTGGGTGAGCAACTCGAACGAGCCCAGCAGCGCGGCGACGGCCCCCGACTGCGTGAATTGTCCACTGCCCGAAGCACTTCGATACGCGCCCTGACCGATCGAGCGTTCTCGCTGGGACGTGACCTCGGGGCGACCGTCGGCGACAACGCTGCCCGCGAGGTCTCCAACACCCTGAACGCGGCGATGGCCGATGCGGAGATACGCGACCGCGTCCGCGCGGGCAGAACCGTGGTGGCCGAAACGTACAGCGGCTTCGGGCCTGCGCTGCTCTCGATCGTTCCGGACTCTCCCGACGATGACGATGACGGCGATGACGACCCGGTTTCTCCCGAGGTCGAGGACGAACAGCAGAAAACCGACGAAGTCGAACGGAACCGACTGCTCGCCGAACTCGAGTCGGCCGAATCCGATCTCGATACCGCGCGAACCGAAGTCGACGAAGCCCAAGCGGACACCGAACGAAAAGCGTCCGAACTACGCAGCGCTGCAGAAGAAATCGAGCGAATCGAGACCGAGCTGAAGGCTGCCGGAGCCCGAGCGCAGGCTGCGCGAGAAGCACACGAGGCCAGTGTCGAACGGGCGGAGTCGACGGCGGCGGCACTAGAGGCGGCCCGCATCCGCGTGGCCGAAGCCCGGTCGGCCCTCGACTCCCTGACCTGACCTACCCTGGCGGGGTGACCACACGCTGGCAAGCCGAGAACTCCGCAGACGATTCCGCGCGCTACATCGAGCGATTCGACCGCCTGGCCGAACGCGGCGTGGATCTGCACGGCGAGGCCCGCATGGTCGACGCGGTGGTCTCCCCCGCGTCGGGCATTCTCGATGCCGGATGCGGGACCGGCCGCCTCGGTGTCGAGTTGGCCCGACGCGGACATCGTGTGACCGCAGTGGATCTCGATCCCGTTCTGGCCGAGGCCGCGCGAGCGCATCCCGAACTCGACGTCCACGTCGCCGATCTGACGACGCTCGATCTGGGACGGACGTTCGACGCGGCCGTGGCAGCGGGCAACGTACTCGTCTTCATGAAGCCCGGTACCGAACGCACTGCGCTCCAACGCATCTGGGCACACCTGACCGAAGGCGGAGTGTTCGTCACCGGATTCGCCACCGATCGGGAGTACACCGTGGACATGCTCGACGAGGATCTGGCGGCGGTCGGCTTCGACCTCGAGCACCGATTCTCGACGTGGGATCTGCGGCCGTGGCGCACCGACGCGGACTGGGCGGTCACCGTTGCACGAAAGCCGGCCCTGCTGGCCTGACACGGCCTGAATCGAGCGACGGGATTCGATACCGAGGGTTGATTCGGACGCCTACGGGAAGACTGTGCGTCATGAAGGAACACATGGCGAAGCTGCGGGAATCGTTCTGGTTCATTCCCGCCGTCCTCGGGGTTGTCGCACTCGTCCTCGCGCAGGCTCTGGTGAGTCTCGATCGCTATCTGCTCGATACCCGGGTCGATCTGACGGGTTCGCTGCTCTACCACGTGGGTGCCAGTGGCAGCCGAGACATCCTCGGTGCCATCGGCGGGTCCATGCTCGGCGTGGCTGCGACGTCGTTCTCCATCACCATCTCCGTCCTCGCCACCGCCAGTTCCTCGTACGGCCCCCGCCTGGTGCGCAATTTCATGGCCGATCGCGGCAACCAGGTGGTGCTCGGCATCTTCGGTGCCACGTTCCTGTACTCGCTGATGGTGCTGCGGTCGATTCGATCGATCGAATCCGACGGCTCGGTCTTCGTGCCGGACATCGCCGTCAACGTTGCCGTCGCACTCGCGGTGGTCGACGTGGGTGTGCTCGTCTACTTCATTCATCACATCGCGCAGTCGATCCAGGTGGCGACGCTGTCCGGCCGCGTCCGAGACGAACTGTCGGAGTCCGTCGACGCGCTCTACCCGCCCGAGCAGCCCGCCGATGCGGCGTCGGCAGAGGGCATCGTCAAGCCGCCCGTCTACACGACGGTGCTGGCCGAGGAGTCCGGGGTGATCATCGACATCGACGAAGACGCAGTGCTGAACATCGTTGGCGACACCGACACCGTGATCGATGTTCATCGAGTGCCCGGTGAACATGTCGTTGCCGGTGAACCGCTCGCCGATGTTCTGGCCGATCGATCGGCGAACATCTCAGCCGACGCGGTCGGACGGGTTCGAGGGTCGTTCACCATCGGCACCAGTCGAACACCGCGGCACGACATCGCTTTCGCCGTCGAGCAGATGACCGAAATGGCTGTGCGCGCCCTGTCGACGGGCGTCAACGACCCGTACACGGCACGCAACGCCATCGACGATCTCACGGTCGGACTGGTCGCGGTCGTCCAGCGTCCCAGGCCCTCCCGTGCTCGGTGCGGCTCCGACGGCACCGTGCGGGTGATCACCCGCCGCGTCGCGGTTCCGTCACTGATCGACCATGCCCTCGATGCGGTGCGGATCTACGGCACCGGCAGCCCCATGGTGGTGCAGGCCGGAATTCGCCTCGCCGAGCGAGTGGGTCGTGCGGCACACGATTCCGAGAACGTCGACGCCGTACTGACTCAACTGGATTTGCTGGACCGCGCGTTGGCCTCCGGCGACACCGATACCGCCCGCACAGCCGAAGCCCGCGAGCAGATCTCGCTTGCCCGCGCCGCGATCACGGATCGGGTTCCGCTCGCAGTACCTCGCGTCGTCATTCGGTAGACGCCGCAACCGGACACCGTGGGAGGATGGTCGGTATGCCAGCACCGTCTCCGCTTCCCCTCGATCCCATTGCAGAGGCACACCGCCAGTGGACCAGACACGGATGGTCTGACGCCGCCGACGGTATGGCCGCAGTGACCTCGTTGATGCGCGCGCAGCAGATCATGCTCGCCCGAGTCGAGGAAGCGTTGAAGCCGACGGGACTGACCTTTTCGCGATACGAGCTGCTGACGTTGTTGACCTTCACCAAGAACGGGGCTCTGCCGATGGCGAAGGCGAGCGCACGTCTGCAGGTGCATCCCACGAGCGTGACCAACGCTGTCGATCGTCTCGAGTCCGTGGGATACGTTCGACGCATCCCGCATCCGAGCGATCGGCGCACCACACTGGTCGAAATCACCGAGCAGGGACGCACATTGGCCGTCGAGGCCACCGAGCGGTTGAACTCACTGGTGTTCGCACGCCCCGGTCTGGCACGGGACAAATTACTGGCGCTCGTTCGGATCTTGGCGGAACTCCGTTCGGATGCAGGCGATTTCGACAGTGACGAGATCACTACATCGTTCTGAGTTCGATCGTGACTCGTCACAAGACAATGGCACACCCGTACCGTTCGTGGTGCAATTGCTCCAGGAACAGGTCGGAGCCGATCTGCTGAAGGGCGGGGCGGGGTGCTGGTTTTGGGGGTCGGGGCGGGTGCGCACGGCGCACGCGCAATTCTGACGTATCTGGACAGCCCCCACCGCACACCCATCGTGTCCAGGACGGTGCGCCGAGCCCCGGGTCAGTCGCTGTCCACCACGATCGCCACCGGCGTCGACGCCATCCACTCCATCGCCGCGACGATGTCGCTCCCGGTTCAGTTCTCCGCCATCGCCTATCGGGTTGCCACCGATCCAGGCTCGGTCGCCACCAGCGGTACGTCCCGCACGGCCTCGCTCGTTCCGGAAACCGCTGCGCAGGTGCGCTATCTGCGTTTCATCGGGCTGGTGCCCAATCACGGCGTCACCGTGTTGTGCGATATCGGAAGCACCGGAACCACTGTCACCGTCATCGACCTGGCGTCCACTCGCACCCTCATGACGCGGCGAACGGCCACGTTCTGCGGCGACGATCTCGATCACTCGGTTCGGCGGCTGCTCTCGTCCAACGGTGTTCGTATCGGAATCGACGCCAGCCGGTCCATCAAGGAGCAGCTGAGCGTCGACTCCGTCGTCAGCACCACCGATCCATCCGGTGCCGCGCGGCATGTGCTGACCCGACGCGACTTCGACGATCTGATCGCCGGACCGGTGCGGTACGCGGGCATGCTGGTGGAGCAGACCATCGAATTGTCCGGTGCCAGACCGCAGTCCATCGTCGTGGTGGGCGGCGGCGCGAACATCACCTCGATCGCGCGGTCACTCGAGCTGCGAACCGGCCTGACGACGCTGGTGCCGTCGATGCCGGAGTTGGTCTCGGCCCGCGGGGCCGCCCTCCTGTCCCCCGACAGGTAGGATCGCCGGCCCTACCGGTGCTGGAAGTTCGGCGTTCGCTTCTCGATGAAGGCCGACATGCCTTCCTTCTGGTCCTCGGTGGCGAAGGTCGAGTGAAACACGCGGCGCTCGAACAGAACACCCTCGCGAAGGCTCGACTCGAACGATCGGTTCACTGCTTCCTTGGCCATCATGGCGACCGGCAGCGACATCTCGGCGATGGTGGTGGCGGTCGCGATGGCGTCGTCGAGGAGATCCGCGACCGGCACGATGCGCGAGACCAGCCCTGCTCGCTCGGCTTCCTCGACCTTCATGTTGCGACCGGTCAAGCACATCTCCATGGCCTTGGCCTTGCCCACTGCACGCGTCAGGCGCTGCGACCCGCCGATTCCCGGAATAACGCCGAGCTTGATCTCGGGTTGCCCGAATACCGCGGTGTCCGAGGCGATCAGAACGTCGCACAGCATCGCGAGTTCGCACCCGCCGCCGAGTGCATAACCGGACACCGCCGCGATCAACGGCGTTCGAGCCGATGCCAATCGGTCCCAGGCGGCGAAGAAGTCGTCGAGATACACGTCCATGTAGGACTTGGGCTGCATCTCCTTGATGTCGGCCCCGGCCGCGAAGGCCCGTTCGGAACCGGTGATGAGAATTGCACCGATGTCGGAGTCCGCGTCGAGTTCCTCGACCACCGAGACGACCTCGCGCATCAACTGGGAATTGAGCGCGTTCAACGCCTTGGGACGGTTGAGCGTGATGATGCCGACGCGTCCCCGACGTTCGAGCAGAATGGTCTCGTAGTCACTCACAGGTCTGCTCCGTTCGAGCGCTCGCGGATGTCGTTGATGATGCCGGAGAAGTCCACATCGGTGCCGCCCCCGGTTGTTTCCTTGAAGCGAGCGTACAACTCGGCCGCCCGTAGGCCCAGGACACCCTCGACACCGTTGTCGCGCAGTGCATTGGCGGCCAGGCCCAGATCTTTGTCCATGAGCGCCGCGGCGAAGCCGGGCTTGTACTCGTTGTTGGCGGGGCTCGTCGGTACGGGACCGGGCACCGGGCAATTGGTCGTCAGTGCCCAGCATTGACCGGACGCAGTCGAGGCCACGTCGAACAACGCCTGGTTGCTCAAGCCGAGTTTCTCCCCCAATACGAACGCCTCGCTGATGGCGATCATCGATACTCCGAGAATCATGTTGTTGCAGATCTTGGCTGCCTGGCCGTTGCCCGCTGCGCCGCAGTGCACCACCTTGCGACCCATGACGTCGAGAACTGCTGCAGCAGAGGCGAAATCCTCTTCGGAACCGCCCACCATGAATGTCAACGTTCCCGCCGCCGCTCCCCCGACACCACCGGAGACCGGTGCGTCCAGACTGCGGTGGCCTGCCTCGTGCACCAGCTTGTGCGCGGTGTGCGCGTCGGCGACGTCGATGGTCGAGGAGTCGATGAACAACGTGCCCGGCGCGGCAGCGGGCAGCAGGTCCGCGTACAACCCGAGTACCAGTTTGCCGTTGGGCAGCATCGTGATGACGATGTCGGCATCGGCGACGGCGGCCACGGCCGATTCGACCACGGTGACGCCGTCCTTCGTGGCCTGCTCGAGCGCGGCGGGCACCAGATCGAAGCCCTGCACCGTGTAGCCGGCCGCAGCCAGATTGGCGGCCATCGGTCCACCCATGTGGCCGAGGCCGATGAAGCCGATCGTCTTCTCGCTCATGACTGCTCACCTTCTGTGTGTGCGTTCGACAGGCCCAGTTCCGCGTCCCCGAGAGGTGCGAAGTACCGGTCGACGTCCTCGGGCGTGACGTCTGCCGACGTACGCGGTTGCCATTGCGGGTTGCGGTCCTTCTCGACCACCTGTGCTCGAATTCCTTCGACGAGATCGTGACTGCTCAGGGATGCGACCGACACGCGGTACTCCTCGTCGAGCACTGACTCCAGCGTCGGCAGCGTGGCCGCCCGGCGCAGCGACCTCAGCGTCACGGCCAGCGACACAGGCGATTTGGACGCGATGTCCTCTGCGGACTTCTGCGCCTCCGGCACCGTGCTGGCTGCCAGAGCGTCGACGATGCCCTGGACGTCGTCGCCTGCGTAGCACTCGTCGATCCATCCCTGCTGACCGGCAATCGTGGACTCCGGTGCCGGCTCGCTGAACGTCGCGACGGCCTCTCCGACGCTGACCGTCTCGAGTGCCGAGTAGAAGTCTTCCAGCTTGTCGGACGGGATGTAGTGATCGGCGAAACCGACTGCGATGGCGTCGCCGGCATTCATCCGCGCCGTGGTGAGCGCGAAGTGGGTGCCGATCTCGCCCGGGGCACGCGAAAGTAGGTACGTACCACCCACATCCGGAACGAAACCGATTCCGACCTCGGGCATCGCGATCTTCGATCGCTCGGTGACGATGCGAGTGTTGGCATGTGCCGAGAGCCCGACGCCTCCGCCCATGACGATGCCGTCCATGATGGCGACGAACGGCTTGGGGAATCGAGCGATCGCGGCGTTGAGGATGTACTCTTCGCGCCAGAAATCCTTGCTGCCGCTGCCACCGTCCTTGGCGTCGTGGTAGATGGAGACGATGTCTCCGCCTGCGCACAGTCCTCGCTCACCGGCTCCGGTCAGAAGGACGACATCGACAGCGTCGTCGGTTGCCCACTGCGCCAACGCCGGCGCGATCTCACGCACCATCGCATGATCGAGCGCATTGATCGCTTTGGGGCGGTTCAGGGTGATCCGACCGATTCCGCCGGAGACCTCGAGGATGACGTCGCTCATGCGGCACCCACGATCGAACGCGCCACAACCACTCGCATGATCTCGTTGGTCCCTTCCAGAATCTGGTGCACTCGGAGGTCACGAACGATCTTCTCGACGCCGTACTCGCTGAGGTAGCCGTACCCACCCAGCAGCTGCAACGCGCCGTTGGCGACCTCGAAACCGGTGTCGGTTCCGAAACGCTTCGCCATCGCGCACATCTCGACCTTGTCCGCAGCGTCGTTCTGCAACGCGTCCGCGGCCCGCCACAGCAGCGTGCGGGCGGCTTCGAGTTCGGTCTTGAAATCGGCCAGTCGGAACTGGAGCGCCTGTGCATCGAGCAACCGTGCCCCGAACGCCTTGCGCTCGGCGAGGTACGCAACGGCCTTGTCGAGGGCGGACTGCGCTCCGCCGATCGAGCACGCGGCGATGTTGATGCGTCCGCCGTTGAGTCCGTTCATGGCGATACGGAACCCGTCGCCCTCGTTGCCGAGCAGATTCTCGGCCGGAATGCGGACTCCTTCGAGAACGACCTGCCGGGTGGGTTGAGCGTTCCACCCCATCTTCTTCTCGTTGGCTCCGAAGGACAGTCCCGCCGAGTCCTTCGGCACGATGAACGCGGAGATGCCACGAGGGCCCGGTGCACCGGTGCGCGCCATGACGACGTACACCTCGGAAGTGCCTGCGCCGGAGATGAATTGCTTGACGCCGTCCAACACGTATTCGTCACCGTCGCGCACCGCCTTGGTGCCGAGCATCGCGGCATCCGATCCCGCGCCTGGCTCGGTGAGGCAGTAGCTGCCCAGCTGATCCATCGTGCACAGGCCCGGCAGCCAACGCTGCCTCTGCTCGTCGGTTCCGTAGGTGTCGATCATCCAGGCGACCATGTTGTGAATGGAGATGTATGCCGCGATGGACGGGTCACCGGTGGCCAGCTGCTCGAAGATCCGCACCGAATCGACTCTGGTCAGACCCGATCCGCCCACGTCCTCGCGAATGTAGATGCCGCCCATTCCCAGTCCCGCTGCCTTGCGCAGCACGTCCACGGGGAAATGCTTGCTCTGGTCCCATTCGATCGCGTTCGGGGCCAGAAACTCGTCGGCGAATTCACGAGCGGTGTCGTTGATCGCCCGCTCGTCCTCGTTCAATGTGAACATCGCCGAATCAGTCCATGTTCGGAATGACGAAGTGATTCTGTGCCGCAGCCTCTTTGGTGCCCGACGGCCAGCGCTGCGTGACGGTCTTGGTCTTGGTGTAGAAGCGGATCGAATCGGGTCCGTGCTGGTTCAGATCACCGAATCCCGAACGCTTCCAACCACCGAACGTGTGGTACGCGATCGGTACCGGAATCGGCACGTTGACCCCGACCATGCCCACCTGGACGCGGGAGCAGAAATCGCGTGCAGTGTCGCCGTCACGGGTGAAAATGGACACGCCGTTGCCGTATTCGTGCTCGGTGGGCAGGCGCAGCGCGTCCTCGTAGTCCTTCGCACGAACGACGATCAGGACGGGCCCGAAGATCTCTTCCTTGTAGATCCGCATGTCGGTCGTCACTCTGTCGAACAGTGTGGCGCCCGCGAAGAATCCACCCTCGTGGCCTTCGAGGCTGAAACCGCGCCCGTCGACGACCAACTCGGCACCCTCGTCGACACCGATCTGGGTGTAGTCGTTGACGCGCTTCAACGCATCGCTACCCACGAGCGGGCCGAAATCCGCGTCCTCGTCGTCGGAGCGACCGATCTTCAGCTTCGCCACCCGCTCGGTGAGCTTGGCGACGAGCGCATCCGCGGTCTCTTCACCCACCGGAACCGCGACGGAAATGGCCATGCAACGCTCGCCCGCGGAACCGTAGGCGGCACCGAGAAGGGCGTCGGCGACCTCGTCGAGATCGGCGTCGGGCATCACCAGGGCGTGGTTCTTGGCTCCACCGAAGCACTGTGCGCGCTTGCCGTGTTTCGCTGCGGTCTCGTAGATGTACTGCGCGATGGGAGTCGAGCCGACGAACCCGATCGCCTTGACGCGGTCGTCGGTGAGCAGTACGTCGACGGCGGTCTTGTCACCGTTGACGACGTTGAACACACCCGGCGGCAGTCCTGCTTCGAGGAAGAGCTCGGCGAGCTTGAGCGGGACGGACGGGTCGCGCTCGGAGGGCTTCAGGATGAACGCGTTTCCGCAGGCGATGGCCGGGCCGGCCTTCCACAGGGGAATCATCGCGGGGAAGTTGAACGGGGTGATTCCGGCTACGACGCCGAGCGGCTGACGCATCGAGTAGACGTCGATTCCGCCGCCTGCACCCTCGGTGTACTCACCCTTGAGCAAATGCGGGACGCCGACGGCGAACTCCACGACCTCGACGCCGCGCTGGATGTCGCCCTTGGCGTCGGCGATCGTCTTGCCGTGCTCGGAGGACAGCAGGCGGGCCAGTTCCTCGGTGTCGCGAGTGACGAGCGCCAGGAACTTCATCAGGACTCGCGCTCGGCGCTGCGGGTTCCACTTGGCCCATTCACGTTGGGCCTGTTCGGCATCGGCGATGACGGCCTCGACCTCGGATACGTCGGCCAGGGGAACACGGGCCTGAACCTCGCCGGTGTTGGGGTCGAACACGTCCCCGAAGTTTCCGGAGGTGCCGGCGACATACTTGCCGCCGATGAAGTGCGTGAGTTCGCGAGCCATGGAGTTTGTCCGTCCTCGAGCGTGGAAGTGAAGTACGCCCATCCTATAGTCGGATGTCCACGTAAGTCCAGAAGTCGTCACATTCGGTCGTAGAACTGCCTCAGATCGGCACCGGCGCGACTGACCTCGGCCTCGGAGGAGCCGTCGGCGCGGAAGATTCGACGCAGGATCAACGGATCGAGATCGTCCATCGCGGGAGCGAACGACACCTGGGGAAGTTCGGGGAACGACGCGCGATCGCCGAACCAGTCATCGGGGTCGAACTCGTCGTCCCCGTCGCCGACGCCCTCGATCAGTTGATCGAGATCGACTCCACGCAGCGTCAGGATGGTGGCGGCGGATGCGTCGATGTGCTCAGCGGCGATGTACATCAGAGCCGCCGCGTGTTTGCAGGGCCACCCGTCGTCGGGGCACGTGCAGTCGAAATCGAGCTGCCCCTTGTCGTGCGGCAGCAACACCGACGCCAGCGCCTGCGGGATCGCGTTGGAGGCCAACTCGGCCAGCATCCCAGGATTCGATCGCACCCGATCGACGAGCGCGGCCACTTCACCCTTCGTCAGTGGATCCACGGTGACCGAGGCCGAGAACGGCTCGAGCTGACTGCCCTGCACCTCGCCGTATATCTGCCCGCGCTCGACCCCGAGAGTGAGCACCTGCCCTTGGCGCGCATACGTTCTACCCCGAGCGATCCGGCCCGGATCCGCGAGGTCTTCCATGGCCGCCACGAAATGCCTGCCCCACCACGTCTGTCCGAAGGCACCGCGCTTGTTTCTGGACTCGATGCCGCCCTTGGCTTTTCGACGCTTGCCGTACTGCGAGAAGTCGACCATCACTCCCCCACCGCATCCTCGCTGAGGCGGAACAGTTCCTGGAGCTCCGCGGTGTCCATCTCGGTCACCCAGTTCTCGCCGGTGCCCACCGCCAGATTCGCCAGGTCCTGCTTGGAGACGAGCATCGAGTCGATCCGTTCCTCCACGGTGCCCACGCACAGCAGTTTGCGCACCTCGACGTTCTTGCGCTGCCCGATGCGGAAGGCCCGGTCCGTCGCTTGATTCTCCACCGCCGGATTCCACCAACGATCGAGATGAACAACATGGTTGGCGGCCGTGAGGTTCAACCCGGTGCCGCCGGCCTTGAGCGAGAGCATCATGATCGGTGGACCGTCGTCGCTCTGGAACTTCTCCACCATCTCGTCGCGCTTGGCCTTGCTCACCCCGCCGTGGAGGAACGGCACCTCGGTGCCGAACCGTTCGGCGAAGTACGGTGCCACGAGCTCACCGAACTCCCGGAACTGCGTGAACAACAACGCTTTCTCGTTGTCGCCGAGAATCGAGTCGAGCATGTCCTCGACCAAGCCGATCTTGCCGGAACGATGCTGCCCCCTCTTGAGCACCGGCGAGCCGTCGGACAGAAAATGGGCGGGGTGATTGCACACCTGTTTGAGGCGAGTCAGCGCGGACAGCACCGCGCCCTTGCGCTTCATGCCCTTCGCGTCGGCGATCTGCGCCATCATCTCGTCGACGACCGCCTTGTACAGCGCAGCCTGCTCGGCCGTGAGGTTGGCGCGCACGGTCATCTCGTTCTTCTCGGGCAGATCCGAGATGACCGTCGGATCGGTCTTGACACGGCGCAGAATGAACGGCGACGTGATGGCGCGCAGACGGGAAACCGCGTTCTCGTCGTTCTCGCGCTCGATCGGAACCGAGAATCGCTTTCGGAAATCCGACGGCCTACCGAGCATGCCCGGATTGGCGAAGTCGAGAATGGACCTCAGCTCGTCGAGACGATTCTCGACCGGCGTTCCGGTGAGCGCCAGCTTGTGATCCGCGGGGATCGCGAGCGCCGCCTTGGCCTGCACGGTGCCCGAGTTCTTGATGTGTTGCGCCTCGTCGAGGACCACACGACGCCACGTCTGCTCCGCCAGCTGCGCGCGATCCTTGGCCATCAGCGCGTACGTGGTGACGATCAGATCGTGCTCGGCGATCGCCCGGTCGAGCTCCTCGTCGCGTAGTCGCGTCGGACCGTGGTGTACCAGGACCCGCAGTGCCGGAGTGAATTTCGCCGCCTCACGCTGCCAGTTGCCGACCACCGACATCGGTGCCACCAGCAGCGTAGGCGTCGAACTCTTCTCGTACGCGAGCAGTGTCAGCACCTGCAGCGTCTTGCCCAGCCCCATGTCGTCGGCGAGTACCGCCCCGAGACCGAGCCGGCTCATGAACGCGAGCCAGTCGAGTCCGCGTTGCTGATAGGGCCGCAGAGTCGCGTTCACACCGTCGGGCACTGGGATCGTCTCCGGCACCGCACCGGGCTCGAGCAACGTGGCCGCCCATCCCGAGGCACGAATGTCCTGGACCGGAGCCGGCGGTGGGTCGGCCAGAGTCATCTCGCGCATCAGCGTGCTCAGCGCAGTCCCGTCGCCGTGATGCTCGGCGACGTACTTGGCGGCTCGCGCGAGCTGACCGCCGTCCGCGAGCACCCACTGACCGCGGAGCCGCACGAGATCGCCCTTCGAGACGGCGAGCCTGCTCATCTCCGCCTCGGTGAGCACCATGTCGCCGAGTTGGAGTTGCCAGTCGTAGGACACCAGTTCGTCCATGCCGACCGCCCGATCGGCTGCCGCTTTCGTCACCGCCGGTGAATCGACGCGCAATCTCATCGACGGATCGAGCCTCGTCCAGGCCCGGGGAAGCAGAACCGTGGTTCCGGTGGCCTGCAGTGCCGTCGCACCGTGTTCGACGAGATCGATGACCACCGACGTCGGAAGCAACAGGTCCAGGGTGCCTTCCTGCGACGGCAGATCGCGCAGTCTCGGGTACGCCGCCACGGCCTCACCGAGCTTGCGGACGGCGATGGAGAGCAGCGTGGCATCGACCTTGCGGCTCATCGGAACCGGTCGCGGCGCTTCGCCGTCCGCGCGCAGACACACCTGCAGCGTCCAGTACGACTCCACTGCTTCCTCGGAGGAACTGTCGACGGCGTCGTCGTCATCGGGTTCGAGCAGCCGGAGTACCAGCGAGGGTTCGTCGACGGTGAGGCTTCCGCGCCACTTCTCGAGCAACGTCGACATCTGTTGAGTGCCATCGGCATACGGGTCGTCGCGAACCAGAGCCGACAACAGTGGATGCTCCGAGTCGGGTCTACCCAGAACCGATCTGACGATCGGATCGGTGAGCTCCTCCACCATGTCGTCGAGAATCTTCTTGGGCCGCTCACCTGCGCGCTGCACCGACGGCATCGCGACGGCGAGTTCGCTGAGCCAGGCACGTTGACGCTCGCCCCCGACCAGACGCCACCGTGGCCACCACTGCCCGTCCATCAACTTCAGGGCCGGAACGACGCGACCGCCGCGGACCCAGCGTTCGATTCCGCGGGCGACATGCGCCAGGTAACGGAGGTCACCGGAGATCGCCGCGTGGTCCGGCGGCGTCCGCAACAGCAGATCGGCACCGTCGTGCGGGGCGAGTGCGATGGCCGGAACCTGCACCGGGGCCTGCGCGGTGGCGGCGCGTCCGGGTGCCGGAAACGACACCGCAGCACGGTGCCGAAACGTTCTGGTGAGCACGTGCGCGTGGGTCGGCGGCAAGTCGGGCTCATCCCCGGTGGTGATCTCGTCGTCCCACAGCATCAGCCCGGCACCGGGAGACCAGAGACCGTGCAGCATCGGTCCATCCAATCAGCAAGCACCGACAGACTTCAGGTGAGCGCTTCGAGCGAGTCGCTGGGTGAGGCACAGTATGTACATGATCGCGTACGGCTTCAGTGAATACGGCGGACCCGACACCGAATACCTTCTGGACCTACCCGTCGCCGAGCCGGGATCTGGCCAGATTCTCGTCGCGGTCCACGCCGCCGGCGTCAATCCCGCGGATTGGAAGGTGCGGGCGGGCAATCGCAAGGACACCGTGCCGATCACCCTGCCTGCGGTTCTCGGCCGGGAAGTATCGGGCACGGTCGTGTCGGCCGGTGCCGGTGTGGCCGACTTCTCGGTGGGCGACCACGTGTTCGGAGCCACCGCGTCGGGATACGGAGGCTATGCGCAGTACACCGTGCTCAACGCGTCGAGCACAGCCCACAAGCCCGAATCCGTGTCCTGGGCGGCCGCAGCCACTCTGCCGGTGGCCGCCGGGACCGCATACGACGCGCTGGCGCGGCTCGCCGTGGGCGCGGGTGATTCCATCCTGGTGCTCGGCGCGGGCGGCGGCGTGGGTTCGACCGTTCTGCAACTCGCGCGAGCCGACGGTATCGACGTTCTCGCAGTCGCGAGTACGGGCAAGCAGGAGTGGATCGAGAGCCTCGGAGCCGAATTTCTCGCGTCCGGCGCCGATTTTGTCGACTCGCTGTCACGACCGGTGAACGGCATCATCGATCTCGTCGGGGGCGAGAGCTTGCGCGCCGCGGCGACCGCTGTGACGGCGGGGATACCGATCGTCAGCGTTGCAGACCCGGTGCTCGCGGCGCAGTGGGGTGGTTCCGGTGTCGATCGCGACCGCACCACCTCGGCATTCGCGCGGCTGGCAGACCTGACCGCGTCGGGCATCATTCGTCCGCGTATCGACCATGTGTTCCCGCTCGAGCGTGCGGGTGAGGCTCTCGCCCTGGTCGAGGACGGGCACGTGCTCGGCAAGGTCGTGGTCGAGGTTCGCTGATGCCGGGTTCGCGGGAGCGGAGAACTGTCGGTGCGTTCCGGCACACTGCTATGACAAGGAACGACGACCGAGTACCGAGATCGACGATGGGGCGTGCGTGAGAAAGCTGTGGGTGGCGGTACTGCTGGTGATCGCTGCGGCCGTGATGGCAGTGTTCGGCTCGTGCGACCGGCCCATCGTCCCCGGTTTCTCCCCCGCCGAACCCGCTCCGGGTAGTCCCACTCGCACTCAGGTCGAGCAGTTGCTCGCGCTGGTTCGCGTGGTCGCCGCCAGGCCCGACGCCCTCGGCTACGAGCGCGGATGCAAGAGCGGCGAAGGGTGTGTGTTCGGCCCGGCGTGGACGGACGACTACGACGGGCCGGGTGGTCACGACGGCTGCGGTACCCGCGACAACGTCCTGGCGCTGTCGATGACGGAAGTCGAGTTCCGGGCCGGCACCCGCGACTGCGTCGTGCTGTCGGGTTCGCTCGCAGATCCGTACTCCGGTGAGCCGATGCAGTTCACCAAGGCCGATGCCGGAAAGATTCAGATCGATCACGTCTACCCCCTGTCCGCCGCGTGGGACATGGGCGCGAACACGTGGTTGCCCGACAAGCGAATTCGGTTCGCCAACGACGTGGCGTTCAATCTGCTCGCGGTCAACGGAGCCGACAATCAGAGCAAGAGCGACAAGACACCCTCGCAATGGTTACCGCCGAACGAGGCCTACCACTGCTTCTATGCAGGAAAGTACTTGTCGGTCGCCGCCCAGTACGAGTTGCCGATCACCCAGGCCGATCAGGGTGTTCTCGCTTCGGTCGCCTCGACGTGCGCGGCGTAACGTCTCAGCGATGGCACCAGCACACGCGCGCAGCTTCCTCGACCGTGAGACACAGCTCTGCATGTCTTTGTCCGGCCGACCGAGCAACATCGGAACACGTTTCCACAACTACCTCTACGACGAGTTGGACCTGAATTTCGTCTACAAGGCGTTCACCACCACCGACCTCGCCGCAGCGGTGGGAGGCGTACGCGCGCTGGGCATTCGAGGCTGCGCCGTCTCCATGCCGTTCAAGGAAGATGTCATCGAATTGGTCGACGTGATGCACGAGTCCGCCAGCGCGATCGAATCCGTCAACACGATCGTCAACGAGAACGGCGTCCTGCACGCATACAACACCGACTACCAGGCCGTCGCGAACCTACTCGGCGCGAGTGGCTTCTCCACCGATTACTCGGTGGCGGTCACCGGCAGCGGCGGTATGGCCAAAGCTGTCGTTGCCGCGCTGCGGGATTCGGGTTACACCCGGGGTACCGTCGTCGCCCGCAACTCGAACACCGGCCCTGCCCTCGCCGAGACCTACGGCTACGACTGGTCCGCCGAAGCGGTGGGCGCAGACCTGCTGGTGAACGTGACCCCGGTGGGTATGGCCGGTGGACCGGACGCTGATTCGGCACCGTTCACCGACGAGCAGATCGACGCGGCGAAAGCCGTGTTCGACGTCGTCGCCATGCCGTCGGAGACGCCCCTGATCGTCGCCGCTCGGGCCGCCGACAAACCCGTGATCACCGGCGCTCAGGTCATCGCCCTGCAGGCGGCAGAACAGTTCGTCCTCTACACCGGAGTCCGGCCGTCGGACGAACAGATCGCGCGCGCATCGGAGTTCTCGCGCAGGTGACTCACAGGTGCTGCCACCGGGGCTTGTTGGCGTAGGCGTACCGGTAGTACTCCGCGAGTGCGAGCGACGACGCCGCGGCCTCGTCCAACAGCACCGTTGCGTGCGGGTGCCATTGAACGGCCGACGCCGGACAGTACGCCGACAGCGGTCCCTCGACGGCCGCCGCCACCGCGTCCGCTTTCGACTCCCCCGTTGCGATCAACACGAGGTGGCGCGCCTCGTCGATGGTGCCCAGCCCCTGCGTCAGTACGTGATGCGGTACGTCCTCGGGAGAATCGAAGAACCGGGCATTGTCGACGCGCGTCTGTTCGGTCAGCGTCTTCACCCGCGTCCGCGACTTCAGTGAAGATCCGGGCTCGTTGAAGCCGATGTGCCCGTCGGTGCCGATTCCGAGGATCTGGACATCGACGCCACCTGCGGCCGCGATCGCGGCGTCGTACCGCTGCGCCTCTGCCGCTATGTCGTCCGCTTCGCCGTCGGGCGAGAAGACCGCGGCGTCGTCCAGGTCGACGTGGTCGACGAAGTTGTCTCGAATGAACGAGAAGTACGACTGCTCAGCGGCTTTCGGCAGTCCGATGTACTCGTCGAGGAGGAAGGCACGACAGTGCGCGAACGACAGGCCGTCCTCCCGATGCCGCCGCGCCAATTCGCGATACGTGCCCACCGGGGTCGATCCGGTTGCGAGGCCCAGTACAGGAGTGGAGCCGGCGGAACGACCCAGGGGCGCAGGAGTGGAGCCGGCGGAACGGCACAGGTTGCCGGTGGAGCCGGCTCGTACTACTCGTTCGACGATGTCGGCGGCCGTTCGATCCACTGCGTCGACCCCCTCTAGGATCACTACCTCCATCTAGCTGTCCTCTCCGATTGCAGTTCCGCCTCTGATCACCTGCAGTGGCTCGAACGCCGCGTCGACCACCAGGACGTCGGCTCTCATGCCCTGTTCGAGGCAACCGATCTCGGAGTCGAGGCCGATCGAGGCTGCCGGAGTCGACGATGCAGCCCGCACGGCCTCGACCAGGGGCACGCCGGCGTCCAGCACGGCTCGGCGCACCAGGTCCAGCACGGTAGCGGTTCCGCCTGCAATCGGAGCGGTCTCGTTGTCTGCGTCGCGGGACAACCGTGCAACCGCGTGGTGGACGGTCACATCCAGTGGGCCGAGTCGATAGCGACCGTCCGGCATGCCGGCTGCGGCCATCGCGTCGGACACCAGCGCGATCCGTGCGCCGCCGACGAGATCGAACACCGCACGCACGGTCTCGTCGGCGAGATGCACTCCGTCGCCGATCAATTCGAGCACCATCACGCTGCGTGCCGCGGCCGCCAGGCACTCGCTCACCGGGCCCGGCGACCGATGATGCCAGGTCGGCATTCCGTTGAACAGGTGCGTTGCAGTCATGGGGCCGTTCCCCAACGACTCGATACCGCGTCGGGTGGTGAGCGCGTCGGCGTCCGTGTGCCCGATGCTCGGCAGTATTCCGTTCTCCCGCAACATCTCTGCGATGACCGCGAACCCGTCGATCTCGGGTGCCAGGGTCATCGACCGCACCGCGCCGCGGCCCGCGTCCAGTAGGTCGCGGAGCAGTCCGGGATCTCCACTGCGCAGCGAGGCCGGATCCTGTGCGCCGCAGCGTGCGACGGCGAGAAACGGCCCCTCGAGGTGGACGCCTGCGATGTCACCGGATTCGTACAGATCGGCCAACAGCGACGTCTGCGCGATCAGCCGATCCGGCGGTGCCGACACCAGTGAGGCGAGCATCGTCGTGGTCCCGCGAGAGCGGTGATGCCGTACCGCCGTCATGAGATCGACGGCCGGTGAATCCGGAAACGACGCCCCAGCTCCACCGTGGCAGTGCAGATCGACCAACCCGGGGAGGATCGTCGAATTCGTTTGCGGTACGGCCTCACCGGGCCACGCCGATGTCGGCCCGACCCACGAGATCCGGTCTCCCGTCGATGCGACGACGCCGTCCTCGATCACTCGGTCGCGCGTGACGACCCGTCCCCGGTGCGTCGTCGCAGTGGATGCGGTCATGCTCGATCGGGTTCGAGCACGGCGTCGTCCTCACGTCCGGGGGTGCGCAGGTTCCACTTCTTGATGACGAAGCTGAACAGGAAGTAGTAGATCACCGCGTACACCAGGCCGATCGGAATGAGGAGCCATGCCTTGGTGGCGATTCCGTAGTTCAGCAGGTAGTCGATGCCACCGGCGGAGAAGAAGAAGCCGTCGTGGATTCCGAGGGCATTGGTCAACGCCATCGAGGTTCCGGTCAACACTGCGTGGATGATGTAGAGCGGCCAGGCCACGAACATGAACGAGTATTCGAGCGGCTCGGTGATTCCGGTGACGAAGGCAGTCAGGCCGGTGGACAACATGATTCCGCCGACGATCTTCTTCTGCGACGGCTTGGCGTTGCGGTAGATCGCGAATGCCGCAGCGGGGAGGGCGAACATCATGATCGGGAAGAATCCGGTCATGAACACTCCGGCGGACGGGTCGCCGGCGAAGAACCGGTTCAGATCGCCGCGGACCAATTGACCGCTTGCATCCTGGTAGTCCCCCACCAGGAACCAGACGACGGAGTTCAGAATGTGGTGCAGCCCGGTGGGAATGAGCATGCGGTTGGCGAAGCCGTAGATTCCGCTGCCCACCACACTGTGGTCGGCGACGGTGTTGCCCACCCATTGTAGAGCGCTGTAGAAGAGTGGGTACACGAACGACATGATCACGGCGACGACGAGTCCGGTGATCGCCGTCATGATCGGCACCAGACGACGGCCGCTGAAGAAGCCGAGATAGTCCGGCAGCTTCTGGCGATAGAAACGCTGCCAGAGAATTGCCGAGAGCAGTCCGATGACGATTCCTGCCAACACGCCGTAGTCGATCACGGCCGGGTCACCGTTGGCATCGACCTCTCCGTCGAGCACGACCGGCGACATTGCCGTGAAGACGCCGTTCATCACCATGTAGCCGACCACCGCTGCGAGCGCGGTCGAACCATCGGACTTCTTGGCCCAGCCGATGGCGATACCGACCGCGAAGATGAGGGGAAGCCAGGTGAAAACCGACTGACCGGCGGCGGAGATGACCGCAGCAGTGGTCTCCAGTGCGCTGAATCTCCCCAGCAGGTCGTCCTGACCGAGCCGCAGGAGAATTCCGGCGGCAGGCAGAACAGCGATCGGCAGCATGAGGCTGCGACCGAACCGCTGCAGCCCGGCCAATGATCGTGATTCCTTCTTCGGCTCGGTATCGATCGAGTCCGTCTTCTTCGGGGTCATGGCGACCTTCTCTTCGAGGCTGGTCCTTCGAGGGCGATTTCGCTGTTGTGACCGGATGCCATCAGGGGTACTGTCCGGTCATTACCAGTTGTAGTTTGGCCAGGTGGCAGGCTCGTGTCAACCCGGCCGTGTGATCCACCCGACAGATACAAGCCGACAGAAAGCGAGAATCCACATGTCCAAAGCGGACGCGATCGTCGAAGGCCTCGGCGGTGCCGACAACATCGTCGAGATCGAAGCGTGCATCACTCGGCTGCGCACCGAGGTGAAGGACGGGTCGTTGGTGAACGAGGCGGCGCTCAAGGCGGCAGGTACCCACGGCGTGTTTCACAAGGGAACCGCCGTTCAGGTCATCGTCGGTCCCGAAGCGGACACGCTCGCCGAAGACATCGGCGACATCCTGTGAGCACAAGGACGATCCTCAGCCCGGTTGCCGGGCAGGTCATCTCGCTCGCCGACGTGCCCGACCCGGTGTTCTCGGCGCAGATGGTCGGCTCCGGTGTCGCGCTACGCCCGGCTCCGAGCGACGGGTCCGTCGAGGTTCGTTCACCGGTCGCGGGGACGATTCTCAAACTTCACCCGCACGCGTTCGTCGTCTTCACCGAGGACAAGGCGGGCGTGTTGGTGCACATCGGCATCGACACCGTGAAGATGAAGGGCGCGGGCTTCGAACTCGTTGCAGCAGAGGGCGATCGAGTCGAGGCCGGCGACCTCGTCGTCACCTACGATCCCGCAGCGATCGCGGCGGCGGGCTACTCGGATGTCGTTCCGGTGGTGTTGATGGATTCGAAGCCGGATTCGGTCACGAGTGCGAGCATCGACGACACCGTGGCAGTGGGCGACCTTCTGTTCGAGCTGCCCTGATCTCACCGACGCTGCGGGGTGCGTCGCCCGCCTTCGACTTCCATCGACAGTTGATACCGATCGCAGCGGTACCAGCTCTCGGTATGTTCGAGCGGCTCGTCGCCGCTGAAGGAGACACGGTCGAAGTACAGCACGGGGGCACCGCGCTTGGTGCCGAGCAGGGTGGCGGTATCACTGTCTGCTGCAGTGGCTTTGACGGTCTGCTCGGCCCGGTCGATGGTCAATCCGTAATGGATCTGCACGGCCTCGTACACCGATTTGCTCAGGTCGTGCTCGATGAGGCCGGGGAGCAGGGAAGCCCGGTACCACGCATCGTCGACGCTGACCGGTTCGGCGTCGGCCAGTCGTAGACGCTTGACGTGGTAGGTCTGTTCTCCGTCGGCCAGGCCGAGGGCGCGAGTCGTTGCCGCCGAAGGGCTTTCGAGCCGTGCGAACAGCACCACCGTGGTAGGCGTCAATCCTTGCGCGCGCATCTCCTCCGAGAACGACGCCAGGTGCAAACGAGACTGCACGGTGCGACTGGCCACGAACGTGCCCTTGCCACGCACCCGAACCAGGTGACCGTCGTTGACGAGCTGGCCGATGGCCTCGCGGACGGTGATGCGGCTGACGCCGTAGTCCTCCATCAGTTTTCGCTCGCTGGGCATCAGATCGCCGGGCTGCAACTCCTTGGTGCAGCGGTGCAACAGAATCGCGCGAAGCTGTTCGTGCTTCGGAACCTGACTGTCCCTCAGATGTACGGGCATCACCACTGCGCCGGCCTTTCCGTCACTCGCCGACCCAGCGGTACGGACTGGTCCGGTCCAACCCAAAGACTACGTCACGTCGACCGTGCCCCGACAGCGTTCGGCCACCGACTCGGAGCGCCGACCCGGCTCGACGGGAAACGACGCGACAGGCGACGGCCCACAGTGCATCATCGTCAGTCGTGACCACTGCCGACGCCGCCGACAGACCGACGCCGCTCTCGACCCCCATCAGCGCGGGAATCGTGGCCTCACTGGTCGGCTTCACCAGCTCGTTCGCCGTCGTGCTGACGGGCCTGCGGGCGGTAGGGGCCAGCCCGACCGAGGCGGCCTCCGGATTGCTGGCACTGTGTGTCACCCAGGCCGTGGGCATGATGTGGCTCGCGCGTAGATACAGACAGCCCATCACGCTGGCGTGGTCGACGCCGGGCGCTGCGCTGCTCGCCGGAACCGGCATGGTGGTCGGAGGGTGGCCCGCTGCAGTGGGTGCCTTCGTCACCGTCGGGGTGCTTATCGTCCTGACGGGCCTGTGGCCCAGACTCGGCGCCGCGGTCTCGAAGATTCCGATACCACTCGCTCAGGCGATGTTGGCCGGAGTGTTGCTACCGCTGTGCGCGGCACCGGTCGGTGCATTTGCCGACTCACCCGCTCGGATAGCACCGGTGGTACTCGTCTGGCTCGTGGTACTTCGATTCAGTGCGCGCTGGGCGGTGCCCGCTGCGTTCCTCGCGGCGGCTGCAGTCATCGCAGCGAACTTGATCGGCGGCGGCACACCCATCGCGGCGTCCGATCTGATTCCTCGAATCGACTGGACGATTCCGCACTGGACGTGGCAGGCGACCGTCGGTATCGCGGTGCCGCTGTACATCGTCACCATGGCGTCGCAGAACATCCCGGGCACCACCGTCATGGCGTCGTTCGGCTACCGAATTCCTTGGCGTGCGTCGATGACCGTCACCGGAACCGGAACCGTCCTCGGGGCTTTCGCGGGTGGGCACACGATCAACCTCGCCGCGATCAGCGCTGCGCTCGCGGCGAATCCCGGTGCCCATCCGGACCCGAAGCGGCGTTGGGTCGCGGCTTTCTCCGCGGGCTCCTCGTATCTGGTGTTGGCGCTGCTGTCCGCGGCACTGGCAACCCTGGTTGCCGCAGCGCCTGCAGGCGTGGTCGAAACCGTTGCCGGACTTGCCTTGTTGGCAACTCTCGCGGCGTCGTTGTTCGGTGCACTCGAACATGCATCGGACAGGGAGGCGACCGTTCTGACGTTCCTCGTCGCCGCTTCCGGCCTGACATTCGCAGGAATCGGCTCCGCATTCTGGGCACTGGTGGTCGGGCTGGTGGTCCGTGCGATCCTGCGTCGTCGGTCCCCGGCGACGCCCGCTCCCGACGCCACTGGTTAGGGTCACGTTCATGACCGATCAGGTGAACCCAGGGCCGGAGTTGTCGCACGCATCGGACTTTCCGGCTCTGTGGCCCGTGACGACGCGATGGGACGACAACGACCACTACGGTCACGTCAACAACGTCACCTACTACGCGTATTTCGATACCGCCGTCAACGGTTGGTTGATGGAGACGACGGGACTCGATATCCGGACACTGCCGGCGATCGGAGTCGTCGCCGAAACCTCGTGCCGCTACCTGTCCGAGCTGAGCTTTCCGGATCGCCTTCAGGTGGGCTTGGCCGTCGAGAAGCTGGGCACACGAAGCATCGTGTACTCGCTCGGGTTGTTCCGCGAGGCCGGCGACGATGCGTTGGAGTTGGCGGCGAGGGGTCGATTCGTACACGTGTACGTCGATGGGGTCACCCGTAAGCCGGTGGCGATTCCGCCCGAAATCGAGAGCGCAGCGCGCACTTTGGTGATCGGGACCGCGTCGAGCTGACCGACTAGAGGCCGATCTCGTCGGCCGTACGCAATGCCCTGGTGACGATGTCGTCGATGAGCGTCGTGGTCGGCCCGCCTGCCACGGCCCGGTTTCGCGAGTCGGCTTCCATCCGCCGCATGACGCCTTCGGCGATGATCGAGAGCTTCCACAGCGCCAACACCTGCCAGAATCCGACGTCGGAGACGTCGCGCCCGGTGTGCTGCGCATACGACTCGACAAGCTCGGCCCTGGTGGGAAAGCCCGGCAGAGTCGACGCCATGAACGGACCGGCGACCCCGTCGTCGGCTTGCGGCCAGTAGGCCAGCAGACCGCCGAGGTCCGCCAACGGATCTCCGAGTGTGCACAGCTCCCAGTCGACGACCGCCGCGACACGGCCGTCTTCGCGGGCCGTGATGACGTTGCTGAGGTGGAAGTCGCCGTGCACCAGGGTCACCTCGTGCTGCGGAGGAATCCCCGCTGCCAATCGAGTTGCCAGCGAATCGATACCGGGTACGTCGCGAGTGCGCGAGGATTGCCACTGCTTCGTCCACCGGGCGAGTTGGCGAGCGGCGTACGGTTTGTGACTGGCCAGATCTGCCAGACCCGCGGAGTCGAGATCGACGCGGTGGATGTCGGACAGCGCCACCGTGAGGCCGAGTCCGATGCGGCGTCGGTGATCGGGGTCGAGTTGTTCGGCTGCCGCCACCGAGTCGACGACGATCCCGTCGACGAAACTCATCAGCACGAGCGGGACCTCGGACACCGAAGGATCCTCGGTGATCGCAATCATCTTCGGAACCGGCACCGCCGTGTTCTGCAGGCCGGACAGAATTCGATGTTCGCGCACGACATCGTGTGCGGAGGCCAGCAGATGCCCCAGTGGTGGGCGTCGAAGCACCCAGTTACTGCCACCGGCGTCGCGGACGGCGTAGGTGAGATTGGACTGACCGTTGCCGATCCGCTGGAAGGTGAGGGGCGAGGTTGCGCCTATCCCCAATCCTGCGATCCAGGTCGATACTGCGTCTTCGTCCAGTCCCACTGCGCCCATACAGAACCCTCTCTTCGCCGCGCGACACCGTTGTCGACTGCCGTCATCGGAATTCGACCGATAGTAGCGAAGCGGAACCTGCCCTGATGCGAAAGACTCCGGGCCCGGGACGAGTCAGCTGGCGCGCACGAACGCGGGGACCAGATCCGGTGCTGCGGCCGGCACCGCTGCGCCGCGCTTGGCGGCGATTTCGTCCACTTCACCGATCAGCATTGCGACCAGCGTCTCCGGTTGGGCCGCCCACACCGAGGAGATGTTGCGCACCTCGGCCGGAGCGAAGAGGCCGCTGTTGGTCAGCGCATCGATCCACTCGGCGACGGCCTCGGCGGTGGGCTCGGGCACCGTGGATCGGTCGAGAGAGTCCGCCTCGAACTCGTTGCAAAAGAAGGCGCGGACCATGTCGAGCTGTCCCTGAGACATTGCGGTCATGTTCTTCTCCTTCGAGTGTCCGGCGTCCGTAGTTGTCGAATACCCCGTGCCGACGGGTTACGACGGGTAGCACGGTCCGTTTCCAGATCGTTATCGTTCGGGCTGTAACGGTCGAATGCGGGTTTCCGATGCGGCTGAAACTACGCCTTTCCGGTGGGTCTCGCCCAGGGTGAACTGGACTATGTGAGTATCGTCACACGGATTTACCCATCCGATCAACGCTTTGCAACGAAGTCATAGTTCGCTTTACGAACTGCTGTGACGGGGAACAATGCGAGTACAAACGCCCAGCTGAGAGGGCCGAGGCCCGACCCGGGGTGCTGTTCGGCACTCGGACATGAGCACCACCGAATCGAATCCACTCCGCTCCGTTGCAGGTCAGAGGATTGTTCGGACGCATGAAAACATGCTCGTGCACCTGCATTTGACGCTGAAACAAACTTCGAGAATTTGACGAGGCGGACTCTGCCCCTCGACGATTCATGGTTCCGCACACGCGACCCGGTGTGATCGAATCGTTACCAGAGCAGCGATCAGCCGGTTCCCAAGTTCCTCACATCCTCCGTTCAGCAGGTTCTGGCACCGTGGCACCCATGCCACCACCGAGCCTGGACTCCGGACCGATTCGCGCGTCGACCGACGCAGAGACGACTGCGCTGCCGTCCAGCACCTCGAGCCGCAGACGCAGGCGAGCCGTCATCGCGCGCTCGGCCGTGTCAGGCGCCTCTGCGGTCCTGCTGCTGATCTTCCTGATGTGGGCACCACACCTCGCAACCACGACGTCCTGGGAATCGACCCCGGCCGCGGCACTGGCCGCTCATCTACTCGATGCGATCGATGTGACCGCGGTGTTGATCGCCGTAGCCGCGCTCGCCGTCGTGGCGCTGATACGCAAGCTGCCGTACGGAATCGGGGTGGTGATCGCCTGCACCGTCGGTGCCGTCGTGACCAGTGCGATCGCTCGCGAGATCATGGGAGCGTCGATGCCGTCCGCAGACCTTCCTAGCGGTCAACTCGTCGCCGTGGCCTCGCTGCTCGGAGCTGCATCCATGGTGGCGTCCGCGGCGTGGCGGCCCGTGATCCTCGGTCTGGGAACCGTCGCAACACTCGCGGTGGCGGCGGCCGCCCTGATCGTCGGATCCGCGTCCATTACCGGCATCGTGAGCGCCGCATCGATCGTGTTCGTGTGGTGGCCGGCGTGCTCGATCGTCATGCTCTTCTCGCCCGATGCAGCTGCCCGTGAAGCGCGCAACCCGATCGATACGGCCGCTCTGGCCGTTCGACGCAAGACGGGGCGCTCCCGGTGACGAACAACCGGAGCGCCCCATCGGTACTGCTGACTGCCCGTGACTAGAGAGCCTTGAGCTCCTCGGTCACCTCCGAAACCGATTTCTTCGCGTCGCCGAACAGCATCGAGGTTCCCTCGGCGAAGAACAACGGGTTCTCGATGCCTGCGAATCCGGACGACATCGACCGCTTGAGAACGATGACCGACTTCGACTGATCGACGTTCAGGATCGGCATCCCGTGAATCGGGCTCGACGGATCGTTGCGCGCCGCCGGGTTCGTGACGTCGTTCGCGCCGATGACCAACGTGACGTCGGTACGGGCGAACTCGTCGTTGATGTCGTCCATCTCCTTCATCGCGTCGTATGCGACGTCGGCTTCGGCAAGGAGCACGTTCATGTGCCCGGGCATGCGACCGGCGACGGGGTGAATGGCGTATTTGACCTCGACGCCTTTCGATTCCAGCAGCTTGGCCATGTCCTTGACCGCGTGCTGCGCCTGCGCAACGGCGAGGCCGTATCCGGGAACGACGATGACCTGGTTGGCGTACGCCATCTGGATGGCAGCGTCGGCTGCGGAGGTGGCCTTCGCCGTTCCGCCGCCTGCACCCGCAGGACCTGCAGCAGCGTCGCCCCCGCCGAATCCACCGGCGACGATCGCCGGAATGGAACGGTTCATGGCCTTGGCCATCAGGTTGGTCAGGATCGTGCCGGACGCGCCGACGATCATGCCGGCGACGATCATCGCAGTGTTGTTGAGCGCCAGGCCTGCGGCCGCCGCAGACAGACCGGTCAGAGCGTTGAGCAGCGAGATGACGACCGGCATGTCTGCGCCGCCGATGGGCAGCACGACCGTCAGACCGAGAATTCCGGCGAGTACGAGAACCGCTACGATCCACCACTGCGACACCCCGCCGCCCGGAGTGGCGTTGATGCCGATGACCACGGCGGCGCCCACAGCACCGATCAGCAGCAGAGCATTGAGCGGCTGCTGCAACTTGCCGATGGTGATGGGCGAGCCGGGCAGGGTCTCCTGCAGCTTGAGGAACGCGATCAGCGATCCCCAGAACGAGATCGACCCGATGATGGCCGCGAACAGCGACCCGATGACGATGTGGACCGTCGGCGATTCACCGTGCTTGAAGTTCGAGAATCCCGACGTGTCGAGGAATTCCGCCCACGCGATCAGCGCAACCGTTCCACCGCCGACGCCGTTGAACAGGGCCACCAACTGTGGCATCGCGGTCATCTTCACTCGGCGAGCAGGCGGGATACCGAGCGCGACGCCGACGACCAGGCCGACGACGATCAGAATCCAGTTTTCGGTATCGCGAACAGAGATCAACGTCGCCACGACGGCGAGGAACATGCCGACAGCGGCGATCTGGTTGCCACGCACGGCTGTCTTCGGTCCGGTCAGACCCATCAGTCCGTAGATGAACATGCCGAAGGCGACGATGTAGAGAATGTTGACGAGATTGTCCATCAGGAGTCAGCACCCTTCGTGGCCTTGGCAGGAACGGGCTTGGACTTGAACATGCCGAGCATGCGGTCGGTGACCACGAATCCACCGATGACGTTGACCGTTCCGAATACGAGAGCGACGAACAGGATGACCTGCAGGCCGATGGACGGATCCTCGACCTTGCCGAGAACCACCAGGGCACCGAGCACGACGATGCCGTGGATGGCATTGGTTCCCGACATCAACGGGGTGTGCAAGGTGTTGGGCACCTTGGAGATCACCGCGAAGCCGACGAACCCGGACAGCACCAGGATCGCGATGTTCGCGAGCAGCGGGGTGTACATCAGTTCTCCTTCTCACGTGTCACGCAGGCACCGGCGAGAACCTCGTCCGAGAAATCCGGAGCGAGCTTGCCGTCGACCAACATGAGTTCGAGCAATGCCGAGATGTTCTTCGAGTACAGCTCGCTGGCGTGCTCGGGCATCGAGGCCGGCAGGTTCAACGGGGAGCAGATGGTGACGTCGTGCTTGACGACGGTCTCGCCGGGCTCGGTGAGTTCACAGTTGCCACCGGTTTCCCCTGCGAGGTCGACCACGACGCTGCCCGGCTTCATGCCCTCGACGGCCGCGGCCGTGACCAATCGCGGGGCAGGGCGTCCGGGAACCAACGCGGTCGTGATGACCACGTCGAATCCCTTGATGGCCTCTTCGAGAGCCTTCTGCTGTTGCACCCGCTCGTCTTCGGTCAGCTCACGCGCGTATCCGCCCTCGCCAGCGGCGTCGATCCCCAGATCCAGCCACTGCGCGCCGACGGATCGAACCTGATCTGCCACCTCCGGACGCACGTCGTATCCGGTGGGGCGGCCGCCGAGACGCTTCGCGGTGGCGAGCGCCTGCAGACCTGCCACGCCGACGCCCAGCACCAGCACGGTAGCGGGCTTGACGGTGCCCGCAGCGGTGGTGAGCATCGGGAAGAACCGGGTGGACTCCGACGCTGCCAACAGCACGGCCTTGTAGCCGGCGACGTTGGCCTGAGAGGACAGTGCGTCCATCACCTGCGCCCGTGAGATCCGCGGGATCGCCTCGACGGCGAAAGCCTGTACTCCGGCCGCCTTCAACGCCCCGATGCTGTTCTCCGCGTTGCGCGGTGCCAGAAATCCGATGAGCGTCGAACCCGACGTCAGCTTGGCGATCTCGGCGTCGGACGGCGGCGCGACCTTCACCACGACGTCGGCCGACCATGGATCACCGATGGTCGCTCCGGCGGCGACGTACAACTCGTCGGGAATCAGAGCGCCGAGACCGGCGCCGGACTCGACGACGATCTCGACGCCCTTGCCCGCCAGGGAGGCAACGATCTTGGGCACCAGAGCGACACGACGTTCGCCCTCCCCCGATTCCCGAACCACACCGACGACAGTCGTGGATCCCGAACCCTTCTCAGTGCTCTGCGATGTATCCAAATCTCCGTCTTCCTGCGTTGAATGGTGTCCACGAATCGACCAACGGCTCCGAGCCTGCGACGAGCGGACGAACCCATGCGACAAGGCACAAGGTCCCTGATAGTAGCCAGAGGAGACAGACCGCGGGTAGCCCGGAACACAGTCCGATTCGTTCTGAATCGAGTCCGTTTCGACATTCCTCGGCCACGGGGAGCGCAATTGTGATGCGCGCCATATGGGTCTATCGGTGATGAACGGACCCTACAGTGACAACCGTGGAACCTTGCATCTTCTGTGCCATCGTCGCGGGCGACGCTCCCGCGCATCGCGTGTTCGAGAACGACCATGCTGTCGCGTTTCTCGACATTCGGCCGGTCACTCGCGGCCACCTGCTCGTCGTTCCGCGCGAGCACGCCACCGATCTGAATGCGACCCACCCGGACGCGGCCGCAGACGTGTTTCGCGTCGGGCACACGCTGGCGCGCGCGGTCCGGCACTCGGACCTGCGCGCCGACGGAGCCAATCTCGTGATCAACGACGGTAAGGCCGCATTTCAGACGGTCTTCCACCTGCATCTGCACGTGGTGCCTCGTTGGCATCGGGACCGCTTCCGGTTCGCGGCCGGCTTCGTGACACGTCGTCTGAGTGAGCCCGAGCGTGTCGCGGACGCCGTTCGTGTCGGGTTGGCCCGGCTCGATGGCGAACCGACGGCATGAAGCTGTTCCTGTCGTCGTACCGATTCGGTGGCCACTCCGACGCTTTCGTCGAGCTCACCGGCCCACCGTCCGATCTCGCCGTGATTGCGAACGCATCGGACGCGTGGCCGCGCGCCGCTCGCGAATCCTCGCTCACAAGCGAGTTCGTTCCGCTGCGGGCGCTCGGGTATCGGCCTGCCGAGCTGGATCTGCGCGAGTACGTGGGTCGGCCCGCTGCTCTCGAGCGCGCCCTCGACGACTTCGGCGCGGTGTGGGTTCGCGGGGGCAATACGTTCGTCCTGCGCGCTCAACTCGCCCGCTCGGGCGCAGACGAGGTCATCGCCGAGCGTGTTCGGCGAGGATCGATCGTGTACGGCGGATACAGCGCGGGCGCGTGTGTTGCCGCACCGTCGTTGATCGGCGTCGAGGACGCGGACGACCCCGGCGAGGTTCGGCCCGCAACAGGTGTCGATCCGGTGTGGACCGGACTGGGCCTGGTCGGTTTCTCGATCGTCCCGCACCTGAATTCCGTTCTGGACGAGAACGATTCGGGGCAAGCAACGATGCAGCGCCTGCGCAGGGACGGCATCGACTGCCGTGGGTTGACCGACGAACAGGCCATCGTCGTCGATGCGTCGGGAACGCGTGTGCTCGGTAGTTGACCGTCCTTCGGCCCGGGCGAGTCTTCAGCCCAGGCGAGCAAGTGGAGCGAGCCGGTCCAGCGAGGACCACGCCAGCGAGCACCGTCTGGCGGTCATTTCGTCCGCGTCGAGCACCAGCATGTCGAACAACTGGCGAGGGGCCTGATGCCACGAGTCGGCAATCTGCGCGATGGCTGCTCGATCGAAGAGCCCCGACTGTGTCAACGCCTGAACCCACTCGTCGATCTCGCCTCGGTGAATGCGCTCGATGGTGTCGTATTCGATTCCGCCCCCGAGAAATTCGTACGAGAACATCGCGGCCACGTAGTTCCAGGAGTCACTTCCGGGATCGATCATGGTGCAGCCTCCTTGTCGACTCGCACCGCGTGGAGTGCGAGGTTCGCTGCGCTGGACGCTAGCGTGGCGAACTACAAATTTACGTGTCGACGACGCATCGATCTGGTAACGCCTGAGGCTGGTGTTACTGATGTGACTCACTTCCATCAAACGCTCACCCTCTCCCCGACGGGGTGGGTAAAGTCCGAGTTCGTGCGCACCCGAGCCGTTGCAGCCTTGATCGCTGCGGTCGCATGCGGGCTGTTCGGATGCTCGAACACGCCGGCCACCGAGGCCGGTCCGGATACGTCCGAGACGGCCGACCGACCCATCACCGAAGAACTCTTCGTCGGTGAATGCGGCTCGATGGACGACGCAGAAGTGCAGGAACTCACGGCCGTATCCGACCTGACGGCGGTGTCCGAGAACGCCATTCGTTGCCGCTGGGAATCCACGAGCGGCGCGTACGCGATGTTCACCTGGTACCGCGGCAGCCCCATCGACCGAGAGAGTTCCGTGGCCGAGGCCGTCGGTCGCACCATCGAGCGCATCGATGTGGACGGTCACCCTGGATTCACCGCCGCGGCGTCGGGAGCGTCGTGCGAGGCCGGAGTCGAGAACGGGGACGGCTTCGTGCACTGGTCCGTCAACTTCGTGGTCGACGGCCCCCGCGATTCCTGCGACGTCGTCGAGGATCTGGCCAGAATCACGATCTCGAAGGCGAAGTAGCCCGATTTCGACATTCCGCTCCGCCGATTCCACCCGCCGCGTCGTCGCCGCTGTCCTCGTCACTGCGGCCGTCGGTACCGGATGCACCACCACCGTGACCGGTACGGCCGTGCCCGCTCGATCCGGCGGCAGTGGGCAGTTCGACAAGCTGCTCGAGGAGTGCATCGCCGTCCCCGATCCCACCATCGCCGAAACAGTGGGTGCCGACCTCGTCGAGCAGTACTTCTACGGTGCAGTGTGCATGTGGACCGGCATCGGCGGCGGCGGACTCATCGATGTGACTTTCGCCTGGTTCGAGGACGATGCACTCTCGCGCGAGCGAGACCTGGCCGATCGGCTCGGCTACGCGACCGAAGACGTCGCCGTTGCCGGCACCACGGCGTTCCTGTCACGACGGCCGGACGATCCGTCGTCGTGCGGAATCAGCGCGGCGTACTCGGGTGTCATCACCTGGTGGGTGCAGTACCGAGGCGCCAGTCCGGCCGACCCGTGCGCCGCCGCCACCGAACTCGCAGAACTGACGCTGCAACGCAATCAGTGACCGAGCGCCGACCGGCCCCGACTCCACCGCACACGCGGCCGTGACACACTCGAGTGGCGACGGTCACAATTTCGATGTGAGGAGACCGAGATGTCGGTGACGACCGATACAGATGCCCGCCTGAGCGAGCTCGAATCCCTGCTGTCACCCGGCGCGGTGGTCACCGACCCGGACATCACCGAGGGCTACCGCCGCGACTGGGCGAAGGATCCCGACGCCGGCACCCCACTGGCCGTCGTGCGCGCACAATCCACCGAGGACGTTCGTGCCGTCATGCGGTGGGCCACGGAGCACAACGTGGCGGTCGTCCCACGCGGCGCCGGGTCGGGCCTGTCCGGTGGTGCCACCGCCGTGGACGGCGGAATCGTGCTCACCACCGAGTTGATGCGTGAGATCGCCGTCGACCCGGTGACCCGCATCGCCGTCGTACAACCCGGGCTGCTCAACGTCGAGGTCAAGAAGGCCGTCGCAGAACACGGCCTCTGGTACCCACCGGACCCGTCCTCGTTCGAGATGTGTTCCATCGGAGGCAATGCGGCCACCAATGCGGGCGGCCTGTGCTGTGTGAAGTACGGCGTCACCACCGATTACGTTCTCGGTCTCGAGGTCGTCCTGGCCGACGGTACCGCCGTCCGACTGGGTGGGCCACGCCTGAAAGATGTTGCGGGCCTGTCCCTTGCGAAGCTGTTCGTCGGCTCCGAGGGCACGCTGGGCATCATCACCGAGATCACTCTTCGACTGATCCCGGCGCAACCTCCCGCCAGTACGGTGGTCGCGTCGTTCGCGTCGGTGCACGACGCGACCGCCGCAATTCTGGCCATCACCCGGAACCTGCGGCCGTCGATGCTCGAGTTCATGGACCGCGCGTCCATCGGTGCCGTCGAAGATGCCATGAACATGGGACTCGATCGCGAGGCGGCAGCGATGCTCATTGCTCGGTCCGACTCCCCCGGCGCCGACCGAGGTCGCGAGATCGAGATCATGGCGGCCGCGTGCACCGAGGCCGGCGCATCGGATGTCTTCACCACCGACGACCCCGACGAGGGTGAGGCCTTCGCTGCCGCACGGCGATTCGCCATTCCCGCGGTCGAGCGACTCGGCAGCCTGCTGCTCGAGGACGTCGGCGTTCCACTGCCCGCACTTCCGGCCCTCGTCGACGGAATCGCCGAGCTGTCCACGAAATACGATGTGCTGGTGGCGGTCATCGCCCACGCCGGTGACGGCAACACCCACCCCTTGATCGTCTTCGACCCCGAGGACGCCGACATGACACGGCGCGCCAACATCGCCTTCGGCGCGATCATGGATCTGGCGATTTCGTTGGGCGGCACCATCACCGGCGAACACGGCGTCGGTCGCCTCAAGAAGGCCTGGCTGCCCGATCAGGTCGGTGAGGACGTCATGGAACTCACCCGCAGGATCAAGACTGCCCTCGATCCAGCGGGCATCCTCAACCCCGGTGCGGTGCTGTGATCACCCGTCGACGGTGAACCCGTCCGCCACCGTCAACACCTCGTCGAGGATTTCCAGTCCCTGACGAATCTCGTCCTCGGACGTCGTCAGCGGCGGCGCGATCTGGAGGCGATTGCCCGATACGAAGGGCCACAGACCGCGGGACTTCGCCGCTGCGGTCACCGTGCCCATGGCCGCCGCGTCCTTGCCCGACGCGGCGAACGGCACCAACGGTTCCCTCGTCTGGCCGTCCTTGACCAATTCGACTGCCCAGAAGAATCCCTTGCCGCGCACCTCGCCCACGCTCGGATGAGATTCGGCCAGCTTCGACAGGCCCGCCCCGAGTACGTCCTCGCCGACGTGACGCACGTGCGGAAGAATCTTGTCGCGCTCGAACACTCCGATGGATGCCACGCCGGCCGCGCACCCGAGCACGTGACCGGAATAGGTCAACCCGCCGGGATAGGGCTTGTGATCGAACTGCGAGGCGATCTTCTCCGAGATGACCACCCCGCCCAGAGGCACGTACCCGGAGTTGACGCCCTTGGCGAACGTGATCAGATCCGGTGTCACATCCCAGGCCTGGCATGCGAACCATTCGCCGATTCGCCCGAACCCGACCATCACTTCGTCGGCGATGTAGACGATTCCGTACTTGTCGCACAGCGCCCGAACGCCGGCCAGATATCCGGGCGGCGGGATCAGCACACCGTTGGTGCCGATGACCGATTCGAGGATCAGTCCGGCGATGTTCTGCGCACCCTCGAGCACGATGACCTGTTCGAGGTGTGCCAGTGCTGCGGCCGTTTCGTCCTCGGGAGTCGTTGTCCCCCATGGTGACCGGTAGGGATACGGCCCGAAGAACCGGACGACATCGACGTTGGTGGGTTCGGTGCCCCAACGCCTCGGCTCACCGGTGAGACCGATCGCAACTCCGGTTCCACCGTGGTACGAGCGGTACGCCGCAAGCATCTTCGTGCGTCCGGTGTGCTGTCGCGCCAGTCGCACCGCGTGCTCGACGGCTTCTGCGCCACCGGTCGTGAAGAACACTCGGTCGAGATCACCCGGCGCACGTTCGGCGATCAACGCCGCGAGTTCACTGCGCTTGTTGTTGGCCACGGTCGGAGAGATGGTCGTCAGAACTTGGGCCTGTTCGACGATGGCGGCGACGACGTCAGGGTGTTGATGTCCGAGGTTGACGTTGACCAACTGTGACGAGAAGTCCAGGTATCGCTTGCCCTTGTCGTCCCAGAACCACGATCCCTCCGCACCCTCGACGGTGATCGGATTCAGTTCGGCCTGCGCCGACCAGGAGTAGAACACGTGATCCATCTACTTGCCGCCTTCCTCCAGTGTGACCTCAATCGGAGCGTACGACTCTCCGGTCACGTCCACACCGTCGGCCTTCAACAAATCCAAAGCCTCGGTGACGTACTCGTTGGTGTACGCCTCGGCGTCGGGGTCGGCCGTCAGCACGGTCGATCCCTCGGCATTCCGGGTGGACTTCGCGATGTCGACCGTCTGCTGCCAGGCCGCCTCGTCGATCATTCCGATCCCGTCCGCGGACGGCCAGATCAGTTTGTTGACTTCGTTGACCTGCCACAACTGATGACTCGCGCCGAGTGTCGAGCCCGCAGCGACGGTGATGTCGCGGCACGTCTCGACGTTGTCGCGGCAGAATATCCAGCCCTTCAACGATGCCGCCAAGAATTTGACGGTCTGCTCCCGGTACGCCTCGTCGGAGAGCTTGTCGGTATTGGCCCAGATCGCGTCCTGCAGCATCGCGACGCCGTCGTCGTTCCAGTTCAGCGACGTGAAATCGTCCTCGGTGTAGAGCGCACCGGTTGCGGGGTTCACGGTCTCGAGCAACTGGGCGTACTCGTTGTAGGACATCGCCTGGGCTGCGGCGATATCTCCGGACAGAAGGCCGTTCATGTCGAACTGCTGCTGCACCAACGTCACGTCGGAGGGACTGACCCCGGCCTTGGTCATACCGGCGAACAGCTCGAATTCGTTGCCGTAGCCCCAGTTTCCGACGGTCTTGCCCTGGAGGTCGGCCGGTGTGGCGATGTTCTGATCCTTGAACGAGACCTGCAATGTGCCCGACTTCTGATAGATCTGGGCCACGTCGGTGATGCCGGCTCCGGCCTCACGGGATGCGAGCGCCTTGGGTACCCACGCGACGGCGTAATCGGCCTGCCCCTGGGCGAGCACGGTTTGCGGAACGATATCCGTTCCACCGTCGAGGATTTCGACGTCCAGCCCCTGTTCCGCATAGAAACCCTGATCGACGGCGGCGAGGTAGCCCGCGAACTGGCCCTGTTTGAACCACTGCAGTTGCAGCTTGATCGTGGTGTTCCCGTCGGCCGCGGTGTCGGTGTCGGTCGTGGTGGTGCTGCAGGCCGAGGCGACCACCGCCAGAGCCATGACGACGGCGAGAAGGGGTCGGGGGGTTCGAGTGATGTTCATATCCATCTTTCCTGGGGACGACGCCGGGACACGAGTTTCTCGAGCAACAGAACAACCACGAAGAAGAGCAAACCGACTGCGATGGCACCCATCACGTAGGCCCACGCCCGGGGGTAGGCCGTGTTCGCCGCGGCGGAGGTGATCCGCGACCCCAAACCGTTCTGCAGTCCACCGAAGTACTCGCAGATGATGGCAGCAATGACAGCATTGGGAGCGGCAACCCGCAACCCGGTGAAGATGTGCGGAACGGCGGATGGGAGGCGAACGATGCGGGTGAACTGCCAACCGCCGACGGCATACGACGTCATCAGGTCGTGGTGCACAGCCGAGACCTGCCGCAGTCCTTTTGCCGCGCTGACGAATACCGGGAAGAACACGACGATGGTCACCACGAGTCGCCGCGGTAGGTCGGTGGTCGAGGAGAACATCGAGTTGAACACCGGCGCAAGAGCGACGATGGGAACGGCTGCGGCACCCGCCGCCAACGGGGTGAGCAGTTCGTCGACGATCCGCAGGCGAACCGCGGCCATTGCTGCGAGGAGACCCAGGACCGAACCTGCAATCAACCCCACGAGAGCATTGGTTCCCGTTGCCAGACTTGCCGATCCGATGTTGCCGAGGTTGCGCACGAATTGCTCGGCGATGGCGCTCGGCGACGGCAGCAGGAACGACGGAACCCCCGCGACGACCGTGAGCAACTGCCACAGTGCGAGCGCCGCCGCGCCGAACACCACCGGTGGCAGCCAGAGCTTCATCGCAGATCCGCACTGCGAACCGCACGGCCGTGCAATGCGTCACGAACCGCGGTGATGGACGCGAAGAACTCCGCCGATTCGCGTGGATCCCCGTTCGCATCGAAACTGTCGATCGTGAGTGCGTCGACGATCCGTCCCGGCCGAGGGGACATGACAACCACCCGATCGGACAGGTACACCGCTTCGGGAATCGAGTGGGTCACGAACACCACTGCTGCGCTGGACTCCTCGGCGATGCGGAGTAGGTCGTTCTGCATCTTCTCACGGGTCATCTCGTCCAGGGCCCCGAACGGTTCGTCCATCAACAACAGTCCCGGCGTTCGAGCCAGCGCCCGTGCGATCGCCACTCGTTGCTGCATCCCACCGGACAGCTGGCTGGGAAATTTCTCTGCGAAATCGGTGAGTCCGACGAGGTTCAGCAACTCGCGAACCCGTTCTGCCCGCTGGCGTTTGGGAACCTTGTGCAGTTCCAGCGGCAATGCGACGTTCGATTGCACTGTGCGCCAATCGAGCAGCCCTGCCTGTTGAAAGGCGATGCCGTACTTCTGTTCGACGCGGGCTCGGCGAGCAGACAGGCCGAACACCGATACCGAACCGGACGTCGGTTGCTCGAGATCGGCCACGATGCGGAGCAACGTCGACTTACCGCACCCCGAAGGCCCGATCAGCGAGACGAATTCACCGGGGGCGATCGCGAGCGATACATCCTCCAGCGCAGTCACTCCCCCGTCGAACGTCTTCCCCACGCCCTCGACGAGTACCGCATGCTCGGTCATGACCGATCCTTTCGACCGGGCGAGCGGCCCGCATAACGGCCGAGCGCGATATCGAGCAGCGATACCAGTGCGGTCACCACCAACCCGAGCACCGCTGCGCCGAGAACAGCGGCGTACAGGCGGGACGCGTCTCCAGTTGCCTGCTGCGAGAACACGATGATCTGCCTACCGATACCGCCGGTCGTTCCGGTGGAGATTTCGGCGACCACGGCACCGATCACGGCGGCGGCAGCAGCCAGACGCAGCGCCGGAATCAGATGCGGCACAGAGGCGGGCAGGCGAAGTCGAACGAGGGTGCTCCACCATCCGGCCGCGTAACTGTGCATCAGATCGAGTGCTGCCCGATCGGGTGCACGCAGGCCGCGCAGCATTCCCACCGCCACCGGGAAGAACGCGAGATACGACGCGATGACTGTGATGCTCATCCACGCCTGCCAGGCGTAACCGCCGATGGCGATCTTCCCGCCCCAGCCCGCGACGAGCGGTGCCAACGCGATCAGCGGAACCGTCTGCGAGACAATCACATACGGCAACACGGACCGCTCGACCCACACGAACCGTTGCATCGTCACGGCCAGCAACAGCCCGACCACCGTCCCCAGCGCGAACCCGAGTACGGCGAGCCCGAACGTGAACAGGCCACTGGACACGATCGCGGCACCGACACTGCGAGCGCCGGCGACGTTCACCTCGGGCTCGGTCAGCGCCGCCAACACCGACCACACGTGCGGTAGTGCACCGTCGTCGGTGCGCGGCAGCACCCGCACTCCGGCGACACTCACCCCGTTCTCGGGGACGAGCACTTTCACCAGCTCCCAGACCGCCAGCAACGAGCCGACGGCCACCATTGCCATCACCGGACGCCGCACTCCTCGATTCGCACCGGCGGAAGTGGGTGCCACCACCGCAGCCTGATCGAGCAGACTCGTCACGACGTTGCCGTCACGCTCGGGCGGATCTGCGGAATGATGCTCTCTCCGTAGGCCTCGAGTGTCGCGGCCTTGGCGTCGTGCTGCAGGTACACCGAGAACTGGTCGACGCCGAGTGTTTCCAGCTCTTTCAGCTTGGCGATGTGATCGGCCGGGGTGCCCAGTAGGCAGAACCTGTCGATCACTTCGTTCGGAACGAATTCTGCGTGCGAGTTTCCTGCTCGACCGTGCTCGTTGTAGTCGTACCCTTTGCGCGCTGCGATGTAGTCGGTGAGAGCCTGCGGAACACCACCGCCATCGCCGCCGTATCGCGAGACGATATCGGCGACGTGGTTGCCGACCATCCCGCCGAACCAACGACACTGATCTCGGGCGTGTTCGAGCCCTGCGTCGGTACCGTCGGTCACGTAGGCGGGAGCTGCAACGCAGATCGAGATCGAATCCGGGTCGCGACCCGCCTGCTCGGCCGCAGCGCGGACCCGACCGATCGTCCAGGCCGCGATATCGGGATCGGCCAGCTGCAGAATGAACCCGTCCGCCACCTGACCGGTAAGCTCGAGGGCTTTGGGTCCGTACGCCGCAACCCATACCTCGAGCCGGGACCGCTCCGCCCACGGGAACTGCACCGTCGTCTCACCGACCCGGGCGCTCCGCCCGTTGGCCAGGTTACGGATCACCTCTATCGATTCCCGCAGCGTTGCAAGGGTTGTCGGCTTGCCGCCGAGGGCACGGACGGCCGAATCACCGCGGCCGATGCCGCAGACGGTCCGATTGCCGAACATGTCGTTGAGCGTCGCGAACGTCGATGCCGTCACCGTCCAGTCGCGGGTGGCGGGATTGGTGACCATCGGGCCGACGGTCACCCGCCTCGTCGCGGCCAGAATTTGGCTGTAGATGACGTACGGTTCCTGCCACAGCAGGTGCGAATCGAACGTCCACACATGCGAGAAACCATGTGTCTCTGCCTGTCTGGCCAGGTCGACAACACGTGACGCCGGCGGATTGCACTGGAGCACTACCCCGATGTCCATGGCTCAGATCAGATTCTGAGACAGGTCGCGTCGGACGAATCGGCCGTGTCCCGCAGTGCCGGAATAGGATCCACCGTCGACGATGATCCGGCCACGCGAGATCACGGTATCGACATGCCCGTCGATCTCGAAACCCTCGTACGCCGAATAGTCCATGTTCATGTGGTGGGTCTTGTCGACGCCGATGCTGGTGTGTCCGTTCGGATCGTAGATCACGATGTCCGCGTCGGCACCCGGAGTGATGACGCCTTTCCTCGGATACATCCCGAACATCCTGGCCGGAGTGGTGCAGCAGACATCGACCCACTTCTCGAGCGTGATCTTGCCGCTCTTGACTCCCTGGAACATCAGATCGATGCGGTGTTCCACCGAACCGATCCCGTTGGGAATCCTGGAGAAATCGCCGACACCCATCTCCTTCTGGTCCTTCATACAGAACGGGCAATGATCGGTACTGACGGTCGACACGTCACCGGTGCGCAGGTACCGCCACAACTCGTCTTGATGTCCCTCGGCTCGCGACCGCAGTGGCGTCGAGCAGACCCATTTGGCACCTTCGAAGCCCGGTGCACCGAGTTGTTCCTCGAGCGAGAGATAGAGGTACTGCGGACATGTCTCGGCAAACACGTTCTGCCCGTTACCCCGGGCCTGCGCGATCTGTTCCAGAGCCTGCTTGGCCGAGACGTGCACGACGTAGAGCGGTGCACCGGTGACGTCGGCCAACATGATGGCTCGATGCGTCGCCTCCTCCTCGAGCTGCCACGGCCGCGACGTGCCGTGGAAGTACGGGGCCGTGTCTCCACGCGCGATCGATTGAGCGACGAGTACATCGATCGCGATGCCGTTCTCCGCGTGCATCATCAGCAGTGCACCCGTTTCGGCGGCGGACTGCATCGCGCGCAGGATTTTGCCGTCGTCGGAGTAGAACACGCCCGGATAGGCCATGAACAGCTTGAAGCTGGTGACGCCCTCGGATACCAACTCGCTCATGGCTTTCAGCGAATCGTCGGTGACATCGCCGATGATCTGATGGAAGCCGTAATCGACAGCGCATTGCCCCGCGGCCTTGTCGTGCCATTGCGCGAGAGTGTCCTGGACGCGCTGACCGGGTGTCTGAATCGCGAAGTCCACGATCGTCGTCGTGCCGCCCCATGCGGCTGCGCGCGTTCCGGTTTCGAAGGTGTCGGAGGCGAACGTACCGCCGAACGGCATCTCCATGTGCGTGTGTCCGTCGACCCCACCGGGAATGACGTATTTGCCGGTCGCGTCGACGACGACGTCCGCCGAGGTCTTCAGGTCCGCGGCCAGGGAGACCGATCCTGGTGCCAGCACGGCGACGATGCTCTCACCGTCGATGAGCACATCCAATTCCTGTGCGCCGGTGGTGGATACCACGGTTCCGCCGTGCACGAAGGTGGTGGCCATCAGGGTTGCACCAGCGGTCCGTATGCGTCGGGCCTGCGGTCACGATAGAAGGCCCACCGGTCGCGTACCACCTTGAGCAGGTCCATGTCGAGGTCACGCACGATTATTTCGGGTTCCGTATCCGACGCCACTTCGCCGACGAATTTGCCTTCGGGGTCCACGAAATAGCTGGTCCCGTAGAAATCGTCGTCACCGTATTCGGATTCGATTCCGACTCGATTGATCGCGCCCACGTAGTACTCGTTGGCGACGGCCGAAGCGGGCTGTTCGAGCTTCCACAGATAGTTCGACAATCCACGCGAGGTGGCCGACGGATTGAAGACGATTTCGGCACCGGCAAGACCGAGCGCCCGCCAACCTTCCGGAAAATGCCTGTCGTAGCAGATGTAGACACCGATACGCCCGACCGCGGTGTCGAACACCGGCCACCCCAGATTGCCGGGGCGAAAGTAGAACTTCTCCCAGAATCCGTTCACGTGGGGGATGTGGTGTTTTCGATACTTGCCGAGATAGGTGCCGTCGGCGTCCACCACGGCAGCGGTGTTGTACAGAAGTCCGGGCTGTTCCTGCTCGTACACGGGCAGAATCATCACGATGCCGAGTTCTTTGGCCAACGCGGCGAAACGGTCGACGGTAGGCCCAGGTACCGATTCGGCATATTCGTAGAATTTCGCGTCCTGCAATTGGCAGAAGTACGGACCGTAGAAAAGTTCTTGGAAGCAGACGACTTTCGCGCCCTGCTCGGCGGCGGACCGAGCAAACCCCTCGTGTGCCGCGATCATCGATTCTTTGTCACCGGTCCACTTGCTTTGGACCAGAGCAGCTCGAACTGTGGACATCATTGGCACTCCATCTCTCGCTGGCTTGCACCCTCGAGAATATTTTGCGCCGTGTTACGGGGTCGTTCGGCCGGTTTCGTATGTATTAATCGTCGGGACTGTTTTCACGAGTGTGGAAGGAGTGCGCGCACGGCGTCGATGGAGTCCGCGGTGGCGAGGTCCTTGTCGGGGCGATACCGCAGTACTCGCGCGAATCGCAGGGCCACGCCGCCCGGGTAGCGCGGGCTGACCTGCACACCGTCGAGTTCGATTTCGACGATCAGCTCGGGACGCAGGTACACCGTGTGCTCGTCGCGCTCGCGCTCGTGTTTCGGGAATTCCTCGGTCTGCCACTGCAACAGAACGTCGGTCAGGCCCTTGAATGTCTTACCGACCATGATCGGGTCACCGCCGTCGGGATCGCGAGCTCCGAGGTGCAGGTTGGACAGGTAACCGGTGCGACGCCCGTATCCCCACTCGGCTCCGAGGACGACGAGGTCGAGGGTGTGTTCGGGTTTGACCTTCTGCCAGCTCTTTCCGCGGCGGCCTGCGGCGTACGTCGCACCGAGCGCTTTGAGCATGACTCCTTCGTGCCCGGCGTCGAGTGCAGCGTCGAAGTGGGCCGCTGCTGCGTCCGCATCGGGCCGAACTACACTCGGAATTCGGTGCCCTGGCGCTACCCGGTCCAGTGCGGCGAGGCGCTGCTCCAGCGGGGCATCGAGCAGGTCCGCGCCGTCGAGGTGCAGGCAGTCGAAGAAGTAGGGCTGCAGCAGCAGCTCGTGTGCACTCTCCGCACCGAACCGACTCATCGTTTCCTGGAACGGTCTCGGCCGTCCGCTGTCGTCGAGCGCGAGGGTCTCCCCGTCCAGGACCACCGAATCGCACGGCAGCGCGAGAACCAGTTCCACCAACTCGGGCACACTCGCAGTGATGTCGCGCAGGGTTCGCGTGTAGATGCTCACGTCGGTTCCGGAGCGGTGCACCTGAATTCGCGCACCATCGAGCTTGTATTCGACGGTGAGGTCGCCGGACAACTGTTCCCAGGCAGCGTGTAGAGACTCCGCGGGAGAGGCAAGCATCGGACGGACCGGGCGACCGACCTCGAGCCGGAATGCATCGAGCGCGTCGACGCCACCGCTGATGGCGGCATTGGCCGTCGCAGTCAAACGACCCGAGAGCATGAATGCGCGACGCACCGGTGCCTGCGGCAGGTTCGTGGCCGCGGCAACAGCGTCGACCATGATTCCTTCGAGCGCGCCCTGACGCAGCTCGCCGGTGACGAGCCGGATCAAAAACCGACGCTCCTCGGCTGTGCTGCGCGAGAACAGGTCGGTCAGTATCGCTACCCGCCGAGCAGCAGAACCGGCCCCCGACGTCGCCGCGACCGAAGATATCGCCTCGTCTACCTCGGCAACCGTCAGCGTCGAGTCGGCAGCGGCCGCCACGTCGAGATCGGCCAGGGTGCGCCAGCCGACTCCTATCCGCCCCTGCGGCAATTCCCCCGAAAGCCACGACACAGCGGGCTCGATGTCGTCGGTCTCGGCCTCGGCGAGCAGGGCAGCGATCTGCCCGATCTTGATCTTGCGCGAACGCGTCGCCGACACTGCACGGGACGTTTCGACGATCCTCGACATCAACACACATCGAACATAACCGCCCCCACCGACAGACCCGCCTGATCAGGTCATTCCGCAGGCTCCACTCCCGCGCGCTGACATCCAATTGTTACCGGTGTGACTCGAGCGACCACTGTTCTTGCTGTTACGTTCGATTCATGTCAGCCACGTCCGTGCGACAGAACGCGCAGGAGTGGAGCCTGCGGAACGACTCCGTTGCATGGACGACGTGTCAGCTGAACCCGAGAACGCGGTCGCCCCACGCCGCGCGCATGTCGCCGTCGGGGTCGTCGACGAGAGTGTCGGATGCATCGATTACCAGCGTCCAGCGCGTCTTCTCGGTGTACGGAGCCCAATGCTTGGACGCATCGAGCGCGGCGGGGACACCGTACCGCGCGAAAGCGAGCCAGCGTCTCTGCATCCGCGCGGACACCGCCATCGCGGGCTTTCGGCCACCGAGCCAGAAGGTGGGGTCTCGGTTGAGCGTTCCGAAGTTGCCGAAGACGTACGGCAGCTCGGTCGCATGTCCCGCTCCCACCCGTGCGGCCTTGAGCATCGGCGTCGCATGATCGAATCGGTACATCCATGTCGGCGAATGCCTGCTGTGCGCGTCGGCGATCCACAGACTGGGCATGAGAAATCCTGCGTCCCGCGAAATAGCTTGTGCTCCAGCGGGTTTGTCCCTGTCCGGATACGCCGCCATGATTTCGGCGACACGATAGGCCGGCAGATCCGCGTGGTCGTGCGCGATGGCGCGGAACATCTCGGAGACGGTGTCCGAGGTGATCGGCATCAACGGAGACTTCATGAATCGGAAGATCGAGGGCTCGTCGTGGTTGGTGCCGATGATCAACGGGATCTTGTGCGAGAGCCCCTTCTGGAAGGCAGCCACGGGATAACGCGGAACGATATCGCCGTCGACGACCGGCGAAAGACCAAGTGTCCCAGGAACTGTCGTCGGGATCTCGTAACAGAGCGTGTCGCCGGCGGTGACCAGCCTGGTGAAATGCATGTCGAACAATTCGCCGATGTCTTTCCGGTCGACGCCCACCAATTCGAGGAATCTCGACGCCACCGCGGCTCCGCGGTCGGGGCCGTACACCGAGGTCGCAGGCGCGCTCTGCACGATAGCGCGCTGGAACAGCCCCTCGGCCTTGGGAGAAGTCATCAACGTGGTGACCGACGCTCCCCCAGAGGATTCACCGAACACCGTCACCTGATCGGGATCACCGCCGAACGCAGAGATGCACTCGCGGACCCACTGCAGTGCGGCAATCTGATCTCGCAGCCCCAAATTGGTCTCGAACGTGTGCTCGTCGGTGGAGAACGAGGAAAGGTCGAGGAACCCGAACGGGCCCAGCCGGAAATTGATGGTCACCACCACCACGTCGCCGTTCTCGCTGAGGTTCCTCCCGTCGTAGACCCGCTGGGCGGACGATCCGAGCGAGTACGCACCGCCGTGGATCCAGACCAGCACCGGCCGCAGTTCCGCGCCGGGACGGGGAGCCCAGATGTTGAGCGTGAGACAGTCCTCGGAAATCGACAGCGACGGATCGATCGGCACCGGACTGTCGCGACCCTGCGGAGCCATCGCACCGAACTCGAGGCCGTCGAGCACTCCCGACCAGGGCTGCAACGGACGCGGCGCACGGAACCGGAGCTTGCCCACCGGCGGCGTCGCGTAGGGAATACCCCTCCAGGCCACGATGGGCGACGCATCGGCAGCGACCGGATAGCCGAGAACGTCGCCGTAGGGCGTGCTCACGAGCACGGTGGAATCGGACGCAGCGGAGTCAGACGCGGTGTCCATGGAACCTCCCCTTCGGTCGTTGCCCAACGTACCAACATCAACCATCCCCTCGGCGACGATACGCACAGCGTCGACGCCCGCGAGCGAAGGAACCGACGATGAAGACAATCGGATGTGCCGCAGTGGCAATCGTCGGGGCGTGCCTGCTCGGAGGCTGCGGCTCGAGCGGGGAAGGCAACGGCCCGATGGCGACCGTGATCACCGACCGCCCCACCCCGATCACCACGGCTCCCTCCGTCACCTCCGCCGCGCCGGCATCACCGTCCACCCCAACGACGACCACGCCGACATCCACCACGGCGGCACCGACGAGTCCTGCTGCAGCCCAGGCAAAACCGCAGGACTACGCGGGCAAAGCACCCGGCTGGTACTACTTCACGAGCCCGAGCGGAAAATTCGAGTGCGGTATCGCCGTGCTCGAGTCCTCGATCGCCGGATGCCACGGGTCACTGCCTGATTCGGCACCCGAGGTTCCCGGCAGCGGGGCGTCGGGAACGGCGATGAAACCCAACGCTGTGCAGCTGATTGCCGGGTCTGCGGCGAAGTTCGAGAGCTTGGGTGATCCCAAGTTCCACCGTTTCGACGGCCCTGCGGCGGCCTTGCCGTACGGCGAAGTGCTCACAATCCCCGGAAGTGGCTCCACCAACGGCCTCCAGTGCAGCGTCGACGAGCAGACCGGGGTCACGTGCACCGATCAGGTCGGCCACGGTTTCACCGTCTCGGACGACGATTTCGACCTTCGTTGACGGTCTCGTTCGCGCGGCAAACAACCAGGCGTAATGTCCGGGGACGGTACGACAATCCCTGCCGTACGGTCTCCCCAGCGGCCGACGCCTGTGCGCGCGGCCGGAAGGTGCATCACTCATGAATCAGACCTCGGACCGCCACACAGCGAAGGTCATCGGCGTCAGCATCGCCGCTGCTGTGGGCGGATTCCTGTTCGGCTTCGACAGCTCGGTTATCAACGGCGCTGTCGACTCGATCGAAGATCACTTCCTCCTCGGTTCGTTCACCACAGGCTTCGTGGTCGCGATCGCGCTCATCGGGTGCGCAGTGGGTGCCTGGTTCGCCGGCAGCCTCGCAGACCGCTGGGGACGCAAGAAAGTCATGCTGCTGGGCTCGGCCCTGTTCGTCATTTCCTCGATCGGTTCGGGATTGGCCTTCAGCGTCCCCGACCTCATGCTCTGGCGCGTACTCGGTGGCCTCGGAATCGGCATCGCCTCGGTGATCGCCCCGGCCTACATCGCCGAGATCGCTCCGGCCAAATGGCGCGGCTCCTTGGCCTCGCTCCAGCAATTGGCCATCACCATCGGCATTTTCGCCGCTCTTCTGTCCGACGCCCTTCTCGCCGGCGCAGCCGACGGCGCGTCCAACGACCTGTGGTTCGGCATCGAGGCATGGCGCTGGATGTTCCTGGTCGGCGTGGTTCCCGCTCTCGTGTACGGGTTGCTGGCAACCCTGATCCCGGAGTCTCCGCGTTACCTCGTCGGGCAGCATCTCGACGAGGAAGCGGCCCGAGTCCTCGCCGAGATCACCGGTGAACTGCATCCGGACGAGCGCATCCACGAGATCAGGCTGACGCTGCGCAAGGAGTCGCGCTCGTCGTTCGCCGACATTCGCGGTCCGAAGTTCGGCCTGCAACCCATCGTCTGGGTGGGCATCACCATGGCCGTGCTGCAGCAGTTGGTCGGCATCAACGCGATCTTCTACTACTCGACGACACTGTGGCGTTCGGTCGGTTTCACCGAGGATCAGTCGTTCACTACCTCCGTCATCACCGCGGTGATCAACGTGGTCATGACATTCGTCGCGATTCTGTTCGTCGACCGTATCGGTAGGCGCAAGCTGCTGATGGGTGGCTCGATCGGCATGTTCGCCGGACTGGTCATGGCGTCGGTGGCGTTCTCGCAAGCGACCGGCAGCGGCGACGACGTCACGTTGCCCGCTCCGTGGGGTGCGATCGCCTTGGTCGGGGCCAATCTGTTCGTCATCTTCTTCGCCTCGACCTGGGGTCCGATCATGTGGGTCATGCTCGGTGAGATGTTCCCCAACCGCATGCGCGCCATGGCACTCGGCATCGGTACCGCAGCCAACTGGATGGCCAACTTCGCTGTCACGCTTGCCTTCCCGCCGCTGACGTCGTCTGTGGGCCTGTGGGTGATCTACGCAGGGTTCGCGTTGTTCGCCGCGCTCTCGTTCTTCTTCGTCAAGGCCAAGATCCGGGAGACCAAGGGTATGGAGCTAGAAGACATGCTGGGGTGATGCCGGACCGCAGATACAGGGGCAACAGCAGCACCATCGAGTGACCGGTGTTACTGTCACTGTCGTTCTGACACGGGGTGTGTCCGCCGATGCGGATGCTGAGATCAAACCCGCCGAACCTGATGCAGGTAATGCTGACGAAGGGATGTCAAGGCGATGACGCCTGTTGTATCTGCGGACCCGGTCCGCTTCACCGATCGACTGTGGGATGCGTCCGAGAACATTCGACGTGCCATCGACGACCTCGAATTTCTTCGGCTCCTCGGGGCGGGGACGCTTCCGCTCGACGCGTTCCGTCGGTATCTCGAACAGGACTCGCTCTATCTGGGCGGATACGTCAAATCGCTGTCACTGCTGGCATCACACGCACCGAACCCCGTCGTCGGAGCATTCTGGGCGAGCGCCGCCGCGAGTGCGATGGACGAGGCCGCATCGCACGAAGCGATGCTGAACGGTGGAGCGCTGCCCCCGTCGACCCGGACGCCCGAGCCTTCACCGGCATGCCTGGGCTATACGTCCTACCTGACCGCGACGGCGGCGACCGAACCGTATCCTGTTGCGGCAGCAGCTGTTCTGCCGTGCTTCTGGATCTACGCCGACGTCGGCCGCTCACTCTCCGGTGCAGCGAAGGCCGTTCTCGATCGAGATCCCGAGCATCCGTACGCGCAGTGGGTGGCCGCGTACGACGCGCCGGAATTTCATGCCATCGTCGACGCCGCCAGGACATTCGTCGATGACGCCGCAGCGGCCGCGACGCCGACGCAGCGCGAACAGATGATCGACGCCTTCGTCGTGGCATCGAGATACGAATTGATGTTCTGGGACAGCGCGTTACATCCCACCCCATGGCCCCTGGCCGAGAGTGCGGTGTACGCATGAGAACCACTCGGATTCTCGCCGCGTTGGCGGCGGCCGTCGTTGCCACGACCGGACTTTCGGGCTGCTCGGACTCGTCGGACTCGTCGGACTCGAACACCATTCGGTTCGCCCTCGACTGGACGCCGAACACCAACCACACCGGCCTGTACGTGGCCCTGCAAGAGGGTTATTTCGCAGACGCAGGCCTGGACGTGGAGATCCTCCCGTACAACAACACCGCGGCAGACACTCTCGTCGATGCCGGAAACGCCGAGTTCGGAATCAGCACACAGAGTTCGGGGGTCTTCGCCACCTCCGCAGGCGCGCAGACCGTCTCGGTCCTCGCGCCGCTCCAACACTGGGCGACCGGTATCGGAGTTCGTGCGGACAGAGACGACATCCCGAGCCCGAAGGCACTCGACGGCAAGGTCTATGCCGGCTTCGGTGAGTCCGGCGAACAGGCGGGCCTGCAACAGGTCATCAAAAACGACGGCGGCACAGGCGAATACGAGACGGTCGTACTGGGCACATCGGCGTACGAGGCGGTCTACTCCGGTACCGCCGACTTCACCGTCTCCTACTTCGCGTGGGAAGGCATCGAGGCCGAGCACAGCGGAACTCCGATGAAGTACTTCGACTACACCGACTACGGATTCCCCGACGCCTACGCCATCACGATCAGCGGCAACGAACCGTGGCTCGACGCCCACCCGGACGAGGCGAGGAAGTTCGTGCAGGCACTGCAGCGCGGCTACCAGCTCGCTGCCGACGATCCGGACAAGGCCGCACAGGATCTGATCGACGCCAACCCGGGAACCTTCACCGACGAATCGCTCGTCTTCGAGAGCCAGGAGATGCTCGCCGCGAAGTACATGAAGGACTCCAACGGCGAGGTGGGACGACAGAGCCTCGACAAGTGGGCCGCCTACTCGAAATTCCTCTACGACAGCGGTGTGCTGGCCGATCAGAACGGCGCGCCTCTGACTGCGGAGCCGGACTGGTCGACGTACTTCACCAATGACTACCTCGGCGATCGATGAGTCGGTAGCCGCTGACCGAGGTTCCTACTCGTTCAGCGGTATCCGAGCCTCGCTACGGTGGGCGTGGCCCGCGCTGACCGTCGTCGTCCTACTCATCGCCGCCTGGCAGATCTATGTCGAGATCAGCGGCATCCGGCCGCAGGTGCTGCCGTCCCCCAGCCGCGTGGTGGTCCAGGGTTGGGCGCAGCGCGACGCGATCGCCGAGAACGCAGCGGCGACCCTGCAGGTGACCCTCGTCGGCTTCGCGGTCTCCCTGGCCCTGGCGTGGTTGCTGGCCATCGCGGTGGATTTCTCGCCGTGGCTGCGGCGCGCGTTCGTTCCCCTCTTCGTCGTATCGCAGACGCTCCCGATCATCGCGATCGCGCCGCTGCTGATCATCTGGTTCGGCTTCGGGCTGCTTCCGAAGATCCTGGTGATCGCACTGGCCACGTTCTTCCCGATGGCCATCGGGCTCATCGAGGGTTTCGCGGCGGCCGATCGAGACGCACGATCGCTGCTGGCCAGCATGGGAGCATCGCGCTGGCAACAGTTTCGATACGTGCGGCTACCGTCGGCGCTTCCGCGGTTCTTCACCTCTCTTCGCATCGGAATCACCTACGCCGTGGTCGGCGCGATCTTTGCCGAATATGCCGGAGCCAGTGCAGGGCTCGGCATCTACATGAGTCAACAGAAGAACTCGTTTCGTACCGATCTGGTTCTCGCCGCGGTTGCCGTGACGGCCGTGATCAGTGTGGTCCTGTTCGTCTCCACCTTTGTGGTGGAGCGGTTCGTCGCACCTTGGGCGCGCCACGGTACGGTGGGTCTTCATGTCTGAACCCGACACCTTCATCGATGTTCGCGATCTCACCAAGTCGTTCGGCGAAAAGCCTGTGCTCGACGGCATTTCCTTCGGGGTGCAGCCTGGTGAGTTCGTATCGATCATCGGTCCCAGTGGCTCGGGCAAGAGCACTGTGTTCAACATGCTCGCCGGGCTCGACCGACCCGATTCCGGCACGGTTCGGGTACCGCCGTGCGCCTACATGCCGCAGAAGGATCTGTTGTTTCCGTGGCGTTCGGTATTGGACAACACCACCCTCGGTCTCGAAGTGCAGGGCGTCGCCAAGAAGGAGGCGCGTGCGCGGGCACGCGAGCTGTTTCCGGTCTTCGGCCTGGACGGGTACGAGTCGGCCAGGCCGTTCGAGCTCTCCGGCGGTATGCGCCAGCGAGCGGCGCTGTTGCGCACGGTGGTTCAAGGTCGATCGGTAGTGCTGCTCGACGAGCCCTTCGGGGCGCTTGACTCGTTGACGCGAAGCGACATGCAGGCCTGGTTGCAGCAGGTCTGGTCGGAGTTTCGATGGACGGTACTGATGATCACGCACGACATCCGTGAAGCGGTCTACCTCTCCGATCGCGTGATCGTCCTCTCCCCCAGACCCGCCCACGTTCGACGCCAGGTCGAGGTGACGCTACCCCGCCCACGCGGGCTCGAGATCGTCACGACGCCGCAGTTCGCAGCGGTCGAGAAGCAGCTGATGGACGTTCTGCTCAGCGCGTCGACGCTCTGACCGACATCCGACGCCGACCTCGGGTGGTGTCGTTGTCCGGGCCGTTCGAGCGGACTTCGCCAGGCTACTGGGCCCTTACCTGGCAGTTGTCCCACCCAATCGCAGCGCGAGATCGTCGACGGCGGAGAACGCCGCCTCGAGATTGGCTTGCGCCTTGGGAATCTGCGGCGCGAGTGCCGGCACCCGCTCAGCGAGCGTCAAGTCGACCGGAACGAAGTGAACCTCCATTCCCAGCGCAACTTCGAGCACCTGACGCAGTTGTGCAGTGGTGTGATCGGCGGACGCGTTGTCCGTACCGGGGGTGTAGTCGTTTCCCCGGCTGGTCACCACGACCACGGGCTTGCCGACGAGGGGTGCGGTGTCACTGTCGAACGGCACGGTGATGCCCGGAACGTGTACGTAGTCGATCCAGGCTTTCAGGGTCGACGGAATCGACCAGTTGTACATCGGCGCACCGATCAGCACTACGTCCGCAGAGATCAATTCCTCGATCAGTTCGACCTGAAGCGCTTCGGCAGCAGGCTCCACGGTTTCGTCTGCGGTTCGCAGATGAGGTGCCCAATGCAGCGCCGACGTGGGAAGGTGCGGCAGCGGACTCGTGTGCAGGTCTCGATGGATCACCGAATGGTCCATGCCGATCCCATGCCAGGCGTCCGAAAAGCGGGCCGTGACCCGACGGCTGGTCGAGCGGACCGGGTCGGCGGACGAATCGAGGTGCAACAACTGCGGCACTGAACGCTCCTCACATGATTGGTGCTTCGAGCCTATGCGTACCGCCGCGTTCGCTCGCTCCTATCCTGGACGAATGGACTTCCGATTTGTCATGCCTGCCCTCGATTCGCGATCGGCCACCTCGCTGGCGGCGGTCGTTCACGAGCGCACCGGAGCAGACGTCGACATCAGGATCGGCGGTTCGGAGGTCCGACTCGACGACGCGACACGCAGCGCGGTGTTGGAACTTCTCACCCAGCTCGCGACCGGTCGGGCGGTGGCAATCGGTACCGTGGACGAGTTGCTGACCACCTCGCACGCTGCCGAGGTGCTCGGTGTTTCGGACACCTATGTCAGGCGGTTGGCCGATGCAGGCGATCTACCGATCGAAATGCGCGGCACCCACAGGCGATTTCGGCTCGAAGACCTTCTGCGGCATCGTGATCGATTCCGGTGACGATGACGGTTGCCGTCACCCGGCCTCGCGTTCGAAGTGCTCGGACTGGACCGTCATGAGATCACGGAACGCCTGTCCGGCGGCCAGCCAGAGTTGTTCGGAGTCGATGTAGTCCACCCCTCGGATCTCGACGTCGCCCAGGTAAGCGCCGACGTCGACCGACAGCATTCCGATGACCGAAGAGACATCGGCATCGAGATATGTGGATTGGGTGTTCTGCAGCTCGCGGAACTGAGCCGAGAAGAACTCGGCTGGGATCCTGCGATCGACGAACTGGGCGATCAGGAACAGGAAGCGGGACGCATGGGCGGAGCCCGTCCGGAAGGAATGTTCCATGGTGAAGACCTCTCCCCACGGTCGACAGTACCCCTCGCACTGTCGACCGTTGAGCTCGCTGGTACCCGAATTTCGATGATCGGACGAACTCTCGAACATCGATTCGACCCAGGGGCTAAAACAGGGAGCTCGTCCTACCAGGGCCAGATTAATCGGCCCTTTCTCCGGTTTTGACCGGAAAAGGCGATTTGATGAGGAGACACAACTACACAGTCCCGAGCTGTGGTTCTCTACTGAAACGATCCCAGCGGAGCACGGTCCGGAGTGTCCAGTTGCCAGAACTGCCAGCCGTCCCGCTCTTCGACGTCACCACTGATATGTGTTGCTACCGCACTGGCAGCGACGGAAGGATTGTCGAACCGTCGGCCTTCCATCGGTCCTGCGGTGATCTCGAGTCGCTGCGTTTCGGGATCGTAGCGTCCGCTCAGCCGATAGCCCTCGCAATCGGCGACCACGCGTACTCGGTTGTCGATCACTTCTTCTTCCAAGGCCGCCTTGGCCGACTTACGAGGTGCTTTCACCCGGGGAGTACGTACCCACGTCTGTTCGGGGCCGACATCGATCGTCGTGTCCAGCGTCGAGCTCAGACCCAGTAGATCCCAACGCTCGCTGCCGTGCAGCACTCGGTCCACCGCGATTGCGTGGTGCCCGGTCCTGGTGCGCAGTGGCGAATCCTGGACCCAGAGGTCGACCTCTCCGCGAATGTCGGTGGCCATCTCTTCCGACGACACCATGTAGAAACGCGGCTCTTCGTTCGCGAGATCGACGAACACCCAGTACGAGGATCCGGTGTCGTCACTCTCGAGCGATTCGTCCTGCCTGCGGGCCTTCCAATCACCCGTCACCTTCGATCGAACTCGAACTATGCACGACGACGTGCCGTCCATCGACCAGACCTGCACGGGATTACGACGCGACGTCGTCAGCCGCTCCGCACGTCCACCGCGCTGAGCGACGGTTCGGATGAATGCCTTGATTCCCCGGTCGGATGTGTCTTCCACGGATTGCCACCTTCAGCCTCGAGAGCGACCCGTACTTATGAAGAGCGGTGTTGCGACGGGTGGCGCTGGCACGACTCGGTTTCCCTCACCCTACTGCGTCGATGCCTGCTCGAGTAACCGCAGAACGCCCCACCGGAGGAGTGCCGGTTACCGTGGTGGCACCGAAACTCGGCCAGGAGGTACCACCATGCCGGTCAAGATCACCCACGACACTGTTGACCACAGGTTCGAGATCCATGTCGATTCCGAGCTGGCAGGCTACTCGGAGTACCTCGAATCGGACGGATCGAGAACGTTTCATCACACCGTGACGCTTCCGCAGTTTCGCGGCCGAGGACTTGCCGCCGCCCTCACCGAATACGCGCTCGACGACACCAGCACGCAGGGTCTGCGCGTTGTCCCCGCGTGCTGGTTCGTTCGCGACTTCATCGCAGCCGCGGGCGATCGCTATTCACATCTGACCGTCCCCTGACCGTCAGCGACGGGACGACATCACCTCGACGCTGATCTCGGATTCCGATTCGCAGTCCTTCGAAGCCATGTCCTCCGCAGCCTCACCGTCACATGAAACCTCTTCTGCAACAGTTGCTTCGGCAGCTCTCTCCGCCGCGACCCGACGCCGTTCGTAGTTCTGCGCACCCCGCGCGACGCGTTGTCGATGTTCGTTCAGGATTTGTTCGTAGTGGTACATCTGTTCTCCTACAACAAGAGTGGACGCCGAGCACAGAGCATTGCCGTGCGGCGAAGTATTGGATCGATTGCTGCATATCGTCGGCAGGAATCTACCGATTCTGCCGAAGGCTCACTCAGAGAGCATGATCGGCAACCATGGCAAGCCGCGTATAGACGAATCGACGGCCCACGGAATTCGCGTCTGCTGCCATTGTCCACCTCCACGGTCTCTGCGATGTGCCTGTGCCACGATCATGCACGGCTGCGGCGACGAACTCCACCGATTAAATTCAGCGGGTGACGACGAAGGGGTTGTTGTCCACCAATCCTCCTGGCGCGCGGGTGATTCGCGTCGACTTTGCTCTCTCTGCGATGCCGCGAGACCCCGACAGTGACGACGCCTCGAACCGCCCCCGGACGCTGCCCGGCAACACTCGTACGTAGTGTCCGTCCCCTGAGTCGAGGTGATGAATGCGAGCCCGCAACCGCGCGCCGGCACCTGGCTCTGGCCTCGCTCGCTCAATGTCAAGCTGTCTGGAGTCGGTTGTTGTTGATTCCGACTGTTGCGGGCGGTTGTGGTGTGCAGGGGCGGCGGCGGAACCGTTCGGGGTGTCGGTCGTAATAGGCCTGGTGAGCTCGGTCTCGGTCGGTCCACAGGTTTCGCCAGTTCCCGGAATGGACGTCCGCTGGTGAGAACAGGGCGATGCCGGAATGTTTGTGGTCGGTGTTGTACCAGTCGACGTAGTCGGTGAGATGCCCGCGGGCGGCATCGATGTCGGAGAACATGCCCGGGTAGTTCGGCCGGTATTTCATGGTCCGGAACTCGGACTCGGAGAACGGATTGTCGTTACTGACATAAGGCCGGTTGTGGGTGAGCTCGACACCGTGCGCGGTCAAACAGTTCCTGAGGGTGTTCGAGCGCATCGCTGCACCGGAGTCTGCGTGAACGAATGATGGTGCGCCGTAACGCTGTATGGCTGTCTCGAACATCTCCGCGGCGAGGTGGTCGCTCTCTCGTTCCTCCACACGCCACCCCGCGATCAGGCGGGAGTGGATGTCGATGATCGAGTACGCCTTGAACGAGGCACCGCGCCACGGGGAGTGCAGATCGGTGATGTCCCAACTCCACACCTGACCAGGTGCGGTAGCGGTGTGCACGGGCATCGGGCGCGGGGTTCGGGTGCTCTTCTTGGTCGGTGTCTTCGGGCGGTTGCGTTGGTCGAGGACCGCTGCTGCGATACGCCACCACGAGCGACGGGATGCGATCATCGACCCGTTGTCCCAGGCGGTGGCGAAGGAGTGATCGACCGAGTTGCCGGCTTGCCATCCAGTGTCGATCAACGCTTCGACCCGGGTGCGATCGGTGGTGTCGATTCTGCTCGGATACTTCCGATCTCGTTGGTGCACAGGGTGTTCGGTCTTGACCCTGGGGTTGCGGCGGTAGTGCCACGTCGAGCGGGACAACCCGACCAACGTCAATGCTCGACGCACCGATCCGGTCAGTGGGGCCAGTTCGTCGACGAGGGTGTTCTCGGCGCTCAGGAATCGGTGGGATCGGGTGTCGGTCGGGTGTCGTCGGGCTCGGGCACGTTCAGTGTGTGCAAGAGCCCGATAGCTTTTCCCAGCAGCTCGTTGGTCTCCTTGAGCTCACGGATCTGAGCGTCACGTTGGGCGAGTTCCTCGGCGTGGCGGGCCGTCTCGATGGCTCGCCGTTCGACCATTCCCTGCCGGCCCTTCGGTTGCGAGTTCATCGGTTCAGTCTGACGCGGAACCAGCCCGCGGTCCACGTCGCCGTCGAACACCGCCGTCCGCCAGCGCGTCATCATGCCCCTCGAGACGGACGGATGCGCCGCCATCCATGGCCCATGCTGGCCATACGGCAACCGGCAGTACTCGAACACCATCTCCCGAATCTGCTCCCCTGTGAACTCAGCACTCAACATGCAGTAACCCTCCATAGCTTCTCGAATGACTCACCAGAAGCTTGGCAAAGAGGGTGACCTGGCAAATGCGCGCGCGTTTGCCAGGTGCGCGCGATCTAGGCCCGAATCGGATGCGAAATCGAACGCGTGTGACGAATGCGCGCGCGTTTGCTGAGACACGGCCGCGTCAGTCGGACTGAACACGACTCCGCGGCGGCCCGGCAGGCCCGCTTCTTCCGCCCTCGTGCAGAGCGACCACAGACCACCCTGCGCCCACCATGGACAGGACCAATACAGCTCCAATTGCGATCATGTGACCAGAATGGACTGCTTTTACTCCAAATAGTGCAGTCCAGTGTGCGAGAGTGGCATGCATGGACTCGTTCGACGCCTCCGCCATCACGGCCCCGGATCTGGCCGCCCGGATCGACCCATCGACGTTGCGGAACCGATCCGGTGGTCCGCTCTACCTCGAGATCGCCGACGAGTTGCGGCGACTGATCGAGAACGGTGAGGTGTCGGCGCAGACGCGTCTGCCTGCCGAGCGGGCGTTGTCGATCAGCTTGGACGTCAGTCGGGTGACGGTCGCATCGGCGTACCGGCATCTGCGCGAGGGTGGGTGGATCAGCGCCCAGCGAGGTTCGGGTACCTACGTCTCGCCGACGGGGTCTTTGCCGTCCTGGGGTTCACTGGCCGGCGACCGAGAGACTGCGAATCTGGAATTCGTCAACGCCTCCCCGTCGGCATCGCCGCTGTTGTCCGACGCGTACGGTGTTGCGGCAGAGAAGATTCGAGACCGTTTCACCTTGGGCGGGTACGCTCCGTCCGGTCTGTTCGAGCTCCGAGAGTCCATCGCCGCGTACTACCGAGGGCGCGGAGTGCCGACCACCGCCGACAACATCCTCGTCACCTCCGGTGCCACCGACGCCATCCACGCTGTGTTGGCGACGTTCACCGAGCCCGGGGCCCGCGTATTGGTGGAGCACCCGACGTATCCGGGCGTCGTCGAACTCGTCCACTCCCTCGGCGGTCGTTGCATCCCGGTGCCCATCGATCCGGACAACACCGACGAGTTCGTGGCTGCGGCAGACAGGTCCGCGCGGCAGAGTGCACCGACGTTGGCGTATTTCATGCCCGACTTCTCCAATCCGTCGGGTGCGCGACTCCCCCTGAACACCCGCCGACAGCTGTCCGCCACAATGCACCGCCACGGCGTACTGACCATCGTCGACGAGGTGGCAGCCGATCTGTGTCTCGACGGTTCACCGGATATCGAACCCTTCGGAGCCGCCACTCCGGACGTGGCGACGGTGACCGTCGGGTCGACGAGCAAGACGGTGTGGGGCGGGTTGCGAGTCGGGTGGGTTCGCGCCGAAGCCGGTCTGTTGGCGCGGGTCTCCGCAACCTATGCGCGACGCCAGCTTTCGGTCTCGATCATCGATCAACTGGCGGCCATCGAGTTGTTGGGTAAATACGACGAGGTACGGCGAGTCCGCGCGGAGGCGTCGAGAACGGCCCGCGATCACACCGTCGCATTGCTGCGTGATCATCTGCCGGGCTGGCACTTTCGAGTTCCCGACGGCGGTCTGGCACTGTGGTGTTCCCTACCCGACGGCATGCGATCCAGCCATCTCGTTGCCGACGCCCAGTCGCAGGGACTACTGCTGGCCCCCGGACTGAGATTCGGAACGGGGTACGCCTTCGACGATCGTCAGCGCATTCCGTTCACCCGGTCACTGTCCGACATCACCTCGGCGGTCAAGATCCTCACTCGCCTGTCGTCGGAGAACACCCCGACGCCGGCCGCCGCGTCGAGCACGCCCGCTGCGGTGGTGTGAGCCCCGACGGCCATCGCAAACGCGCGCGTTCGCGAGACGCTCGCGAATTGGTCACCTGGTCAATGGCGGAATCGCGCGCACCTGACGAATGCGCACGCGTTTGCGATGTCCCAGGGCCGGCAGCACTCAGAGCCGGAGGGACTGGACGATTGCCGTGACGCGCCGCTCGCGAGTGTCGTCGCGTTTCGCGTCGGCGACGGACCTTGCGTGTTCCTTTCGCGTCGACGGTGCCAGCGCATCGAACGCTGCTCGGAGAGTCGGATCCGCGTCCAAGGCTGTCGCCAGCGCCGGCGGAACCTCGATCACCTGCGGTTGGTCGTCCAGCTCGATCGTCACGTCGACGGTGTCGCCGGCCTCGACGCCGAGTGTGGCGCGAACGCTCTTGTTGAGTCCGAGCAAATTCTCGCCACCCATTCGGCCGATGCGTCCGCGCACCGTCTGACCACCGATCGTGAACCGAACTGGTGGCGTTTTGGTGGAACCGAGGGACGCGACCTGCTCGTCAGTGAGCACAATGGCCGCCGCCGGGCCCCGCGATTCGAGGACCGTGGACATCCGCAGAGCCGTTGCTGCCATGCGGACAGGCTATCGGTCACAGGTGCGCTCAGTGTCCACAATTCGCGTCGAGACGCGGGATTCCGTCATCGGCTCCGAATAGTGGACAGTCAGCGCACCTGGCCGACAGTAATCAGGCTTCGGCTTCCACGATTCGCTTGATTGCGGCCAGGGTGCGAGGGATGCCGTCGAGTGCCGCCTGGCTACGGGTGTCGATCTCCTTCTGCGCGTCCTCGCCGAACTTGCTGTGGAAGAAGGCGATGCCGTCGGGCAGGAAGTTCCAGTTCTCGGTCAGTCGTGTTCCGCCATCCACGGTTTCGAGGGTATAGCCCCAGCGAACGAAGTTGTCGCCCACCACCCAGGCGAACTCGCGACCTGGTTCGGCTGCGGCGACGGTCGACACGGTCTCCCACGTGCGACCCGGCACCACGTTGCGGCCGGTGAAGGTCGATCCGACGCCACCGCCGTCGGCCTCGTTCCACCAGCACTCCTGGCAGATCGGGCTCCATTCGCCTGTTCGGGTGATGTCGGAGACAACGGCGTACACGTCGTCGACCGACGCAGCGACGACGACGGATTCGGAGAACTCGAGTGCAGTCATCTCTCCATTGTCCATCTGGCACCCGCGAAGCTGTGAGCAGACCCGCTGCCCACAGCAGAACTATTGGCATGCAATCGAATTGGGAATCACACTCGAACCATGAGCGAAACGCCACGAATGTTCCCACCCGAACTCCGCAACCAACTCCTGCGTCATCGTGTCCTGGTGCTCGACGGCCCCCTCGACGACGACAACGGCACGGTCCTCACCACCCATTTGTTGACATTGGCCGCCGACAACTCCTCGGCCGACATCGCTCTGTGGATTCACTCCCCCGGCGGATCGGTTCCCGCGATGCTCGCGATCCGCGATGTGATGCGGCTGGTGCCGTGTCACGTGTCGACGCTTGCACTCGGGTTGGCCTGCAGCGCCGGTCAATTCCTGTTGTCCTCCGGTACGCGCGGCAAGCGGTATGCCCTGCCGCATTCGCGAATACTGATGCATCAGGGATCGGCCGGCATCGGTGGGTCGGCCGTCGAAGTGGAAGTACAGGCCAACGATCTGCGTCATACCCGAGATACGGTGCTCGGGCTCATTGCCGACGACACCGGGCAGACACGCGAGCAGATCTTCGACGACTCTCTGCACGACCGTTGGTTCACCGCGGAAGCAGCCCGCCAATACGGGTTCGTCGACGCGATTGTCGACTCGTTCGATCAGGTCATGCCCGCGCGACGGGCGTCGTTCGGAATGGAGTTGGCCCGATGAGCACGTACACCATTCCCAATGTCATCACCCGAGATTCGCGCGGAGAACGCGTCGTCGACGTCTATTCGCATCTGCTCAGTGAGCGCATCGTCTATCTCGGTACCGGTATCGACGCAGGGGTCGCGAATGCGATGATTGCGCAGCTTCTGCATCTGGAGGCCGATTCCCCCGACCAGGAAATCTCGATGTACATCAACTGCGAGGGCGGTGACACCGCTGCCATGCTCGCGATCTACGACACGATGCAATTCATCGGATCACCCATTGCCACAACATGTGTGGGCCGAGCGGTAGCAGCCGGCGCAGTACTACTCGCTGCCGGCGCACCGGGACGACGCTCTGCGCTGACCCACAGCCGGGTGGTGTTGCATCAGCCTGCGGCGCAGGGACGCGGCACCATCCCGGACCTCATTTTGGCCGCTGACGAAGTCGTCCGAGTGCGAGCCGAGATGGAGGCAATTCTGGCGGCACACACCGGACGCGACGTGGACACGCTTCGACACGACACCGACCGAGATCTGGTGTTGACGGCACCGGCTGCTCTCGAATACGGCGTCGTCGATCAGGTTCTCGAGGGGCGTCAGGCAGCCATCAACGTCGCGTCGCCGCGCGAGAGGTCGTGATACGCGAGGCGTGAGATTTCGGCCATCGACGTACCCAATGCGCCGACGACGGCCGCGAGGATTTCGCTCGACGGATCCTTGCGGCCGCGTTCGAGCTCCGACAAGTATTGCGGCGCAATACCTGCGCGTGCGGCGGTGTCGGCGAGGGTATCTCCGCGGGCGTGTCTGCGTTCGCGTAGTCGTCTGCCGACCACCTCGCGCCACAGGGGTTCCACCGCGCGCGCTGCTCGACGCTCATCGATTCGTATGACCTGGCCCATGATCGGAGCCTAGGCCCCTGTCCGTGATGGGTCACAGATTCTGCTCAGAGCAGAGAGCTCGGTTTCACGAATGTCCTCGCATAGCGTTTCTGCCAGGGCGTCTCGACAGCGCGGTGCGAGTAATTGCTACGGACATAGTCGATTGCAACATTTCCCGGCATACCGTCGAGTGCAACCAGGCAGGCCAGTGCGGTGCCCGTTCGCCCCGCACCGCCGGTACACGCAATCTCGACTCTCTCGGTTGCGCAGCGGCGCAATACATCTCGTAGTCCGACCTCGAGCTCATTCGAGTCGGACGGCAGCCAGAAATCGGTCCAGCGAACCCATCGACTGTCCCACGCGAACTCGCCCGGATCCGTGCCCTGCAGGTAGACACCGAAGTCCGGCAACGGACCGTCAGGCATCGAATCACGCAAGGCACGTCCACGAACGAGACTGCCCGACGGCAACCGAAGCACGCCCGGACTGTGTAAGTCCCACATTCGAGGCGTCCTTTCCTTGTCGTTCGCGACACCTGTTTCTGCCCAGCACCGATATTGTGCCCCCATGCGCTCAGTTGTTCTTGCCTTCGCCGCACTGGGGTTCACGGTGGGTCTGCTTGCGTCCGTGTCGGGATGGGCCGACACCCTGTACGTGGAACCCGGCCAGAGGAGCCGAGCCTACGCAACCACCGCCGATGTTGCCCTGCAGGTTCGAGTCGGCCTCTTCCTCGAGTGGTGGACAAAAGTGCAACCCATAATCGGTGCCGTTGTCGGTGCCGCCGTCGGATTCACGCTCCACTGCAGAGGCTTTCGCCTTTTGCGCGTCGGAGAGACATGACGGCTCTACTCGACACCAGGCTTGGTCCACTCGATTGTGTGTCGAAACCCTACGCGGTGTCGCATCTTCGCACCCGGTAGCCACTTTTCGGCCATGTCTCCGATCTCGTCGAAGCTCAGCACCGGATCCTTGACCGGGAACGGTGGCGGCGGTGCTGTCACCGGACTCGGCCACGGGTGGCGCAGAAATCCGATCAGGGGGTTGGTCACGATGGAGACTGAATCCCACATCAGATCTCGTACGCTTCGCGGTGGCGCAAGCCCGACGATGAGCACTCGCCCGCCCGGCGTAAGAATCCGCCCGACATGACGCAAGGCGTCGTCGATGTCAAGGTGATGCAGGACGGCGACCATGGTCACGAGATCGATCGAATCGTCTGCCCACGAATCCAGTTGACGATCCGTGATCGATACGTTGTCGACGTCGTTAGACGTGGCCTCTGCGATTCGGCGCATGTCCGCATCGGCATCGACCCCGACGACGTGTTCGAAATGAGGAGCCAAGGTGCGCACCAGGCCACCCCGTCCACAGCCCATGTCGAGCGCACGGCCACGCCGGTCCGGCAGATTCGCCAGAATCCAACTGTGGAAGTAGTCGTTGTGACTCCATGGGTGTCGCTCGTTCAGCTCACGAAGCCACTGGGCCCCTCGGCCTCCGATGAGGGACGTTCCCATTCGTCTCAGCACCACGGAACTCAGTATCCACGAGACGCACCTCGGACGGCTCGACGAACGATGTCAGCGAGTCAGCTGCACGATCCTGGGCTTTTCGGAAGTTCTCGGACGAGCATTCCTAGCCACGCATCCAACGCTTCAGCGGTGACCGACGGTGCTTCGAGCGGAGTCAGATGACCCACACCAGGAACAGTGATCACAGACGATTCCACCGGCAGCAATTGCCGCAGTCGAAACGCCTGTTCGACGGGAATCCAGGGGTCCTGTTCGCCCCATCCGATCGAGGTGTTGCAGCGGACTCGGGGAAGGGCATCGACGATGGGCCGCGTGTGGTCGGGGCGCAGTTCGGCGATCTGTCGGTAGAACGCAGGCTGGCCCTCGTCGGATATCCAGGGTTCGGTCAACATCGCCACGATGTCTGCGTCCAGCCGCTGATGTGCCGCTCCCGCAATGTATTCGGTAACCAGTGCCGAGTGCAGGCGTGCAGGCAACGCAGCGAAGACCTCGGCGTTGTCGGCGACGAGTCGGAAGAACTCGGATCCCCAGGGCTCGAGGGTCACCACGTCCCACAGGTAAAGGCCGCCGAAATCGCAGCCGTGAAATAGATGGGCTCCCAGGGCGGCTGCACCGCCGATGTCGTGAGCGACGACGAAGGGCCGAGTCAGCTGCCAGTGGTCGAGCAACAGCGCGAAGCGCAGCATCTGGGTGGGCAGGTCGGTCCGGACATCGGATCCCTGTGCAGACTGGCCGTATCCGGGCATGTCCCAGAGATAGACGCGATGCCCAGTGCTGAGGTGGCGCGCGGCCTGCGCCCAGACCTGAGCCGACCACGGGGTTCCATGGCAGAACACCACATCAGCGGACGGTTCCGCTCTGTCGGGTGTCATCTCGTAGGTCGCCACCCTATCGCCGCCCACGGACACGAAGATGGGCTCTGGTAGATCGAATCTGTCGATCGTCATGGGGTGAACGTAATAGTTCAGGTCGACCTGAAGTCAATGTGAGACCATCGGCAAGTGAAGATCGGAGAGGCTGCGCGCGAACTCGAAGTTCCGACGCACGTCCTCAGACATTGGGAGGACGTCGGTGTGGTTGTGCCCGAACGCCTCTCGTCGGGTCACCGCGATTACAGCGAGGAACACCTGCGTCGACTGCGGGTGCTGAGGGCCTGTCAGGACGTGGGAATCAGCTTGTCCGACATCCGCCTGATACTTCATCGAGACGAGCCCGAACGAACCGAAGTCATCGCAGACCATCTGGCCCGAGTCCGACGGCAGCAAGCTCGACTCGCCAGTGCCGAGCGCTTTCTCGCGCACGTCGTCGCGTGCACACACGATCTGCTCACCCGATGCGCGCAGTGCAGCGAGTACTCCGCTACGCAGGCTGGGCCGACTTCCCAAGAAGTACGCTGAGTTTGCAGAGGCTCTCGCCACCCTCATTCAGGCGCGGACGAGTGCAGCGAGTTCACGAAGGTACGTTCCCGGCGTAATTCCGGCGACGCCCCGAAAGTCGTTGATCATGTGAGCTTGATCGACGTAGCCCAGGTCGGCAGCAATACGGGCAGCATCGGCTGCGGGGAGCGACAAACGTTGCAACACTGCTTGTAGTCGAACCCGTCGGGCGACTGCTTTTGGGCCCATCCCGAGTGACGATCGCAGCGCCCTCTGCACGGCACGTTCACTGACCCCAAGCATTCCTGCCACCGATTGCCCGGGTTTTCTGCCGATGCCCCGAGATAGAGCATCGACTGCGGCGTTTGCGAGAAGGTGTTCGGCAGTCGGTGGTCGTTTCTCCAGCATCTCAGTGATGACCGAATCTGCGCGTAGAGCATGGTCGGCAGCCGAATCTGGCCCGGAGACGCTATTGAGCATGTCGAAGAGTAGTTGGTCGGTCTCTTCGTTGATCGGTTGCGCCGCCGAAAGTCTCGTGGGATCGAGGTCGGACACGACCGCCAGTCCAGCTGGACGCAGTCGGACGGCGAACACGAAGCCTCGACCTCCGATCGTCCGGGACCACGCCCTGCGTTGAACATTGGTGATCATGAACGGCGCAGGCACTGTACCGGTCTCGATACTGACCGTGACTGCCGGAAATTCGAGGACTCGCTGTTCGACGGTTTCGTCCGCAGACAATTCCCATCGCACGCTCCAGTACGCGTCGACAACATCTCGAACCTCTGCAGCCGGTTCGTGCCAGGTTGCGTCGAAGCGACGGAGAAGCGCAGGAGCCATCACGCCGGAGCGTTCGTGAACGTCGATGGGCTTGGACGCGACCTGCCTTTCTTCCATGTCGCAATTCTGCAATACACCGAGCCTCGGGTCTCGAGACGATCACGCTATGACCACCACTTCTTGGACCGATGTCGACCGAGTGACTCAACCGGGCCGAAGGGGAGTGTCGTGAACTGGTTGGGAGTAGCCGGGGCAGCGGTTGTGTACTACGCACTCGGCGCGCTGTGGTTCGGCCCCTTGTTCGGGCGCACATGGGATCGCTCGATCGGGCGTGATCGGGCGCAGACAGGAGGCCGATTCCCGTTGTCCTACTACGTGGTTCCGCTCTGCTGCTCGGCGGCGACAACCATCGTGATCGCTCTCGTTCTCGACGCCATCAACGCGGATGCCGTGGTATCCGGGGTGCTCGTTGGACTGGGTGTCGGGTTGGCCTCCGCTGCAGCATCATTGACCAACGCGCTGACGCCCCACACTCCACAACCATTCGTGTTCGGAGCTGTCACCGCGAGCTACCACCTCACGGGAGCGACAGTAGCGGGTGCGGTCCTCGGAGTCGTCTAGGACGACGCGCGCGGCCGTCCGTGGCGCGAAGCCGGGCGGATCGACCTGACGTCGGACTTCGTCGAGGCCCAATTGGACGCGTACATCCCTGTTGATGGACGCACGAGGTCACTGACCTTCCAGTAGCTCTGCGAGTCTTTTCAAGTCGTCGGCGACCATGCCGAGATCGCGCTCGAATTCGTCGTCGCTCAGTTCGATTTGTCGGACCGTGAACAGAATTTCCGCCCCATTTGGATGACTCAGCACTCTTACGGGGTTGTTCACGACGGTCCCCGACGGCAGTGTCACGTCATGATCGAGGACGCCGAGGTCGTTGTGCGGCACGAAGCGTACTGTCACCTGTCCCATCGGCGAATCTACGAGAAGCCGATCACCGTCGATGGTCACCGGGCTGTGCGCCAGTCCTGCCGCCCATTTGGGCAAGTTCGCAGGATTCGCGGCGAACTCGTACACCTCGTCGGGTGTACGCCTGATAACTCGAGCCACATGTCTACTTGCCACAAAGGGTTCTCGGTTCATAGCAGCGACCCTACGTAAGACGGGCCGCGACGTTCTTCCAGAAATCGGACCGGTGTCAACGTGGTGAGTGCACGTACCTCGTCACACATGTGCGCCTGACTCGCAAAGCCTGCGGCATACGAGAGCGACGCCAGGTCGGGAACGGTGGCAGCAACGTCGACGAGCCGCCCGACGCGAATGACCCGGGCGAGGGTTTTCGGGCCGTAGCCGACCTCGTCGACAAACCTCCGATGCAGCTGCCGAACACCGACTCCCAAGCCGACGGCGAGATCACCGACTTTGATACCCGGCGACGCCTCGAGCACCTGCACAGCGGCCAGGACCAGCCCGTCCTCCGCAGGCCTCATGGCCCGAACGGTGAGGTCGGCGAGCATCTTTCGCCGCGCTGGCATCGCACCGTTCGGATCGTGGCCCGTAAGGACATGGGCAGCCTCCAACCAGGACGCTCCCAGCGCTGCGACATACGGTTGCTGATCACACAATTCACCGACTGGAATCGCACTGACCCTTCGAGCTGCGGACGGAGCGAGACGCACACCGACCATCTCCAGCGGACCGAGGGTGACGGCTCGTCGAGCTGCGGTATCCGGGCCCGCCGCCTCGAGTCGTCCATCGGAGAACCAGATCAGATCCACACATCCGTCGGGAACGGTCAACGGCCGGTCCCCCGGATGGGATCGACGCTCCCAGGTGCACCGAATCCCGTCGACGGGCGAGGGAAATTCGGCGTAGGTCCTTTCCGGCGGCAGCATGGAAGGAATTCTCCTCGATCGGGGCCAGATCCTCCGTCGAACCGGGATCGAACACCGTGGTCACCGCTGAAAATCGGGCAGAGCCCTCCCTGGCATCCACCATCCGATCTTGAACGTGTTCAAAAACAGGTCTATGTTCGAATTTGAACACGTTCAGAATTGAGGTGAATCGATGGCTCGCACGTCCGAGACTCGCGACAAGGTGGTCGAGGTAGCTCTACGCCTCTTTCGTGAGGAAGGGTTCCAGGCGACCACGATGCGTCGCATCGCCGACGAAGCGGGCGTCTCGCTCGGGAATGCCTACTACTACTTCGCCGGCAAGGACGAACTCGTCAACGAGTTGTACACGGTGATCCAGCGCGATCACCGCGAGCGTGCACTCCGCGTCCTCGTCGACGGCGGATCACTGTCCGAAAACCTTGCTGCCGTCTTGCATTCCGGCCTGGACGTGATGGAGCCGTATCACGCCTTCGGTGGATCGTTCCTACAGTTGGCGTTGCCCACCCGGTCCAGTTCCAGTCCGTTCTCGGAAGAATCGTCCGACGCCAGGTCCATGGCCATCGACCTCATGCGAACCACCTTGGAGACGTCGAAACAGAAGGTTCCCGGTTCTCTGAAAGACGTTCTTCCGCAGCTGCTCTGGATGATCTACATGGGTGTCACCCTCCATTGGGTCACCGACTCCTCGGACAACCAGGCACGCACCCGCATCCTGGTCGACGGGCTCGTACCGGTGGTGGCCAAAGCCGTACGCCTCGCTCGTCTCCCGGTGGCGCGGGGGTTGGTCACCGACGTGGCCGGCCTGTTGAAACGAATGACCTCTCCAGAAGGGTTGGACCAGTGACTGATTCACCATCGACTGTCGTCGTGTGCGGTGCCTCCGGCTACATCGGCCGGTACCTGCATCGCTCCTACGAAGATCGCGGCATTCGCGTCAGAACCGTCGGGCGCGGAACATCCAGTGATGCCACATGGTCCGACCATCGCGGCCTCGTCGACGTGCTCGACGGTTCCGATCTGGTCGTCAACCTCGCAGGCCGCTCGGTGAGCTGTCGCTACAACAAGGCGAACGCGGACGAGATCATGTCATCGCGCATCCAGACGACGGCCCAACTCGGGCGTGCCTTGGCTCAGGTCCAGAACCCACCCGAGTTGTGGGTCAACGCCAGTACGGGCACCATTTATCGCGATTCTCGCGACAGGCCGATGGACGAACAATCCGGCGACATCGGGTCGGGATTCTCCGTCGAGGTCGCCCGCGCCTGGGAGCGTGAGCTGTTCGACGCCGATGTGGCCATTCGCAAAGTGGCGCTGCGTATGTCGATAGTGCTGGGTGCAGGCGGCGGTGCGATCAACCCGATCATCGACCTGGCCCGAGTCGGACTCGGCGGCACGATGGGCGACGGCGGCCAGATGTTCAGTTGGGTGCACGTCGCCGATGTCGGACGCATCCTCGATCACCTCTACGACAACACAGGCATCTCCGGCCCGGTGAACTTAGCCACGCCGTTCCCGGTGACCAACGAGGAGCTGATGCAGAAGGTGAGGAGCACTCTGGGCCGAAGCCGCGGGTTGCCGACACCGGCATGGCTGCTTCAGTTCGGGGCACGAGTGATTCGCACGGAGGCGGAATTGGTCTTGAAAAGCCGTTGGGTGGATCCACAGGTGTTGACAGGCAGCGGTTTCGAGTTCCGATACCCCGACCTGCAGGAAGCGCTGACCGACATCGCATCCGAGACGCCCCGAGGGTTGCTCCCCGTCGCCCTCGGGTGACGGGGAGGTCCCGAACCTAGACGAGCGACGCCGACAGTCCTCCGTCCAGGATGTAGTGGCTTCCGGTGATCCACGACGCCCGGTCGGAGGCGAGGAACAACGTCACTTCCGCGATGTCCTCTGGCGTTCCCAGTCGTCCCTGCTTCGCGGCGACCAGGTCACCGAACGGAATCTGGGTCGCGGCTTCGAAGTCCGGGACCAGTCGGTCGACCATCGCAGTGTCGGCAAATCCGGGGCACACCGCATTCACCCGCACTCCCGATGCTCGCATTTCGAATGTGGCGACGCGGGTGACCTGGATGACTGCAGCCTTTGTAGCGCAATAGGATCCGAGCAGCGCGGTGCCGCCCACACCTTTTTCAGCGACCAATATCTGGCCGCCGCCGATATCCCCCGATCGGCCGTCGGGCATACACTGAGGTGACGACCACGCGCGGAAAGGACCCGGCACATGACCCAGACCGTTGATCCTCGCGCGCGTATCGAAGAGCGAGCCCGCAACAAGTTCGAGGCCAAGCGCACCGAACTGGCCGAGGCGACGCTGCACACGCTGGCCGAATTGGGTTACGCGCGCACGTCACTGCGGGAGATCGCGCAGAATTCCGAGTACTCACACGGCGTGCTGCACTACTACTTCACCGACAAACTCGACCTCATCACGCACGCCGTTCGCCAGTACGAGGCCATGTGTGTCACTCGCTACGACGAGGTGGTGGCCAACGCCGTCGACGCCACCGGCTTGTACGCGGACTTCGAGGAGAAGTACTTCGCCACTCTGGCCGAGGACGCCGGCATCCATCGACTCTGGTACGACCTGCGCAATCAAGCCCTGTTCGACGGCTCGTTCCGCAACGACGTGCTCGAGATCGAGGCGCGTCGCGAGGACATGATCTGGCGCGTGGTCGCTCGTTACTGCGAACTTCGCGGCTCCACTCCCGCACTCGACAACGCCTCGGCCTACATCCTCCTCGATGGCATCTTTCAGCGCGCTCTGCTGCATCACCTGGCCGACAACACAGCCGAGATCGCTGCCGCGCGTCGCCAACTGCTTGCTGCGTTCGCATTACTGGACTGCCCGACGCCTCAGTAGGTTCCCGGTCGAGTCCCCGTGTAGATGCCTGGAACCCGAAAGCGAAGGGGCGCTTCGTCGTATTCTTCGATGGCGCGTGCCGTCCACCCGACAATGCGGGCGAGTGCGAACAGCATCTCCGGTGTGTCGGACTCGAGCCCGTAGGCGAGGGTGAACGTGGCGAGAGCGAAATCCGAGTTCGGAAAGGTATCGAATCTGCTACTCACCTCCTCGATTATCGTGTCCGCTGCAGCGATCACTACGGGGTCCGCACCGTGAGCCGGGTCCCGAAGCAGTCGCAGTAGTTCCTCGGCACGCGGGTCTCGGTCGGTGTAGATGACGTGCCCGAAGCCGGGCACCCGCTCCCCGGACCTCAATTGTGTTGCGAGAGCGCCTATCGGATCGTCGATCGCCATCGTCAGGAACCGATACACGGGATCGGCAGCGGAGCCGTGCAGCGGGCCGTCGATGCATCCCAGACCCGCCGAGACTGCCGAATACAGATTGGCTCGGGTGCTCGCTGCCACCCGAACTCCGAGCGTCGACGCAGCAAGACCGTGGTCTGCCATCAGGACGAGCGCGGCCTGCAGCACCGCCAGACCGTTCGGATTCGAGGAGTCGGACTTGATTGCCGCCCAGACCGATTCGACAACCGAAAGCTCCGAGGAACCACCACCGAGTGCTGCTGCGACCGTCGCCAGCAGCTGCCCTGCCTCGCGGACGACGGATGTGGACCCGGTGTCGAATCGCATCGGTCGGTAGGTGGACGCGATGTCGACGGCGATGCGGATCCGATCGATGGACCGGCAATCCGGCGACACCAGCCTTGTCGCTTCTCTGCATCGTTGCACCACAACGGAGTCCGCGTGGAAGTGGACTTCGTCCAGCAATTCACCCGTCCAGACGAAGTGTGCAACCGACTCGAACGCACGCGAGCTGAGCGCCACCGCATCACGCCCCCGGTAGTACAGATGCCCGTCGTCGATCAGCGTGATCCGAGTTCGAATTCGTTCCACGGCACCGATATCGGTACGCCGAGCGGTGTCGCGTCCGGCGAGAGATTCCACCTCGTCTACGTCGAACACACTCCCCCGCACGCCGGTCAGTCGAGTGCTGGTCAGCAGACCGCGGCTGACGTACGCGTACACCGTTTCCGGCTTGACCCCCAGCCGTGCGGCAGCCTGCGCGGTGGTGAGCATGTTCCGACCGTCGGCGTGCGTCATGTCCGCCTTTCACATTGATTCGATCAACATTGACAATAATCAACGTTAGCGCGGATCGTAGGGGTTGACCAGCGCAAAGGAGTGCAGCCATGACCGTTCTCGATGCCCCACGGGGGCTCCACAACGTCGTTGTCACCACCACATCGATCGGAGATGTTCGCGGCGACGAAGGTTTCTATCACTACCGCCAGTACTCGGCGATCGACATCGCGCTGCACCTGACCTTCGAGGACGCATGGTTCCTCATGGTCGAAGAACGATTGCCGGACGATTCCGAGCGCGCCGAATTCCTGCGCAAGGTGGCACCGCTGCGAATATTGCCGGAGGCCGTCGCAGCTGCGGTGAGAAAGGTGGCGCAATCGGGTCCCGAGCAACCCCTCTTTGCGTTGCGGACGGTGTTGTCGGGATTGGCAGGCGCAGTTCCCCTCTACGAGTCGTCGGAATCGGACAAGCGTGTGACCGCGCTACGTCTGTGCGCGATGACGCCGACCATTCTGGCTGCCGTACACAGGATTCGGACCGGCAAAGAACCCGTGGAACCGCGCGAGGATCTGACCACCGCGCAGAACTGGTTGTTCATGATCACCGGACAGGTGCCCGACGCCGATCGTGCCCGAGCGATCGATCGATATCTCACCGCCACGATCGATCACGGGTTCAACGCGTCGACGTTCACTGCGCGAGTTGTGGCGTCGACAGGTTCGGACATCGCATCCGCAGTGTGTGCTGCCATCGGTGCCTTCGCTGGTCCGTTGCACGGAGGTGCCCCGGATCGCGCTCTCGACGGGCTGGACGAGATCGCCGACGTCGATTCCGCGGACGCCTGGGCGCGAGCGAAAATCTCTGCAGGCGAACGCATCATGGGCTTCGGGCACCCGGTGTACCGAACCGACGATCCCCGATCGGTGATGCTGCGCGAAACTGCGCAGGAGTTGGGCGGGGAGCTCATCGACAAGGCTGTTCAGGTCGAGAAGGTCATCACCGCTGCGCTCGCCGATCTGAAACCGGATCGAAAGCTGTACGCCAACGTGGAGTACTACGCCGGTGTCGTGATGGAGCTCTGCGGAATTCCTCGGTCGATGTTCACGCCCACCTTCGCCTGCAGTCGGATGGTCGGGTGGTGTGCCAACATCGTCGAGCAGTCACATGACAGCAAGATCATTCGCCCGATCGCTCGCTACGACGGCCCAGTGCCTTCGGCAGTGGTGCGGTCGAGTGCCACCCAGGGCACCTGATCACGCCACTGCGGCGGAGCCGCATCACGGTGTGCCATCATGATCATGCGCCGGTGCGCGCAGCGGCGGTGGGGCTCGCCGTAACCGAACCTCGGTCCTCGGACCGACAACAGTCCCTGTCTCGGCACTCGTATGTCCGCAGATAGGGAGCAGGTTGATGAACAATTTCCACGAGACGCACGGCGCTACCGCCGATGGGTCCCTGCCGGTCGACCCCGACAGCCCGGCCCCTTCCCGCCCAGTGCATGCCCAACCAGCCGCTATTGCGGCCGTAGCCCTCGGCGGCCTGGTAGGCACCGGTGTTCGATACGCGGCCGAGACCGCGTATCCGCCCAATTCGGGTCCGTTCCCTTTCACCACTCTCGTCATCAACCTCACCGGAGCTTTCGTCCTCGGGATGCTGTTGGAGCGTCTTGCGCTCTCCGGCCCTGACGAGGGCTGGCGACGCCGAATCCGATTGTGTATCGGCACCGGGGTACTCGGCTCGTACACCACCTACAGCTCCTTTGCTCTCGAGACCGTGGAACTGCTGCAAGATCACCGGGTGTTGGCGGCCGCGTTGTACATGACCGTCAGTGTGGTCGTCGGTACGTTCGCAGCCGGGGCAGGCATAGTTCTCGCGCAACGGTTCGGTGCCCACACGGAGGACAAGCGATGATCGCACTGTGGGTCGTTCTCGCCGGAAGTGCCGGGGCAGTGAGCAGATTCGTGCTCGACGGCGTCATCCGAACGCGACTGAAGACCGAATTCCCCTACGCCACAGTGCTGATCAACGTCACCGGATCGGCCGTACTCGGCATCGTGGCGGGGTTGGTGATGTTTCGGTCTGCACCTGAGCAGGTGCAGGCAATTATCGGTGTCGGGTTCTGCGGTGGTTTCACCACTTTCAGCACCGCAAGTGTGGAGACCATCCGCCTGCTCGAACGCCGCCGCTACGGGCTCGCCGCGTCCAACGCCATCGGCACGGCGCTCGCCACCACTGCGGTCGTCGGTGTCGCGATGATCGCGACGGCGTACATCTGATGAGGGCGCATGTTCGTTCTGCAGTGCACGATTCGAGGAGGCAATGATGTCCGGTTCAGACCACCACCGACGCAGCGCGGTAGAGCACATCGACGGACCGGACGGTGGTCCCCATACCCACAAGTGCCCGCTGGTGGTCGTTTACGACGGCGGCGACATCTCGCATCACGCACTGACGTGGTCGCTGCAGTTCGCATCGGGGATCGGAGGATCGGTGCATGTCGTACACGTGATCGACCTAGCCGACACACCCGTCGACCCCGACTCGGAGACGTACGAAGAGGACACCGAGGCCCAGGCAGGGCGCGAACGTGAACGTGCAACCGAGGCACTCGACCGAGCCGACGTTCCATGGACCTACGATGCGGTCTACGGAACTCCCGGCGGCGCACTGGAATCATTCGGACGGAAGTACGACGCGTCGATGATTGTCCTGGGTGCGTCCGGCGGCGGTTTCGGTTCGGTACTACGCAGATTGGGCGGCGAGTCCGCAGCCGACAACCTTGTTCGACACTGCGGTCGGCCGGTTCTGACAGTGCCCGCTTGACTCAGCTGAACCGTTTCGGCCCCTGACTCGACGAGCGCGTCCAGATCGTTGTTCGACCCGTGCTGGACCCGAACGGTGGCCTCGATTCACAGTGCTCTATCCGGACTCGGCACCGGCCTTCACGTAGTCTTGATCGATTTCCGAGAGCGAGACAGTCGAGTCACTGATAGGTCCTGAACCAACCTGAGCGAAGGCCGAATGATCACAGACTCTTGATTTTTGCGAACGGGTAGCTGCCCACGAGTACGACGATGAAGACATAGCCCGCCAGACCGAGTAACTCCCACGTCGTTCTGTCGCGTTGGAAGTCGGTGAAGATCCAAAACAGTGGAGCCAGCAGCAAAGTAGCGGCAGCGACGCCGCAGACCACGAATATCCTGTTCGCCCGTGCACGCAGGTGCGGCGTCGTCTTCACTCGGTCCGGCACGTCGCGGCCGTAGTAGTCGACGTGGAGCGCCTTTCCTCGAAAGCCAACTGCGGCGCCGTACGCGAACGCGCAAACTCCGACCATCAGTAGCAGCGCAAGTACGGTGTTCACGTATCACTGCGCCGTTGCAGCTCGACGCGACTTGGCCAGCGATCTGTAGTTGCGAATTGTGTTGACGCACAACCATCCGGTCACGATGGGTGCGAAGAAGCCGAGTGCCAGGCCCTCGCCCATCAGCGAAAACACAACGACTGCGAACCCGATCAGCGTGACAGCCACCGAATCGATCTTTCGACCGATAGACGAACCCGAGGTCGCCACGATGCCCGGAAACCGCGGCGAGTCGACAAGAATCCGTATCGCCGCGACGCATGCAACCAGTCCTGCAACGACCATGAACGCGAACACAATCGTTCCACCCCAACCGATCTCGGCCCAGTTCAACCGCGGCTCGAACAACCCGCGAAAGAAAGCCTCGAGTATCGGGACCGACGCGAAGTAACCCAGATACAGCAACACGATGGGTCCTGCCAGACCTGCAGTCGTCCGCCGATTCGCCATACCGAACGGTATCAAACGGCTCGGCTAGAAGCTCGAAAGCAAATCCTCCGTGATGACGACAGTCGCAAATTCCCCGTGCAGGTTTGTTGCCGTCATTGCCGACAAGGTCGCCGCGGGCACCGTGGTTCCGTCGAGTGCGAGGCGATCGAAGGTGTGTGTGGCGTCGATGACGAAGTAGGCGTCGTAGCCCAGGTTTCCGGCCATGCGTGCTGTCGTTTCGCAACAGTGGTTGGTGGTGATCCCGCAGATCACGACCTGGTCGATGCCCTGTGCACGTAGCCAGGCGTCGAGATCCGGCGTGCCGTAGAAGCTCGAATTGACCCGTTTGCTGATCAGCAAATCCGGAGTTCCTTCGATGACGTCTTTGAACGCATGCCCCGCACCGGTCGGAGACAATGGCGACACAGGGTTGTCGGAGTCGTGTCGAACGAACACGATCGGCCATGCCTTGGATCGCCACGAACGAACGAGGGCAGCAATATTGGTTTCGCACGACGGATTGTCCCGCGGGCCCCAGAATTCGGAATCGTCGAATCCAGCCTGCACGTCGACGACGATCAGAGCAGGCCGTTCGAGACGTATCGGCGGTACGTTCATGCTGTTCAGGCTAACCTCCGAAAGCCGTCGAGACCACAATGCCGGGTGGCCCCTTACCCACCCTCGTTCTCGTTCGATCAGCACACGGTAGTGCACTGTGCGGTGTGCGCCGTACTCCGTGAATTGTACTGAGCTGCACTGTGAACGGGTGGATACCCGGGACGCTGCTCACCACGCGGGAGAAGGACCGGAAAACCGCCGGCCGCGGCACGTGCTCGCCTCGAACGAAAACTACCTACTACCCGGCAACCGATTCACTACTCGATCAGGTCGAATTCCCAGTTGATGCGTTGGATCTCCAGATCCACCAGCCGGATCTGTCTGGCGATATCGTCCGCCGTAGAGCGCAATTCGGCAACCGGAAGGGCTGCGACATACACCAACTCCGACCGCAGCTGTCGCGGACCGTACCGACGCTCCTGTTCACGTCCCGACGCGGCGTCCGCTGCTGCGGAGATCGCCTTGTGACGCATACGCAGCACGTCACGGGACGCGAGTGCGTCGGTGAGGGTTCCGTCCCGCATCGTCGCGGCGCTGTTCGTCCGGTTGATCCTGCGAATGAGGATCTCAAGACGATCGAGCACAGTTGTGTACTCCGACAACAGAATTGCCGCATCTTCGGCCGGTGATTCACCGTCCTGATGGCGGGCGTTCGCCAGAATCCGAACCTTCAGATGTTCGGTGCGCTTGATCAGTTCCCCTCGTTCAGCGAGGGCCTCGGCAAGCTTCATGTTCTGCACCTCGGCGTTTCGATACCGACGGTGATGTGACTACGGGCGCTCATGCGCCTTTCGACGTGTCGAATGAGTTCATGGAACAACAAGTACCACAGTCCGCCTGGATACGGAAGAGCCGGTGCCGATGGCGCAGCTATCCGAGATCGAGAAGAAGTCGCTTCAAAAGGCCTGCAAGTTGGCGTCGCTCATCCGGATTCAACGATTTGAGCAGAGCTTCCTCATTGGCTACGTGAGCGGGTAGCGCGGCATCCACTGCAGCGATCCCGGCCTGCGTCAATTGCACTATGACCACCCGACGATTGGTGGGATCGATCTCGCGTTCGACCAATCCCTTGTCGGTCAACCGATTCAAACGGTGCGTAACGGCACCTGACGTCACCATCGCGCTGTCCAGCAACTGCCCGACGGTGAGGCGATGCGGAGACCCGGCGCGCCGGAGCGTTGCGATGAGATCGAATTCGCCTGGTTGCAAACCGAATTCGGCCAGTACAGCCTGCGTGCGCCTGTCCAGGACGGACGCCGCACGGCTGATACGGCCGATGACCTCCATGGGTCCGACATCCACATCGGGCCGCTCGGCCCGCCACTGCTGGACAATCCGGTCCACTGCGTCGAGTGCCTCGTTCGACATCGAGCCAACCACCCCTCAATACTTCAGCGCTCAATTGTTTGACATTGTGCCACGCCCGTCATACCGTTCAATGCTAGATAGTTCAACGTTAAGACGTTGACTGACAGCGCCCCAGAGATGAGCTCCCGATGCGACCACCTCGCATGCAGACACACCCAACCGATGCTCGACGCCACCGCGCACCCGACGTCGCCCCCTCGACTCTCGGATTGACGGCCGCTGCCGCACTCGCTCCCATCCTCTGGGGCACGACGTACGTGGTGACCACCGAACTCCTTCCCCCCGATCGCCCGATGACCGCCAGCGTGCTGCGCGCGGTTCCCGCCGGGCTCCTTCTGCTGCTCATCGCTCCGGGCGTCCCCGCAAAGGGATGGCGACTGAAGATCGCGACCCTCGGTGTACTCAACATCGGATTGTTCTTTCCGATGCTGTTCGTGGCGGCCTACCGGCTACCCGGTGGAATTGCCGCCGTCGTGGGGTCCGCGCAGCCGCTTGTGATCGTGGCTGTATCGGCGATCTTCGGTTGGGGGCGAACGCGGCCCATCCAAGTTGGATGGGCTGCAATGGCCGTCGTCGGGGTTGCACTGACAGCGGTGTCCGGAACGATCCGACTCGACGCCATCGGCCTCGCCGCCGCAGTGGTCGGAGCCGTCAGCATGGCAATCGGCGTCGCCCTCACCAAGCGCTGGGGTGTGCCACCCGATACCAGCCCACTCAATTCCACTGCGTGGCAACTGATTGTCGGCGGAGTGGTCATCTCGCCACTGATTCCGATCGTCGACAACGGGCCATGGGCACTGGATGCCGAGGCTGCAATCGGCTATGCATGGCTCGCAGTGGTGGGCGGCGCGTTGGCCTACTCACTGTGGTTTCGCGGTGCCCGCGCTCTCCCCAGTGCCAATGTCACACTCCTCGGCGTGCTGAGTCCGCTCACTGCAGCAGTCATCGGATGGATAGTGCTGGGACAGAGCATGACCGGAGTTCAGTGCGTCGGCTTCGGCATCGCGCTCGTGGGTTCGATAGCCGGACAGTTCGTCACGACACACCCACCGCGATCGGTGGCGTTGAGGTACAGAAAAGTCCCGGGCAGGAGTTCGTGAGAACTCCCGCCCGGGACGATTGCGACGCGTGCTTTAGCGAGACAGAAGTTCGTAGACCAGCACACCGGAGAGCGACAGGATGGAGAGGAATCCGAGGACACCGAGTGCGTTCTTCCACCACGTGTTTCGGAGGTCTCCCATCAGTTGGCGGTTGTTGCTCATGACGTAGAGCAAGAAGCCGAGGAATGGGGCCACCAGCACGGTCAGAGCCTGCGCGACGATGATCAGTTGGATCGGCGACGAGGTGAACATGATCGTGATCGCCAAACCGAACGCCAGGATCGCAGCGCAGGTCACCTTCGCCGTAGGGGTGCCGGGCGATGCTCCCCGGCCCAACGCGTCGGAGAGCATGGTTCCTCCGGCGGTGGCATTGGCCACCATCGAGGAGAAGGCCGCTCCCGACAGTCCGAGGGCGAAGATGGTCGAACCGATCGGTCCTGCAATGGGTTCGAATATTTTCGCCAGTCCGACCAAGCTGGTGGCTTCGGCATTCTGGCTCTCGAGTACCGCAGCGGCCACGACGATGACGAGCGCTGTCATGATGCCGGGGGCGACGATGCCGGGAATCGTGTCGGCAATGGAGGTTTGACGGTATTCGCCTCTGGTCCGGCCCCGTTCGTGGATGCCGTACGAGGTGAAGAACGCTGCGTTGAGTGAGAAGTTGGTGCCGACGAGCGCGACGATGAGCAGCAAGCTTCCCGAAGGGGCGCTGGGCATCACGCCGTCGAGAGCCATGTACCAGTCCGGCTTCGCGATGACCGCGCTGATGATGAAGGCCGCACCGAGGAGTCCGACGATGACGAGCAGCACTCGCTCGACTATGCGATAGACGTTGCGAAACAACAGGATCAGCGCCACGAATGCCGTGCAGGCAATCGTCCAGATCAGTGGGGAGCCGCCGAATACCATCGACAGCCCGAGTCCGGATCCGACGGCATTGCCGACCGAGAAGCACAGGGTGATGATGAAGACCCCGAAGCCGGCAGCGACGCCGACGCGGTGCCCGAGGATGTCTTTGACCGAACTGATCAACGACGTCGTCGTCCGTATTCCCAGACGCACGCTCATATCGGCGTACACGAGCATGAATACCGTCGAGAGCACGACGACCCAGATCAACGCGTAGCCGTACTTGCTACCGGCCTCGACCGCACTCGCCAGGTTGCCGGGGCCGAATTGCCAGGCGCCGGCGATGAAGGCGGGACCCGCCATGGCCAGCGTGCTCAGGACTGTCTTCCATCGACTCGACATGGCAGGCGGTCCATCTGCGGTGATGGTGGACGCGGCTGGTGCCACCGGGGTCGTGCGGGGTTGACTCATGACGAGCCTTTCTGGTGACGCTCCGTACTCGCTACTAGAGGCAGTGTGCCCTCGGCTCGACGCGGTGGGGAGCGGATACGAAAAGTACGAGCGAAGGTCGGTGTGCGGCATCGACGGCCGGACGAAGATGGCCACCGATGCCGACCGAGTGATCTGACGCGGTCTGTCCCTGCGAGGGAACTCAGACCAGCGCGGGTACTACCGAACCGAGGTTCGCGGAATCGAGTGCCGCCGCGATCTCTTCGTGAGCGCCTGCGGCCAGTGGCAGCAGCGGCGAGCGGACGGTGGCGTGCTCGAGGATGCCGCGGTGGACCAGGCCTTCCTTGAGCGCGACAGTCCCCTCCATGTGAGATCCGCGGTGATAGACGTTGGCGGTGACGGGCAGCAGACGGTCGTGGATGGCGCGTGCGGCCGGGTAGTCCTTGGCCTTGCCTGCGGCGATGAGCTCGACGAGGGGTTCTGGAGCCAGGCCGCCGTAGCCGACGAGGAGGCCGTCGACGTCGAACATGGTGTGCAACAGGTATTCGTCGTGGCAGCTGAGGATCTGCAGGTCCGGGTTCTCCTTACGCAGAACCGGGATCTCACGGTCCCAGCGGCGCATGTTCCGAACGCCGTTCTTGGTTGCGAAAACGCCCTCCTGAGCGGCAATTTCGAGCTGGGTGTCGAGGTTGTACGTCGCCTTGGTGACATCCGGGTACTGGAACAGGATCAGCGGCAAGCCCGATCCCTCGTACAGTGCGCGGTACCGATCCTGCGGTGCGCCGTCCTGGTAGCCGAAACGCAGCCAACCGTGCGACGGGTACACCAGTCCGGCGGACGCACCGGCGTCGACCGCGCGCTTGGCTTCTTCGACGGATACGGCCGTTCCTTCCCCGGTGATGCCGGCGATGATCGGAAGCTTTCCCTCGACCGAATCGCGGAAGGCACCGATCACCTTGGCTTGCTCGGCCTGGGTGAGGAATGTGCCTTCACCCGCGTGACCGAGGACGACGAGACTCTTGACGCCGTCGACGCTGCCGAGCCAGGACCCGAGGCGCTGGATCGCGTCGTAGTCGACCTCACCATCGCGAGTGAACGGCGTGATCGGTGCTGGGCTGAGTCCGCGGAGATCGAGTGAATTCATGTTGTCGTCCTTCTCGAGAATCTGATGGGAACGTTGTCGGGAACGTTTGCATTACGCTAAACCGCTCCCCGTGGATGTGTCGACCATCACTTTGGAGATCAGGGGTGACAGGCATCGCACAGCGCACTTGCAAACGTTCCTGGGACGTTTGCATGCGCCGCAGGCTGGCGATCTGTAAGTTCGGCCGTACCAGGAGATTCAACGAACAGTCAGGAACTGCACATGCGTTCCACCCGAAGTGGGCTCTCGACGGAGCGCACGGACGCGGTCACACTGCGTGACGTCGCCAAGGCTGCCGGGGTCAGCATCTCGACCGTCAGCCGTGTTCTCGACGACCGCGTCGCACCGTCCCGATCCGCGACGGCCGTACGGGTGCGCGAGATTGCCGAGCATCTCGGATACCGGCGCAACACGTTCGCGTCGAATCTACGACGCGGTGCCACCGCCACCATCGGAGTCCTGGTGCCACGCCTCTCGGACACCGTGATGGCGCTGATGTTCGAGGCCATCGACCGGGCAGCGGGCAGGGAGGGTTACCACGCCGTCGTCGCGACGAGCGGCGACGATCCCACCGACGAATGGAACGCTGCGCAGTCGCTTCTGGAGCGCAATGTCGATGGGGTCGTTCTCGCCACGAGTCGCACCGACGACCCCCTCCCCAGTCACCTGCGCGAGAACGGAATTCCGCACGTACTGGTGCTGAGAACCGATGGAAAGAGCCCGTCCTCGATCGGCGACGACGAGACCGGTGGATATCTGGCTGTTCGTCACCTCATCGATCTCGGCCACACCGACATCGCAGTGCTGACAGGCCCTCTGTTCACGTCCAGTGCTGTCGGTCGTCTGGCGGGCGCGCACAGGGCATTTGCCGAAGCCGGCCTCCAACCACGCCCGGAGTGGACGATCGAAACCGGCTACGGAATCGAAGCCGGGGCAAGCGCAGGACACGATCTGCTCGACGGCTCAGGCCGTCCCACCGCCGTGTTCGCAGCCAACGACAACCTTGCCCTCGGAGTGTTGTCGGCAGCACATCGACACAATCTGGCTGTCGGAGAAGACCTTTCACTGGTCGGCTACAACGACATCCCGCTCGCGCAACTGTTGCCGGTTCCCCTGACCTCGGTTCGCACCGCATTCGACCAAATCGCCCGAACCGCAATGGAAATACTACTCAACGGCGACGACGGCTCGACTCCGCTGAAAAAGGCACTCCCGACACTGATCCCGCGACAATCATCGAGCCGTGCGGTGAGATGAGTTCATCAGCGGGACTGTGTCGGTTCTGGCTCATCGGTTTTGTCGTCGCCCTCACCGCGTCGTGCAGTTCGTTCGAGCCCGGCGAACGCAGGTCCATGGACGAAGAAGAAGTGTCGCGTGGTCTGCAGGACATAGCTTTCGACGTGCCGAGTGGCTTCGAGTTCGTTCAGGCCTTCACCCACACGGAGTTCGTCGGCCAGCCCGCGTGGCGGGCCCGATTCGACGCGCCGAGCGAGGCCGGCGACGATAAAGCGCTATCGGCGGCAAACCCTTCCTATCCGCCCCTGCAACCGGTGACGTGCGCCGCTGCATCGACGAGCAACTGGTCTGCACTGGGCTTGACCTGCGAACCCGAGATGCTGTCCACCTCGCGTCCTGCGCAGGGGACGGCAGACCCCTGACCGTCCTGCTCACCAGGAACACACGACAGTCGTCGCTGTTCATCTACTCCCAGGGCCACTGACTGTTGCAGCGACGCTATGCGGGCTGAAGCAATTGGAGGCCGAATCGGGTTCAACTGACCGCGCTGAGCGCGGCTAGCTGCACCCGATTTTGCCCAGCAGCGGAGTCCGGCACCTCGCTGACCACATGCTGCCGATCGATAGACCTGGGGACATATCTGTCGAAATCGCGACAGCCCCGCTACGATGCTCGATACATCAGACCGAACGGTCTTGAAAATGGAGGATCACATGCCGTATCTCGGTCTGCTGGTGATGTTGCTGTGGGTGTTCTGTCTGATCGACGTGATCACGGCCGACGATGGTGGAGTGCGATTTCTCCCGAAGATCGTGTGGTTGCTGTTGGTGGTGTTTCTCCCGCTCGCCGGCTCACTGGCATGGTTGTTCGCGGGACGTCCTGTAGGAGGCGGAATCTGGGGAGGTCCCGGTGGCGGCAACCGGCGCGCGAGCAACTCTGCGTTTCCTGAATACGAAACACGCCCCGGCCGTCAGGCTGCCCAGAACCCCGATGCCGATGCAGAATTTCTCCGGCGTTGTCGAGAACGTGCAGAGGAACAACGCCGACTCGAGCGCGAGCGTCGCAAGAGAGATCTCGGGTTCTGATCTGGGCGGGCAAAACTCTCAAACACACAGCTCCACCTCGATTGAATTCGGTGCATCCAGCCGCGCTGAGCGCGGTTCCATGCACTCGATTCGCTAGGGAACCGCTTCGGCACCGTGAACGTCCAAGTGGACATGCTTGATGAATGGCTGGCACAGCACGACGGCGTGATCACTCGCGCGCAGGCGGCACTCTGCGGTCTGAGTGGCGACGCTGTGGATCGCTCGGTTCGCGCGGGTGCGTGGCGAACAATTCATCGCGGGGTGTACTTCGTCGTCGACCGCCCATTCACTGCGGATGCACGCATTCGATGCGCCGTGTGGGGTGCGGGATCGAACGCTGCGCTCAGCGGGGAAGCCGCGGCCTTCTGGCACGGGGTGATCTCCGTAGCGCCGAGCATCATCGAGGTCACCACCCCACGCAGGGGGCGAAGCCGCGCCGAGGGCTGCCGACTACGCCGCCGCGACATTCACAACAAGGACATCGTCGAGCGGCGCGGGCTTCGCGTCACGTCTCTCGAACTCACCGTTCTGGAAGCGTCGATAGGTAAGGCGCACATCATGGATCGGGCACTTCAGCGACACACCGACCTCGAGCGATTGCAGCGGGCAGATGCACGAAACCCAGGTCGCACCGGCGCTCCCGAAGCGAAGCGGCTGCTGAAGGTCGCAGCGAACGGTGCACGCTCCGAGGGCGAGCGTCTCTTGATTCGAGAGTTCCGGGCCCGCAAGATCGGCGGCTGGGTGGTCAACTATCGATGGGGCGGATACGAACTCGACTTCGCGTTCCTCGCCGAGATGGTGGTGATCGAAATCGACGGCTGGGCATTTCACTCCGATCACGACGCCTTCCATCAGGATCGGATCAGGCAGAACGACATCATTCAGAGCTGGACGATCCTTCGCTACACCTGGGTCGACCTGACCGAACGCATGGATCACGTGATCGCCGAAATAGTCGCCACTCTCGATCGAATCCGGTGCAGCCAGCCGCGCTGAGCGCGGTCAGTTGCACCCGATTTCATCGCCGCGAGGACCTGGGCGGACTGTACGACCCATCGAGTCGACTTCTGATGCGTCGGATCGCCTTCCATCCCGCGGGAGTCACCGCGGTGCTGACTATCGCGCCGATCATGACGCCCTGGAACAGGGCAGACCACTGGCCGGGGCTGCCTCCGAACAGCGGCCATTTGTACACGATCGCGAGAACCGCGAGGAACACCAGAGCACGCATACCTGCACCCTCCCACGACACCGTCAGCGCCGCGAACTATCCGGTACCGTGAAGGAAACGGACAAACTGGACCGCACGAGGTCGGAGGCCGAGATGCAGAAGCCATTTCGCGAGTGGGTCATGACCGGGGCACTGAGCAAGAAATGCGGCGCCACCCGGGCCGATTACATCAATGCTCTGGCTCTCGCCCCTGCAGTCGGAATCGGCTTTCTCCTGATGCAGTTGATAGTCGGCTCGGGTTCGACTGCTCTCGATACTGCGGCAGGGTGTCTGGGCGGGGCCATCACGGGCTTGCTGTATCTCTACATCGCGTATCGAGTCGAGTCACGTAAGCACCGCGGGCCCACCCCCGCGCCGCCGCTGGGTGCACGGCCGACACGGCTGTGAGATTCCCCAGCCCCAGCCCGACACGCCGGATCAATGAGACTCTCTTGCACTCCAACCGACTGAAACCCACATTGATCCAGATCTCAGGCGCGCTTGGACGAGTACATTCGCTCGTCTGCGATGCGTAGTAATTCGTCCGGGTCGGTGGTTGGTTCCCAACTCCATCCGACGCTCACCGAGACCGGGACGACGATGCCGTCGATGTCGTAGGGGCCGGCGAGGAGGCCACGAACCCGGTTGGCAAGGCGCTCGACTCCCTCGGCAGATCTGGCGGAGTGCAGCAGGGCTACGAATTCGTCACCGCCGATGCGGCAGGCGATGTCTCGAGTGCGGGTGTTGTCCAGGATGCGACGGCCGATTGCCTGGAGTACCCGGTCCCCCACTGCGTGGCCGAACCTATCGTTGATGGATTTGAAGGAATCGATGTCCACGAAGAGCATTCCGACCGGGCGTTCGCTGACCGATTCCTTCAGCGCATCCAGCTCGGCCATCAATCGTCGTCGATTACCCAACGCCGTCAGGTCGTCGATCAGCACCTGGCGTTCGAGCGACGCCTCGGCAGCTTTGCGAGCGGTGATGTCCTGGATCTGCGCGATGATGACGTCGCCGGATTCGTCGTCGCGCACCACGGTCGCGTTTCGCTGCACCCAGATGGTGGCTCCGTCCTTGCGGATGTATCGCTTCTCCGACGCCACGTTCGTCAGAGTCCCGTCGGCCAGTCCCTTGAGGTGTTCGTCGGCGAGGGGAATGTCGTCGGGATGGGTGATGTCACGAAAGGTTTTCTGCCGCAATTCTTCTGCGGTGTAGCCGAGTAGTTCGCACAGGGCCTTGTTCACCTGGAGCCATCGTCCGTCACGGGTCATCACTGCTTTGCCGATCGGGGCGTTCTCCATGACGTTCTGGAACAGCCGGATCGCGCGATCGCGCTCGCGTTCGACCTCGGCGCGTGCGCTGACATCGACGACCAACGCGGTGAACCCGACAACGACACCGTCGACGATATCGGGCACATAGGTTGCCTGAGTGACGCGCACGGCACCGTTGACGTCGATGAGGGTCCGGTCGAACTGCTGTTGCTCGCCGGCGAGGACGCCCGTGATGTACGGCTCGTTCAACTGAAAGAGCGCCTCGCCGAGCAGTTCGCTGAGGTGCTTACCGACCAAATCCCGAGGTTCGATACCGAAGTAATCCGCGTACACCTGGTTGGCGTACACATTCCGCAGCGAGCTGTCCCAGTAGCCGATCATCGAAGGCAACTGATCGACGGCGCGACGCATGACCTCGCTCGATGCGTTTCGCGTACCGGTCATGGACCACCTCGTTTGTGACGCCGACCGCGCAACGCTACCCAAAGATTCCCTGTCGTGCCTGCGGGAACTCGGAATCGGCAAAAACATATGAGTGCGCAAGTGCGCACACATGTGTACCTTGAATCCCATGCTGCGCCGAAACATCGCCTTCCGACGCCTGTTCACCGCGCAGGTCGTCGCGTTGCTGGGCACCGGTCTGTTGACGGTGGCACTGGGGCTGCTCGCCTACGACATCGCCGGCAGTGCCGCCGGTGCGGTCCTCGGCACCGCTCTCGCGATCAAGATGATCGCGTATGTGTTTGTCGCTCCGATTGTTTCGTCACTGACCAACGCGCTCCCGAGCAAGCTCGTGCTCGTCACCGCCGACGCCGTCAGGGCGCTCACCGCGCTGGCGCTGCCCTTCGTCGATCAGGTGTGGCAGGTATACGTGCTGATCTTCGTTCTGCAGGCGGCGTCGGCCACGTTCACTCCCACCTTTCAGGCGGTCATTCCGTCCGTGGTGCCCGACTCGCAGCAGTACACCCGCGCGTTGACGCTCTCACGCCTCGCCTACGACCTCGAGTCACTGGTCAGTCCACTCATCGCCGCAGCACTGTTGACGGTCATCGGCTTTCACACGCTGTTCGTCGGCACGGCGCTGGGGTTCGTCGTCTCCGCGATGATGGTGGTGGGCACGGTGCTGCCGAAACGCACTGCGCCCAAACACAACAGGCCGACAACAGGCATCACGACGTTCGTCAGAAATCCCGAACTGCAGGGGCTGCTCGCCCTGAACACGGTGGTTGCTGCGGCGACAGCTCTCGTGATGGTCAATTCCGTGGTCTACGTTCGCGATCTGTTCGGCGGCTCGAGCAGCCAGCTGGCCATCGCTCTCGGCTTCTACGGCGGCGGTTCGATGCTCGCTGCACTGCTCATCCCGCGGGCGCTGAGATCCACGAACGACCACACCCTCATGCTCACCGGGGCCGCAACGGCCGTCGTGGGAACCGCAGCAGCAACAGCAGTTGCAACCCTGAACGGTGGGTCGGCAGCCTGGATCGCGCTGGCCACGACGTGGGCGCTGCTGGGCGTCGGGACGTCGATGATCAACACGCCGTCGGCGAGGATTCTGCGTCGTGAATCCGACGAGAGCACCCGTACATCCATCTTCACGGCGCAGTTCTCGCTCTCGCATGCCGCGTTTCTGCTCACCTATCCGGTTGCGGGATGGGTCGGGGCTCAGTTCGGACTGTTCACCGCGGCGATGGTGCTCACGGGCTTGGCTACACTTGCGACACTGACCGCAGCACGCCTGTGGAGTCGCACCCGAATGTCGGTGGTCGCCTCCGCGTAGGGAGACGACGTTCGATGCCACCGAAGAAGGAACCGCGCATCAGTCTCGACCATGCCGTCGAACCGGACTCCGCGCGCCTGGCCACGGCCAGCGACACCTTCCGGATGCTCTCCGACCCCACCCGACTGCACATCCTCTGGCTACTCGACCGAGGGCCCGCCGACGTCAGCGCATTGACCACGGCCACCGGAACCTCCCGCACCGCCGTCAGCCAGCATCTGGCCAAGCTCCGATTCACCGGACTCGTCGAGACCCGACGCGACGGCCGCAACGTCATCTACCGCCTGGCCGACGGTCACCTCGCCCGTCTCGTGCGTGAAGGCCTCAACTTCGCAGACCACAAGGTCACCGGCGAACCTCCACACGAGTAGCCACAACAAGAAAGCAGTCCATGAAACGCCTGGCCGTGATCGCAGCCGCCATTCTCACCGCGACGGCACTGTCGATCGCTCCGGCAGCTGCGCATGCAACTCTGCAGTCCAGCAACCCTGCCGAGAACTCCGTGCTCGACGCCGCGCCGGACGAGGTGACGCTGACGTTCAATCAGTCCGTGCAGTCGAACTTCGCCACCGTGACTGTCGTCGGATCCGACGGAACGCAATGGGGGGCATCGGATCCCGTCGTCGACGGCAGCACGGTGACAGTGGATCTGGACGGGCTGGGTGCGGCGGGTGAGTACACCATCGGCTACCGAGTGGTCTCCGCCGACGGGCACCCGATCACCGGCAGCATTCCGTTCCAGCTCACCCAAGCGTCCCCGACGTCGGCAGCAACCTCAGCATCCGCAGCCCCTGCCACTACCGAAACAACCCCGACCGCCGCCGAAGACACCCAGGACAGCAGCGGCTTTCCGATCTGGATCATCGCGGTGGTCGTAATCGCGGTCGGCGCAGCCGGCGTTCTGTTCGCGCTTCGTAAACGCAGCAACTGACAGCCTTGCCCAGTGTGGACGTGAGAACATGCAGCATGAGTGACGGTGGCCCGCGCCCGAAGTCCGATGGCCGTAAGCGGCGTTGGGAACAGCACAACACCGATCGTCGACGCCATATCATCGACGCCGCCATGACGGTGCTGGCGCGCGATATCGCTCCTGGTGAGCGGCTCACCACCGCTCAGATTTCCGCCGAGGCCGGGGTACATCGCACCGGTCTGTACCGGCATTTTCGTGATCGCACCGACTTGGACACGGCTATTCAGCGGGCGATCTGCGCGGAGTTGACGGCCACGTTGGTCACCTCGTTCGCGTTGACCGGCACTCCTCGCGATGTGGTCCATCGAGTGGTGAGTACCTACGTGCGGTGGGTGGCGGAGCATCCCGCGTGGACGCGTTTCGTCGAGCAGGACGTCAGTGCCGAGTCGCCTACTCCCCTCGAAGAAACCAACGCCATGCTGGCCGAGCAGTTGGAAGTGAGCGTCGCGGCGTTCCTGTCCCTCGTGCATGCTGACCTGACCACCGACGACTGGTCGCTGGTGCGGCCGTGGGTGGCGGGCCTGGTGTCCGGCTGCATGGGTGCGGTGCGCAGTTGGAGCGGGCAGACCGAAACACGTACCGGGCTCGATCATTTCGCGACATTCTTGGCCGACACCATCTGGCTGCAGGTCAAGGGACTCGGAGCATCCCGCGGCATCGCGATCCCGCAGGTGCCACTCGAGAGCGTCGTCGACGAGACTCAGCCGAAAGACGGCTCACTGCGGTAGCGCGTCCATTGGCGCACATAGTCTACTGTCGTGATATCAAAGTATACTTACGTTCGAAACAGTCGCGTTTTCTGACGATCGGGGGCGACAATGATCTGGTCGCCGCACCGCGTCGAGTCGCGGGCCTGGAAGCCGAGTCGGCGTCAGGGTTCGCGGGCCGATCGCACGCTGCAACACATCGAAGTGTCCATCCCACCCATGATCGGCGAAGCGCAGTGCGATCTCTCCGGCTCGGTTGCTCGGGCTCATGAAGAGGCGGTCATTGCTGTCGTCCGGCTGGAGGCGGGTTTCGGCGAGCACCTGGCACCGTTGTCCGACTTTCTGCTCCGAAGCGAGTCTGTCGCATCGTCGAAAATAGAGCACATCGACGCCGGCTGGCGCGCCTTCGGCAAGGCCTTCGCCGGAGGTAAATCCAACGCCGAGGCGAAATCTCAACTCGCGGCCGTGCATGCTCTGGCGGCGATGGTCGACGCCGCAGGCAGAGGTCCGATCACCGGTGACGACCTCACGACCGCGCACAGACTGTTGATGGCACCGGATTTCTACACCGCGCGCGATTCGGGCACCATTCGCGACGTGCAGAATTGGATCGGCGGCAGCGATTACACCCCGATCGACGCTCTGTACGTCCCGCCTCCGCCGGAGCTCGTCCACGAACTGATGGCGGATCTGCTCACCTTCGCCAACCGAACAGATCTGCCCGTACTTGCTCAGGCTGCGATCGCGCACGCCCAGTTCGAGTCCATCCACCCGTTCACCGACGGCAACGGCCGCATCGGCCGGGCTCTGATCAGCGCGATCCTGCGTCGACGCGGATTGACCGGACGGGTGACAGTCCCCCTGGCATCGGTGATGCTCGCGGACACAGGGCGCTACTTCGACAGGCTGACCGACTACCGCGCCGGTGACGCAGATGGATTCGTGAACTACGTCGCGCAGGCGGCAACCGTGTCCAGCTACGCCGCCCAGGAATCGGCCCAGGCATTGGCCGAACTTCCTGAACACTGGCGCGTCACTGCTCGCCCCCGCGCCAATTCGGCGGACGCGAAGATCATCGACGCCTTGCTCGACACCCCGATCTTGAACGCGGACACGGCCAGTCGGATCACCGGCACCACCGATGCGAGCACCTATCGCGCCCTCGCTCGGCTGACCGAGGCAGGCGTGCTCGAGGTACTGACAGCCAGCAAGCGCAACCAGATATGGGCTGCCACGGCGGTTCTGGCCGAACTCGATGCACTCAGCGTCGCCATTGGAAGACGCTCGGTCCCCCAACGAACAGCTCAGCCGAACGACGGCTCGCTGCGGTAGCGCGAGGGGCGGCCGTCGATACCGAGTGCGCGCCATACGCGTCGGGACACGCGGTTCATCAGTCCGAGCTCGCCCGCGAGCATGCGGACGTCACCGAAGGTGTCGCGCAATGCCTTTCGTGAGGAGTCACTGTCCCACCAGACGGCGTCGACAACCTCGTCGGGGATGTCGAGGTCGCGTCGCATCTGCTTGCTCGGTTTCATGATCACGTCGCACAGCAGTCGCATGATGACCGGCATGAGTATCGAGATCGATGCCTTCTCGAAGCGTCCGAGCCGCGGGGCCTTGTGCTCGAGGTACTGATGCGCGAAGCCGATGTGACGGGCTTCCTCGGCGATGTGAATCTGCATCACGCGCTGAACCAAGGGGTGTCCGACGCTACCGGCGCGCAGGACGCCCTTCTGCATGTGGTCGATCGGCTCTTCTCCCGCGAGGACGCCGACGAAGAATCCGAACGGTGTCGATCGAGCGGCGAACACCGTAAGCATCGGTACGACCTTGCGGAACCACGCGGGCCCACCCGGCACGTCGATGCCGATGCGGTTCACCAGTTCCTGGAACATTTGGGTGTGGTGGCACTCTTCGGTGGCTTCGTGCGTCGAGTACCGAAATTCGGGTGAATCGTTGGGCAGCGTGAGGGCGTACTGCATGAGTCCGCTGATGAGGATCTGCTCGAACTGCAGGCCGACCTTGACCATGCTGGCCTGGCGGTACATCCCGATGTGAATCTGCCGGTCCAGGGGAAGCGACTTGTACCAGTCGGTGTGGCCGAGCGGGTCCGCGTCCGGGAGCACCCAGCGTGGATCGTTGGGAACGATCGCATATTCGGGCTCATCCCAGGGGATGTCGAGGAAGGCGTCGAAGTGCTGATGCACCGATGCCGTCGACAGAGCGTGCAGCCTGTCTCGGTAGAGCGTTCGTGCGTCGTCGACTGCAGTCATAGTGATCCTTCCGCCCGCGTCCGTTCAAATCTTTACGCTACACAGCGTCACATATAAATCTAGTTGGTGCAACGCTCCGTCGCAGATACTTGAAGAAATCGATTCGAAACGACGAAACCGGCCGACCGCTGTACGGTCGACCGGCCTCGAATACTCGGGCGCCCCGGGTCGTGAGCAGAAGCTCGTAGCAGGCTACGAAGTTCCAGTCACGTGCGACGACGTCGCTCCATCACCAGTATGGCAACACCATCACGACGAATCCGATGCCGACGACGATTCCGACGATGCCGGTCCCGATGGCAAGCGCCCTGTCGCTGCGATCGGCGGGCGGCCCAGAAAGGTCGGGGCTGCGATCAGCCCACAATGCGGAGGCAACGGCAATCAGTCCCGCCGCGATACCGAGACCCGCAGCCCAGAACGAGACGATCGACAGTGCACCGAACATGACGGCATATTCGGTCACCTGAGCGCGGGTACGAATGCGCCGATTCCACCACTTCGGTGGCATGTCGTCGTCCGAATCACGTGTATCGAAGTGGGGAGAGGTGACGGTCACTGCGGACTCCTTTCGAGTGAGTATGTGCCTCTATTTTGGCACTCGACCGTTGAGAGTGCCAATCCCCTGGACGAGGGTGATCGGCGCGCGCACCCCCGGGTTTCGCAAAGGCGCGCGCGTTTGTCAGACGCGTTCGGATTTGCCCCCGATCCGGGCATAATTCGCGCGCACCTGGCAAAGGCGCGCGCGTTTGCGGAGAGGTCAGCCCCACAGAAACCGTTGCCCCACCGAGGCTTTCGTCGGACCCAGATCGAAGGTCGAGGCGTCGGGCATCAGGTACGGGACGAGTATCCGCATTGCGTACTCACGGTGCTCGAGCAGAACCTCGAGATATGTGCCCGACGCCTCCTCGTCGGTCACGTCGGAGACGATGGCGTACGACCGCAGATCCCCGGCGACGGCTCGCAGATCGTGGACGAGTTGCTCGTGCATCGCAGTGTTCGACGCCCCGCCTCCGTCCGGCTGCAGCGGCGCGAGCACTCGCTGCCCGCCGGACAAATCGTTGACGACAGCGACCGGGTGGAGGCCCCAGTTCTCGGTGATCCGTTCGGCGGCGATGTCGATGCAGACGTCGAGCAGATCGTCGAAATCCTGTTGGCACTCGATGCTCGTCACTTCTCGCCACTTCGTCGTCATCAAGACCCCATCGTCGGCCGGCCATCCCAACCCCTTGGACGGCGCGGGAGCACGAACGGTTCCCGAAAGTCGTACATTCGTACCAGTTTGCTGCCTTCCAGCGACAGTTGAGCAAGAGTCGGCCGAACCGAGCTCCCGGCAGACGCATGTGCCGTTGGGCTCGACCCCACCTCGACTAGACTTTCGGTGCAGGAAAGGGAAGAAAGCGGGTCGTCGCGTCGTGGAGGAACACTGGTACAGGCGCATGTTCGCCTCCAGCCCCGTGGCGCAAGCTGTCTCCGACGCCGATGGGCTCTTCGTCGACGTCAATGCCGCCTATTGCGAACTCGTCGGCTTGACCTCCTCGGAACTGATAGGTCGATCCGCGACGGTGCACACTCACCCGGACGACCTCCCGCTCCACGGCAGCGTCGAGGACCTGATGGCCGCCGGGACGGCCGCGGAAGAATCCGTGAAAGTCGAGGTGAGGTTCGTTCGCCCGAACGACGAGATTCGCTGGGTTCTACTGACTCTGGTTCCTTTCACCGGTCCGGCCGATGCCGAGTGGACGCTCGCTGCCGCTCTCGATATCACCGAACGAAAAGAGGTCGAGGACGGCATCCTGCTTGCGTCCCGAACAGATCAACTGACCGGGGCACTCAACCGTCGCGGCTGGTCGGACTACGCGGTGTCCGTCGTCGACGACCATTCGGTCGACACCGTGGTCGCGGTTCTCGATCTGGACCATTTCAAGCAGTTCAACGACCACTTCGGCCACGCAGCCGGCGACGCGTTGCTCCGCGACTTCGCGTCGACTGCCCGCAACTGCATCGGCGTCGATGGCCTCCTGGCACGATGGGGCGGAGAGGAATTCGTGATCATTCTCCGCAACTGCGATCGTCGCGATGCTCTTCGATCACTCGAGGCTCTTGCAGCCGCCACCATGCCTTCGGGGGTGACGTTCTCGGCCGGATACACGCTCCAGCGACCGAACGAAGGTCTTCGCAACACACTCGACAGAGCTGACGCACTGATGTTTCAGGCGAAGCGCGCCGGCCGCAATCGAATGATCACCGACGCACCTCACTGACACAGTGCGAGCACCGTCGCCGATTTGCTGATACGGCAACAATACTTGCCGCACCTGCGCGCGGGCTGTCATTCTGATATCGGCACACCACCGGGAGAGGACGATCGATGACGCACGCATTCGACAAGGACTACTGGGAGCACCATTGGGATGACAGAACATCCCACACCGTCGCCGCCAATCCGTATCTCGTGGAGGAAACAGCCGGATCGACGCCCGGTACCGCGCTCGACGCAGGATGTGGCACCGGAGCGGAAGCGATCTGGCTCGCCGAGCAGGGCTGGCAGGTCACCGGTGCTGACATCTCCGCAGCCGCCCTCCAGGCCGCCGCGCAGCAGGCGCAGACAGCGGGGGTCGACGTCACCTGGATCGAAGCCGACCTGACGACCTGGAACCCCACCGAGCGTTGGGATCTGGTGATGACCCACTACGCGCATCCGTCGATTCCACAGTTGGAGTTCTATCGACACATCGCGCAGTGGGTCGCGCCGGGCGGTTCACTGCTCATCGTCGGGCATCTGAACGATGGCGCACACCATCATTCACCCGATGGCACACCGCCGCACGAGACCACCGTCACCGCGAAAGACATCACCGCCCTGTTCGACGCCTCCTCGTGGCGCATCGACACCGCACTCGAGCGTTCCAGGACCGTCGGCGGGACGGGTGTGCACTCGAAAACGTTGCGCGATGCGGTGTTTCGGGTCAGTTCACGGGCACCGCGATAGCATCGGCAAGTCCGTCGACGAGTGTCGGCAGGAAGTACGGAATCGACAGTGCCGTCGGGCCCACTGCGGCTCCGGCTTCCTGGCCGACGAATCCGGCGACCGCACCGGCAGCGACGGCCGGAATCTGACGCGACACAGGCGAATCGAGGAACTGCTGCAGAGCGTCCTCGGTGTCGACCTGAGTGAACACGACGTCTGCGTCGATCTTCGAGATGTTCTCCGCCGAGACGGTCGTCGAGTAGGTGGCATCGTCGGTCGCGAGATCGGTCACCGATGCCGGTGAGGCGAAGCCGAGGTTCTCGAGCAGCTCCACTCGCGGGTCCGTCGGCAACAGCAGGTAGTACACGTCGGCAGCCTCGGACACGTATGCGATTGTGCGGCCGTCGAATTCGGGATGCTGCGCGCCTGCGTCCTGCACCTGGCGATCCAGATCGGCAACGAGATCGCGTGCGCGCTCGGGGACTCCGAGAACGTCGCCGGTGGTGGTGATGACGTCGCGCCACGGCGTCGACCACAGCTCCTCGGGCGGGGCGATGACGGGAACTCCGGCCGCGGTCACCGCGTCGTATTCGGCTCGGGTGAGGCCGGAGTGCGGGGCCAACACGACGTCGGGGTCGGTGGCGAGCAGTTTCTCGACGGACAGTGCGTCCGTGACGTTGTCGAGCAGAACCGGTGCCGGGCCGCCCGAGGCCTCGATCGCGTCGGATACCCACGGATAGATCAGATCGTCACCTCCGCCGTATTCGGCCGACGGCATCGCCACCGGGACGACACCCAGTGCGAGCACCGCGTCGGTGGTGCCGAATCCCCATGTCGCGACCCGTTCGGGTACCGCGTCCAGCGTGGTGTCGCCGTACATGTGGTGCACGGTCAGCGGGAACGAGCCGGTGGACGGCGACTCGGTCGGGCTGTCGGTCGAATCGGACGAGCTGCAGCCAACCAGTGCGATGGATGCGGCTGCCACGGCGGTGAACACTGCGGCGAAGCGGAACGTGAGGCGATGAGTCATGACAATCCTGTAGCCCGAGAGGGCATTACCGATAAGGCTAGCCTTAGCTATCTCCCATCGGAAATCCGGGCCACACCGCTCACAGGAACCTTGCAGCGGAGGTTCAGGGTCTTCACCGCAACGTCCCAGAGTATTGGCACTACCGAATCATTCAGTGCCACATCGAAGGAGACCCACGACGATGACCCGCATCCCCGAGCCCACCAACACTTCTGCCGGACCCGCCTACGAGGGCCGGCTACTCGATCGCCCCGCCGAGGAGGTCGTCGACCAGGGCGCGAGGTTCGACATCACCACCCTCGTCACCCGTCGCCGCGTGCTGAGCATCGTCGGCGCAGGGGCCGGCGCGGTGGCGTTGGCTGCCTGCTCGAGCACGTCGAACTCTGGAAGTGCCACCGCCACAACGGCAACCGCGTCGAGCACAGCCACCGCCGCAACCAGCGAGATCCCCGACGAGACCAACGGCCCCTACCCCGCCGACGGCTCGAACGGCGTCAATGTGCTCGAAGAATCGGGAATCGTTCGCCGCGACATCACCTCCAGCCTCGACGGCGGCACCACGGTCGGCGGAGTGCCCCTGTCGCTCGACCTCACCCTCACCGACATGGCGAACGACAATCGCCCCTTCGAGAACGCCGCCGTGTACCTGTGGCAATGCGATGCGGCAGGGCTGTATTCGATGTATTCGGAAGGAGTCGAGGACGAGACGTACCTGCGCGGCATCCAGGCCGCCGACGCCAACGGCACCGTCACCTTCGACACGATCGTCCCCGGTTGCTACAGCGGCCGCTGGACCCACATTCACTTCGAGGTCTATCCCGACGCCGCCTCGGCGACCACAGCGGACAACGCCATCGCCACTTCGCAGATCGCATTCCCTCAGGACATGCTCGACGCGATCTACGAGCTCGACACCTACCCGTCATCGGCGCAGAACCTCGCGCAGCTCGGCAGCATCGACAACGACAACGTGTTCGGCGACGGCTACGAATTGCAGATGGGATCGTTCTCGGGCGACGCCACCGCCGGCTACGTCGGATCGCTGGCCGTCGCCATCGACACCACCACCGAACCCACCGCCGGCGCAGCCCCTTCCGGCGGCGGAGGCGGCCAGTCCCCGATGGGCGGCGGCACTCCCCCGGCCGGTGGCCCACCCGCAGGCACCGCACCCACCAACTGATCACCCCTACCTCACACCACCGAAGGAATCACCATGTTGCACAACCTCACCGGCTGGCATGCCCTCATCGTTCTCGCCATCCTGCTGCTCGTCTTCGGCTCCACCAAGCTCCCGTCACTCGCGAAGGGCGTCGGCCAGTCGATGCGCATCCTGAAAGACGAAGTGCGCGAGGAGAAGAAGCCCACAGCGCGTGACGACACGACCGCTCCGGTGTTCGCCGACGCTGCGTCCACGCCGGTTCCGTACCGACACACCTCGTGAGCACAGCCACCGCCGCGCGGGGAGTGATGCCGCTTGCCGCGCATGCACGCGAGGCACGTCGCCGCGCGATTCGCGCGGCGGTGTCGCTGCTCGTCGGCATCGCGATCGGATTCGCGCTCTCCGACCAGATTCTCGACATCCTGCGCGCACCCGTCGAAGAACTCGCCCTCACCCGTCAGGCCAGCCTCAACTTCGAAACCGTCACCGGCGCTTTCGATCTCGAACTGAAGATCGCCCTGTTCACCGGCGTCATCGTGTCGTCTCCGGTGTGGCTGCGTGAACTGTTCGCCTACCTCACCCCCGGCATGACGCGTCGGGAAAAGAAGTACGTCTACGGCTTCTCCGCGGCCGCAGCTCCACTGTTCGTCGCCGGCTGCGTGTTCGGGTTCGCCATCTTCCCCCGCATGGTCAGCGTCCTCGCCGGGTTCTCCTCCGACCAGGACAGCACCATCCTCAACGCCTCGTACTACGTCGACTTCGTCATGAAGATCGTCCTGGCCACCGGCATCGCCTTCGTCCTTCCGGCACTGCTGGTGATGCTGAACTGCCTCGGCATCCTTTCCGCACGCAGGCTACGCAGCAGCTGGCGAATCAGCGTCGTCGGCATCGCGCTGTTCAGTGCACTCGTCACGCCCGCCGCCGATGTCCTGTCGATGTTCCTGGTCGCGGTTCCCATGGCCACACTGTTCGGCGCAGCAATCGTGATCACCGAGGTACACGACAGACGCGCCCTGACACCACCGAAACCGGAGCTATCATCATGTTCGGCTTGACCTTCGAGAAACTGTTCCTGGTCGCGATCATCGCCGGGTTCGTCCTGGGCCCCCAACGCCTCCCCGGATACGCGCACCAACTCACCCGCGCCGTACGCAGCGTGCGCCATTTCGTCGACACCACCCGCACCGCGGCCGAAGACGAAATAGGTGTTCCGCTCCGACGCTCGGAATGGGAATCGATGAACCTGCGGCAATACGACCCCCGCCGGATCGTCAGCGACGCACTGCGTGACACCAACCAACTGCGTGACACCGAGTCCCCATCGGAGCAGGTCCTCGCCGAAGCAGCCCGCGTACGACCCGGCCAGAAATACCTCATCACCGGGCCCTCCTCGCATCCCCGACGCATTCTCATCGACTCACTCCCGCAGAACGATCCGCGTCGCATCGCGGCACAACTGCAACCGAAAGCGGCTACTTCGGCGATGGCGACAGAGATCGGTGCTACCCACACCGCGCTCGGCTGAATCCGAAAGGCGATAATCGCACCCACAATTACCTGACAGTTAGAGCGGCGAAAGGAAGAAGGGAGTGTCAGATTAACGGTGGATCCGACCTTGGCGTCGGTTAGTTTCCGTTCGGGGTGATGCGTCCTTCGAAGGT
>NZ_JAWLRY010000014.1:63026-125789 GCF_033142325.1 Rhodococcus sp. IEGM 1370 | reverse complement strand
ATTCTCCCAGCTCAGAGCAACATTCTTTCTATCTGACACGCCTCGCCTACACGCCAGCGTGAAAGCCCGAGGCTAGCATGGGGATGTCGCGAACAGCCCGACGGCGCTTGTAGATCGAACGAATGCATGGAGGCCCGTGAGCGAGAAGAATCCGCTGGGCGGTGCGGATACCGGGAGCTACGGGCAGCGGTTGCTGGATCGAGTATTGGCGGGATCGCCCGCGAGCGAGAGCCCGTTGACCCACGTCGCAGAACTGCCGGCGCGCAACTCCCAGTTCTCCTCCTGGCCGTCGTGGGTGGGCCCGGAAGTGGTGCAGGTGATCACCTCTCGTGGGATCTCACAACCCTGGACGCATCAGGCACGTGCGGCAACACTCGCCGCCGAGGGCAGTCATGTGGTGCTCTCGACCAGCACCGCGTCGGGAAAGTCGCTGGCGTATCAACTCCCCATCCTCACGACGCTGTCCGCCGATGCCCGAGCGACCGCGCTGTATCTGGCCCCCACCAAGGCCCTCGGTGCCGATCAGCTGCGCACCACGATCTCGATCACCGACGAGTTGCGTTCGGTATCAGACGAACTCGCCGAGGTGTTCCCCAGCGCGTACGACGGCGATACGCCGATCGAGATTCGCCAGTGGGCCCGCGCAAACGCGCGCTGGATCTTCACCAATCCCGACATGCTGCATCTCGGCATCCTCGGCTCGCACGAGCGGTGGTCGCGATTCCTCCGCAACCTCCGCTACGTGGTGGTGGACGAATGCCATTACTACCGTGGCGTTTTCGGATCCAATGTCGCGCTCGTGCTCCGCAGGCTACGACGCCTGTGCGCACGGTACGGGGCATCGCCGGTGTTCGTTCTCGCCAGCGCCACGACCTCCGAACCCGGACGCGCCGCAAGTCGCCTCATCGGAGCGCCGTGCGCGGAAGTCACCGAAGACGGATCCCCGCACGGAGCCCGCACCGTCGCACTGTGGGAACCACCGCTACTCAAAGAGATCACCGGCGAAAACGGCGCTCCGGTAAGGAAATCCGCAGGTGCGGAAGCGTCGCGCATCATGGCCGACCTACTGGTGGAGGGCGCGCGAACTCTGGCGTTCGTGCGGTCCAGGCGCGGAGCCGAGGTGACCGCGCTGGGGACCCAGAGAATTCTCGCCGACGTCGATCCGCAATTGATACGACGCGTCGCCGCCTATCGCGCAGGGTATTTGGCGGAGGACCGACGCAAACTCGAATCCGATCTGTCCGACGGCACACTGCTGGGCGTCGCCACCACCAACGCGCTCGAATTGGGTGTCGACATAGCCGGTTTGGACGCGGTGATCGTGGCGGGCTTCCCCGGCACCGTCGCGTCGTTCTGGCAACAGGGCGGCCGCGCCGGACGACGCGGGGAGGGCTCGCTGCTGGTGCTCGTTGCGCGCGACGATCCACTCGACACATATCTGGTGCATCACCCGGCGGCTCTGTTGGACAAGCCCGTCGAGGCGACCGTCACCGACCCCACCAATCCGTACATCTTGGCTCCGCAGTTGCTCTGCGCTGCAGTGGAACTGCCGATCACCCTCGTCGAGGCCGAGGAGCTGAGCGCGGAATCGGTGCTCGAGGAACTCGAACTGAAAGGCTATGTGCGCAAGCGTCCGCACGGGTGGTTCATCACTCCCGAGGGGCAGCAGCTGTCGCCGCACGGTGCGGTGAACATTCGCGGCGGCACCGGGGTGCAGGTGGCCATCGTCGACGGCGAGTCCGGTCGCATGCTCGGCACGGTCGACGGCGGCAGAGCGCCCGCCACCGCCCACCCGGGTGCCGTCCACATTCACCAGGGTGAGTCGTTCGTGGTCGACGAGCTCGATCTCGATGCCGGTCTCGCACTGGTGCACGCCGAGCAGCCCGAGTGGAACACCTCGGCCCGCGAGATCACCGACATCTCGATCACCGCGGTGCACGAATCCGTCGACTACGGCGAGGTACGCGTCGCACTGGTGCAGGTGAACGTCACGCATCAGGTCGTCGGATATCTGCGACGCCTCCTCTCCGGCGAGGTACTCGATTCCATCGAACTCGACATGCCCGCACAGACACTCGACACCAGGGCCGTCATGTACACCATCACCCCGGAGTTGCTCGAGCACAGCGGAGTTCCGTACGAACGATTCCCCGGATCACTGCACGCCGCCGAACACGCCGCCATCGGACTGCTGCCGCTCGTTGCCACCTGCGACCGCTGGGACATCGGCGGAGTGTCGACGGCTCTGCACCCCGACACCGGCCTGCCTACGGTGTTCGTCTACGACGGATACGACGGCGGAGCAGGCTTCGCAGACCGCGGTCACGTGGCCATCGCCGATTGGCTCACGGCCACGAAAGACGCCATCGTCTCCTGCGAATGCCAAACAGGTTGCCCCTCCTGTGTGCAATCACCCAAATGCGGAAACGGCAACGATCCACTGGACAAAGACGGTGCTGTTCGAGTGTTGACGGCGGTACTGGCGGCCATCACTCGGGAGGGGTGAGCCCGGGGATTCCGGTCCAGCGCCGGTCCAGCGCCGGTCCAGTGATGGGCGCAAACGCGCGCGCATTCGCGGAACGCGTGCAAAATCGGCTGCTGAACGGGGCTATATTGCGCGCATCTGACAAACGCGCGCGCATTCGCGGCGTCTGGCGCAAGGCGTGACCTCACGGGCCCACTGCAGAATTCGTCATCTATTCGAAGGCCGGCGGGTACGCGAACCTGCGACAGCCGATGCTACGTCGGTTCCGGGCTGTTGCGAATGGACAGGGCCGCAGCGGACGACCGGATGTGTTCTTCGGCCGACTTCATTGCGAGCTCTGCGTCACCGGATTCGACGGCCGCCAGAATCTGCCGGTGTTCGGTATTCAGCTTGTCGGCCAACGAGTCCCAATCCTCGATCCCCAACAGCGCGGCGAGGATCGGCGCACGCATCGACTCCCGGATTGCTGCGGTGAGGGACGCGACGAAGTCGTTGCCCGACGCCTCGGCCAAGGCGATGTGAAAGTTCGTATCCGCGTCGTTGAACACCTCTCGGGTGACACCCTGCGCTGCCATTATCTCCACAGCATCCCTGGCCTGGGCGAGCTTGTCCTGATCGGGGGCCACCGCGGCGAGGTGCACGCTTGCGCGTTCGAGAGCTACACGCGTGCTGATCAAGTCGTCGATCCGAAAGTTGGCCAGCGCGACGTGCAGGCGAAGGAGACGCGTGAGCGCCGGCCGCGGCAGTGCCGCAACGAAGGTGCCGGCTCCGGGACCCGAACCCGGTGACGACCGGAGGATTCCACTGCTTTCGAGGACGCGTACCGCTTCACGGACCCCGGCCCGGCTGACGTCGAGCTGAGCTGCGAACTCCCGCTCGGGCGGCAGCGGATCTCCGACGCGGAGATCGCCCGCCATGATGCGCTCCTCGATCGCGTCGATGACCAGTTCGTGCGCGCGGGCGCGCCGGACCGGCTTCCACGGAAGCGGATCGTTCTGCGCCCGTTCAGCGTCGTCAGCCATAACGGTCATCCAACCAGAAGAAGGTCTGTGCCTCGAGCCTCTTGACCCCATCGAGTGTGATCCATATCATTGGTCATGTGGTCAGACCTCACACACCTTGAAGGTCTTGAATGGAGAAGCCGTGTACACACCCGATCTCGAACCGCTCGCGGGCAGCATCGGATTGTCCGCTGCGGTCGCGTGCCTGCCGCTGTTGACGGTCTTCGTCACGCTGGGCCTTCTTCGTTGGAAAGCCCACTTCGCCGGTCTGGCCGGGCTCGTCGTCGCGCTGGCAGTGGCGGTTCTGGCCTACGACATGCCGGTGAATCTGGCCGGGCTGTCGGCCACACAGGGCTTCGCCTTCGGGTTGTTTCCCATCGTGTGGATCGTGATCTGTGCGATCTGGTTGTACGAGTTGACCGTGACAAGCGGACGATTCGACGACCTGCGCCGCATCATCGATGCCATCTCCGACGATCCGCGTATCCAGGCGATCATCATCGCGTTCGGCTTCGGCGGACTACTCGAAGCCCTCGCCGGATTCGGTGCTCCCGTCGCCATCACCGGTGTCATGCTGCTGGCTATCGGCTTCGCTCCGATGCGCGCAGCCGTCGTCGTATTGCTCGCCAACACCGCGCCGGTCGCCTTCGGCGCCATCGGCATTCCTATCCTCACCGCCGGCAACTTGACGGGCATCGACTACCACGAGATCGGCGCGTACGTGGGCCACCAGACCCCGTTCATCGCCCTGTTCGTACCGCTGTTCATCGCGTTCTTGACCGATGGTCGACGCGGCGTCGCCCAGACGTGGCCGGTCGCCCTGGCCGTCGGTGTCATGTTCGCCGTCGCGCAGTGGGTCAGCGCAACCTGGATCTCGGTCGAGCTGACCGACATCATCGCCTCGCTCGCTGGCATCGCCGCAGCAGTCGTGGTTCTGCGGTTCTGGAAGCCGACCGGATCCGACGCGGCCCGCGAACGCATCCTCCTGGCCCGAGATGCGGACCTCGATTCGGGGAGCTCCGGCACTGCGCCGATCACGCCTGCACCGGTCGCCACCCGCACCATCGAGGCCGCGCCGCTGACGACCCAACGAGTGTGGCTCGCACTGTTCCCATACCTTCTCGTCATCGCGGTGTTCTCGGTGGCCAAACTGTGGTCCCCGGTCGCCAGGTTCCTCGCCTCGACCGACATCGCCGTACCGTGGCCCGGTCTCGACGGCAACATCCTCACGGCCGCCGGTTCCCCTGCCACCACCACCATCTACAAGTTCACCTGGCTGTCCACGCCGGGAACACTGCTCCTGATCTGCGGCGTCATCGTCGCCGCCGTCTACCGCGTCAGCGCTCCCGACGCCGCCCGGCTGTTCGGAAGCACCCTGATCAAACTCCGATTCTCCGCACTCACGGTGGGCGCGGTTCTGGCGCTCGCCTACGTGATGAACCAGTCGGGGCAGACCATCACCATCGGAACCTGGATTGCCGGCACCGGCGCATTCTTCGCCTACCTCTCCCCGATTCTCGGGTGGCTGGGAACCGCGGTCACCGGTTCGGACACCAGCGCGAACGCGTTGTTCGCGACGCTGCAGCAGACTGCAGCGATCAACGCCGGCATCGACCCCACCCTGCTGGTCGCCGCCAACACCTCGGGTGGTGTGGTGGGAAAGATGATCAGCCCGCAGAATCTCGCCATCGCTGCTTCCGCGGTGGGGTTGGTCGGGCGGGAGTCCGAGATATTCCGAAAGGTCATCGGGTGGAGTCTCGGCCTGCTGCTTGCCATCTGTCTCCTGGTCGGACTCCAGAGTTCGGTACTGGCCTGGATGCTCCCCTGACCCGTCGTCCCCACCACTCGCCGTAATACTGCACAGAATCGAGACCATGACATGCCCATCACCCGGCAGATGCCCAAAGCGACCGACCTGCGCGAGGTCCTTTCGTTCAAGAAACCGGATCTGAATCTGCGTCGACGACGCCTCAGCGCCGCACTCACCATCGATGATCTCCGCACCATCGCTCGTCGACGCACCCCACGAGCCGCATTCGACTACACCGACGGTGCCGCCGACGCCGAGATCTCGCTCTCGCGGGCTCGACAGGCCTTCCGTGACGTCGAATTCCACCCCTCGATTCTGCGGGACGTCTCCCACGTCGACACCTCGACGACGGTGTTCGGCGGGCCGTCCGCGCTCCCGTTCGGCATCGCACCGACGGGATTCACCCGCCTGATGCAGACCGAGGGCGAGTACGCCGGTTCTGCCGCGGCCGGAGCTGCCGGAATTCCGTTCTGCCTCTCGACCCTGGGCACCACGTCGATCGAGGACGTCAAGGCCACCAACCCGAACGGTCGAAACTGGTTCCAGCTCTATGTCATGCGAGACCGCGACATCTCGTTCGGGCTGGTCGAACGCGCCGCGAAGGCAGGCTTCGACACCCTCCTGTTCACGGTCGACACGCCCGTCGCCGGATCACGACTGCGCGACAAGCGCAACGGATTCTCCATCCCGCCGCAGCTGACCGCGTCGACGATCGCCAACGCCATCCCGCGGCCCTGGTGGTGGTGGGACTTCCTCACCACGGCCAAGCTCGAGTTCGCGTCACTGTCCTCTACCGGCGGCACGGTCGGAGAGCTGCTCAATTCAGCGATGGATCCATCGATCTCGTTCGAGGACCTCGACGTCATCCGGGAGATCTGGCCCGGCAAGCTGGTCGTCAAAGGTGTTCAATCGGTGGCGGATTCGGTCCGTCTCGCCGAACTGGGAGTCGACGGAATCATCCTGTCCAATCACGGAGGCCGACAACTCGATCGCGCTCCTGTCCCCTTCCACCTGCTGCCGCAGGTGGTGAGCGAAGTCGGCTCCGATTTCGAGGTCGCCGTCGACACGGGAATCATGCACGGTGCCGATATCGTCGCCTCCATCGCGATGGGAGCGTCGTTCACCCTCGTCGGACGCGCGTACCTGTACGGCCTGATGGCCGGGGGCCGCGAGGGCGTCGACCGGATGATCGAGATCCTGCGCGAGGAAATCGTGCGCACCATGCAACTACTGCAGGTCAATTCACTCTCGGAACTGACCCCGGAGCACGTCACTCAACTCACTCGATTCGCTCCCCTCCAGTCCGGGGCCCGCACCTTCACGACACGCTGACCGCTGTAGGCCAGGGTTCGAGGCCGGGGTTCACGGCAAAGGCTCACGGCAAATGCGCGCGCATTCGCTGAATGCTCGCGAAATCGCCGGCCAGACGGGGCGAATCCCCGCGCACCTGACAAACGCGCGCGCATTTGCGAATTCGGCCAGCGGGCGAGGCGGACCGGGGCGGGCAAGCGGGGCGACCCTCACCCCGGACCCGCCCGCGCCGAGGCGATGGCGTCGGACATTCCGAAGCGCCCGAGGAACACCGGCTGCCCCATCGTCACGATCACATCCCAGTCGTCGATCGTGCACTCCCGCAACCGAGTCCCCATTCGCCCCGCCAACTCCCGCGCCGTCTCACAGGCATCCGCCACTCCACGATCGAGGGCCCCCGCCCCGGCAAGCGCCGCGAGATCCGCCGCCGACTGCGCCTGATGACGCGCACCCACCGCCGAGCCGACATGAACCACCATCACCACGACAACGATCAACGCCGACATCGCCAGCGCCGCCAACACCGTCGCGCCACCCTCGTCATCACGCACCGCCCTCCCCAAAGCGAGCCTCATTCCGCGGCAACCGGTTCCGCAACAGCGACCGCCTCTGCAGACAACGTCAGTCCAGGCAGCGGACTCGCCACTTCCACCCGCGCGACGAAGAACTCCCCGTCCTCGGTCACCGTGATGCGAGCCCCCTCCGGCGCAACCCTCTCCCCCACCGACACAGCCCGGTCCGTATCCCCTCTGGCCGCCAACCGAGCTGCCTCCCTGGCCGCATCGACGCAGCCGATGTGCATCGTCACCGACACGATCGCCCCGATGCACACCACGATCACCGCGACGATGGACGCGATCGCGAACGCCGCCTCCACCGTCACGGCACCGTCGTCATCGGCCAGGATCAGACGGCCGTGTTCAACGCTCGATCGATGATCCCCGTCAGCGCCGTCACGATGCTGTCGCCGGTCACCACCGTGTACAGCACCGCCCCGAACGCCGCGGCCGCGATGGTCCCGATCGCGTACTCCGCGGTCGACATGCCATCGTCCTCCACGCCGAACAGAACGATTCGAGTCTTCAACTCCTGCAGTGCATTCTCGATCATCTCGATTCCCCTCCCTGTTGTCCGCTGCGGTAGTTCCGCAACGGAAGATTGTCGGCGCGGCGGTCACAGTAGACCGCCGCCCAGTACGTTGCCCGCCAGTCCGATCACCACGGGGATGATCCCGAGACAGATGAAGGCAGGCAGAAAGCACAGCCCCAACGGCCCGCTGATCAGCACACCCGCGCGTTCGGCCGCAGCGGCCGATGCATCCTCGGCCCGGGTTCGTTGTGTCGCAGCGAGTTCCGTCATCGCCGACGCCATGGACGACCCGGCCCGGGCAGATCGGCGGGCCGTCCTGGCCAGAGCCTCGGTCTCGGGATCCTGCGCGACGGCGTCCCACGCGGCCGCGGCGTCGGCACCGAGTTCGAGCAGATCGGCTGCCTTGCGGAGCGCGATACCGAACGAGGTCGGAGCGGAATGTGCCGCTGCCGCAGCGGCGGTCGATATCGGCAAGCCTGACCGCAGACAGGCTGCGAGCAGATCGAAGGTCGTGGCCACTGCGAGCGGGTCGGGTGTCGGCACATCGACGGTGTCGGTGTCCGCCCGGCGCTCGGATGCCAGCCTGTGCAACCCACCCGAGACCGAGGGCAGCGTGATCGATGCCGTGGCCAGACACAGCACCGCCACCCACATCACGTCGTCACCTTGCCGGTGATTGCATCGGTCCACAGCAGTCCCGCACAGCCCAGCGCCGTGCCGATGAGCAGCAGCATTCCGCCGAGCCCACCGCCGAGCAGAATGTCCAGTGGATCGGCTCCCATCAGCTGACCGAGCGCGACTCCGAGAATCGGTAGACCGGCCAGCACCAGCGCGGTGGCACGGGCACCGGCGAGCGATGCGTCGGTTCGTTCGCGAAACCGTCTGCGTCCCAGCAAGTCCTCGCGGACGGCGTCGAGCAGTTCGGCGAGCGCGAGCCCGTGCTCGTCTGCCACTCTCCACGCGGCGGCCAGCCGGCCGAGCTCGGGGTCCAACAACGAATCGGACGAGGCGATACCGTCGGCGGCCATGCCGCCCAGCCGGGAGCGCGATGCCGCACCGCGCAGTGCCGTCGACGCGATGCCGCCGCACTCGTCCGCCGCGACCGCGCTGGCCGTGGCCGGATGGGACCCGACGCGTAGCTCTCCGATGATCACCTCGACTCCGGTTGCAAGCCAGTTCAATTCGTCGGCACGCCGGTCGCGTTCGAGTCGCCGACGATAGCGACGCCGTCCGGTACCGCCCGCCATCGCTGCTGCGCTCACGGCCCAGATTCCGCCGAACCACCACGCCGCCCCTGCCGCAAGCAGAACGCAGCATGCCGGCACCAGCCATCGCGGCGCGGACGAAGCCGCCCGTTCTTCACCAGGCAACCGACGGAAACTGCTCGGCCACAGGGCAACCGCGAGGGCGAGGACCATCACCGCCGCCGTCATCGCGCGTCACCGCAACGGCGGTCGAGCAGTTCGAGGAGCCGACCTTCACCCGGCGTCGCGTCGGCAGTCACCGACCAGGCCGCCGCGATGTGCACTCGCCCGGTGGGATCGACGTCGACCACTCCGATCTCACGTAGTCGTCGAGTACCGTCGGAACTTCGGTGGACGTGCAACACCACTTGGACCGCAGCGGCGAGTTGGCTGTGCAGCGCGTCTCGGCCCATTCCGCCCAGTGCCGCAAGGGCTTCGAGTCTGGCCGGTACCTCGGCCGGGGAGTTCGCGTGAATGGTTCCTGCTCCACCGTCGTGACCTGTATTGAGTGCCGTCATCAAGTCGATGACCTCGGCCCCGCGCACTTCACCGACCACGAGCCGGTCCGGTCGCATTCGCAGGGCCTGACGCACCAGCTGCCGCACCGATACTTCACCCACGCCTTCGACATTGGGCGCGCGGGCCACCAGCCGGACCACGTGCGGATGTGCCGGGGCCAACTCGGCGGCGTCCTCGACGCAGACGATCCGTTCGGCCGGATCCACCTCTCCGAGAAGGGCGGCCAAGAGTGTAGTTTTTCCAGCGCCGGTACCGCCGACAACGAGAAATGCCAGGCGACCGAGCACGATTCGACGCAGCAGCTCGTACCCGTCTTCGGTCACGGCTCCCGATGCACGGAGCGCGGCGAGTCCTTGAGTTGCCGGTCGCAGCACCCGAAGCGAGACACACGTTCCTCCGCTCGCCACCGGTGCCAGCACCGCGTGCAGGCGGACTCCGAACGCCCCCTGCCCGACGCCCGGCAATCGACCGTCGACCCAGGGCTGCGCGTCGTCCAAGCGGCGGCCGGCCGACAACGCGAGCCGCTGCGCCAAACGACGTACGGCAGCCTCGTCGGCGAAGCGGATACCGGTGCGCTCGAGTCCGCGACCGCGATCGATCCACACCTGATCCGGTGCGGTGACCAGCACATCGGTCACTCCGGGCTCGGTCAGCAGCGGCTCCAACGGCCCCGCGCCGGTCAGCTCGGTCTGCAGAACACGAAGGGCCGCAAGCATATCGGTGTCGCCGATGACTCCACCTGCTTCCGCTCGAATGGCCGCGGCGACGGTCGCGGGAACCGGAGCGTCAGCCGATGCCGCCAAGCGATCACGGACGCGGTCGAGCAGATCCGCGGTGACGACGGCGCTCATGCCGCCCACCGCTGACCACCGGGCTTGTGTGCGAACGTATCGAGCACAGCGTCGGCTGCCGCGGCCAGCGGCGAACGTCGGCCCAGCACCAGACCTCCTCGTTCGAGGCGCTCGGCCAACGCGGGCTCGGCGCGCATCGACGTCAACAGAGGAAGCCCGAGGGCGACGGCGATGTCGTCTGCTCTCAGCCCTCCCGGCGCAGGCCCACGAACGACCAGGCCGACGTTGGCGTTTCGATTTACCACCTGTGCTGCCACCGCCTCAGCCGACGTCACGGCCCGCAGTTCGGCCGGAAGTACCAGCACGACGAGATCCGCCGCGGTGTACAGAGCGTCGGAGACGTCGCTCGGATGACGCGGAGCGTCGCACACCACCAGATCTCCCGCTGCGCGTCCTGCATCGACCACAGCCGCCACTGCAACGGCCGAGAGTCCGACACCCCGGTGCTCGGATCGGCCGAGCGCGAGCACCGACAACCCGTCGCGGGAAGGCAGCGCCCCGTGCAGAGCGTCGCCGGAGACTCGGCCGCCTTCGACGACCAGGCCGGACCACCGCAGACCCGGAGCGTTCTCCCAGCCGAGTAACAGGTCGAGGCCGCTGCCGTACCGATCACCCTCGACGAGGAGAGCACGTCGGTCCGAGCGGCTGCTGCGGAGTCCGAGTGCGGCGGCGAATGTCGATGCGCCCGCGCCGCCGCGAGCGCCGACCACGACGATCACTCCACCGTCTCCCGACGGCACCGACGCGGGTTCGCCGAGTATGCGCACGAGTGTGTCTTCGTCCTGCGGCAGGGAGAGCACATGCTCGGCACCGAGCGATGTGGCGATGCGCCAGTCGTCGAGTGTCGGTTGCGCGTCCGTGACCAGAATGACGCCCGAGCGTCGCGAAAATCCGGACGCCAATGCCGTCTCTGCGGACTCGAAATCGACCAAAATTGTTCCGGGTCGGTCCCACATCGACCGTGTCGATCCGATACCGACCAGTAAGTTCTGCTCTTCCGCAACACAATCCGCGGCTGCGGCTATTCGATAGACGTCCTCGCGGAGTCCGCGAAGTTCGATCGACATCGCCACTGTCGGGTGCGCAATTCGCTGTCGCGGGTCCGTTTCCATGCGCCAAGCCTGCGTGAGAATCTGCTCGAGGTGCGCGCGACTTGGGGAAATGTGGATAGATCGGGGCCTGTGGATGAATACCGGTACTGCTGTACCAGTTTTTGACCCGACCCGGAAAAGAGGACGACCCTCGCCAGGGGGGGAGGAGGCGAGGGTCGTCTGGTTCAGCCCCGGGGGGTCGGGCTGAACACCGCCCGGAATGAACCGGGCTCATAGCAAATACTACACCCGTGGACTTCCTTGTTTGCAAGTTCAACCGTCGCTTTTTCTCGACGGTTTCGGACCGAGTCCGCCAGTGGCACCGCGCAACATCCACCGGTCACCACCGGCCACTATGGTGACAAACGTGACCCAGAGCGCGAGCACCGACGACGCCCCGGCCGGCCGACGCGCAGCGCGCGTGGCGGCATTCTTCGACCTCGACAAGACGATCATCGCCAAGTCCAGCACGTTGGCATTCAGCAGGCCGTTCTTCGACCAAGGACTCATCAACCGGCGCGCCGTTCTCAAGAGCAGTTACGCCCAGTTCCTGTTCCTGCTCTCCGGAGCCGATCACGACCAGATGGAGCGCATGCGCGCACACATCGCGAGCATGACCGCCGGCTGGGACGTCGAACAGGTACGAGCAGTCGTCGCCGAAACCCTGCACGACATCGTCGACCCCCTCGTGTTCGCCGAAGCCGCCGACCTGATCGCAGACCACAAGCTCCGCGGCCACGACGTGGTGATCGTGTCGGCGTCCGGCGACGAGATCGTGCACCCCATCGCAGAACTGCTCGGGGCCGATCACAGCATGGCCACCACGATGGTGACCGTGGACGGCAAGTACATCGGCAAGGTCGACTTCTACTGCTATGGCGAGGGCAAGGTCGACGCCATGAACTCCCTGGCCGCGCAACACGATTACGACTTGGCGTCGAGCTACGCGTACTCGGACTCGATCACCGACGTGCCGATGCTGCGCGCCGTCGGGCATCCCACGGCCGTCAACCCCGACCGAGCGCTGCGCAAGGAAGCCGCATCCCGCGGCTGGCCGATTCTCACCTTCTCCAACCCGGTCTCGCTGCGATCACGGATCCAGACCCCGTCCGGTAAGACCGTAGCGGCAAGTGCGGCAGCAGGTTTCAGCGCTCTTGCGGCCGGCGCGATCACCTACGGACTGCTCCGAAGAAAAAGATGACGCTCAACCCCTTGATGTGAGGCGCGTCACGGGGTACAAATGAGGTACGGAAGAACGGAAGGCCAAGATCGAATCGGAAGAGAAGATTCGCTCTCCCAACCGCCCTTCCCAGCACGGACACCAGGCACCCACGCGGAGCGGCCACCTAATGGCAGAAGCGCTGTGGGCCTGCGAGATTCGTCGATGATCAGCAAGAACCCTGCACCGGTTGCAGGGATGACCTCATCACCGTGGAACCCTCGCCGAGGCCACGTGGTTTTCCATCACAGCCCACCTGAGCACGCTTGGTAACCAGGCGCTCCGTGCTAACGGGCGGCGAAGTCGACGCAAGTCGGCATCGCCGCCCTTTTATGTGCTCACTACTGCAGGCTCCGCTCGCCGCCCTTTTATGTGTGGGCTATACCGCAGCTTCGGCAATCGAAGTCGCCTCTGCCGCACCGGCTTCGAAGGCTCCACAGCACAGGATCACCCAACTCCCGACGCCCGTCGCGGTGCCCTCGGCGAATCCGGTCGCGCCGTCCCGGTAGGCATTTGCTCGACGCATCCAGCTCACTTCCGGCACTCCGAGGTTGTGGGGGTCGAAGCCCGACGACGCCGCCACCAGTCTCGATGCAGCCCGCGCAACGATGCCGTCGGCCGATCCGAAAGCTTTGAGCGTCAACAACTCACCGTGCACCACCGCCGCGATCACCGGAGCGGGTGCAGAGGTTCCACCGGTCACGAGCTGAGCGAGCAGATCGAGTCGCTCGCCGACCCCCGAATCACCGCGCGGACGACCGAGCGCGGAGGCGTCGTCGACGAGATCGGCAGCTGCCAACAAGTGGAGTCGAGCCAGGGTCTGCAGCGGAGCGCGCTTCCACGTCGAGAGCGTGTTCTGCAGGGCGTCGCCATCGAGGGCTGCCGCGACTCGAAGCGCTCCGGCGAGCACGGGGTCGCCTTCTTCGCCCTCGCGGGGGAAATCCATCGACCCGCCCTCGAGTGACGAGGACGAGCGGGCCGCACGGACCGCGGCCTCGGCCGCGGTGGCCGGCCAGCCACGACGGTTGGCCTTGTGTCGATGCACCGCGCCGAGAGCGTCGCGCGCCCGTTCGGCGGAGTCGACAACTCCGGGCAGTTCCAGCAGCGGGGCGAGAGGGTCCGTCACGACAGACGACGGTACCCCCTCCCCTCACCCCTACTTTGCCCCTGCCGCCAACAGCTCGGCGCGGGCCTGGCGACGCTTGGCCTGTTCGGCCGGATCGGGCACCGGGACGGCCGCGAGCAACCGCTTGGTGTACTCGTTGGTCGGACGACGCAGAATCTGATCCGTCGTACCGAACTCGGCGAGTTTGCCCTTGTTCAGCACCGCGATGCGCTTGGCCAGTACCTCCACCACAGCGAGGTCGTGGCTGATGAACAGGCACGCGAAGCCGTACTCACGCTGTAGTTCCTTGAACAGCTCGAGCACCTTGGCCTGCACCGACACGTCGAGCGCGGACGTCGGTTCGTCGGCCACCAGCAGCGTCGGCTCCAGGGCGAGCGCCCGGGCGATACCGACGCGCTGACGCTGCCCACCGGACAACTGGTGGGGGTAGCGGTTGCGCATGGTCCGCGACAGGTGAACCCGGTCGAGCAGTTCCTCGACCTTTCGATTTCGGTCTGCAGCACTGTGCTCGGTGTGCAACAGCATCGGCTCGGCAATGGACTGTCCGATCGGCCAGCGCGGGTTCAGCGACGAACCCGGATCCTGGAACACGATGCCGACCTTGCTTCGCACCGACCGCAGTTCACGATTCGACAGGTTGGTGATGTCGACGCCTGCGATCGACAACGAGCCGCCGGTGAGCTTGTTCAACCCCACCACGGCCTTACCGATCGTGGACTTGCCCGAGCCGGACTCACCGACGAGGCCGACCACCTCACCCATCTCGATGTCGAGGCTGACCCCGTCGACGGCCCGGAACACGGTGCGGCCCGGGTACTCGATGACACCGTCGACGATGCTCAGTGCCCGGGTCTCCTCGACGGCACTGGGCTCGGCGATCTTCCCGGCGGTCACAGCCTCGATGCTGCTGCCCAGGTGCGGGACCGAGGCGAGCAGCTGCTGCGTGTACGGATGCGATGCGTTCTTGAATATGGTTCGCGCAGCGTCTGTTTCGACGATGACGCCGTCCTTCATCACCGCGATGCGGTCGGCCATGTCGGCCACCACACCCATGTCGTGGGTGATCAGGACGATCGACGCGTCGATGCGGTTCCGGAGATCACGCATCAGGTCGAGGATCTCGGCCTGCACCGTGACGTCCAGGGCCGTGGTCGGCTCGTCCGCGATCAGCAGCGACGGATCCGAGGACAGCGCCTGGGCGATCATGGCGCGCTGACGCTGACCACCGGAGAGCTGGTGCGGGTAGAAGTTGACCCGCGTCTGCGGATCCGGCATCTCGACGAGCTTGAGCAGCTCGACGGCCCGCGCTTTCGCTTCCTTCTTCGACAGCGAGGTGTGCGCGCGGATGGCCTCGGTGATCTGCCAGCCGATCGAGTACACCGGATTGAGCGCCGTCATGGGCTCCTGAAAGATCACCGCGACGTTCTTGCCGCGGATGGGTGCGAGCTGCTTCTCGGGCAGCCCGACCAGCTCTTTCTCGCCCAGCTTGATGCTGCCGGACACCCGGGAATTATCGGCCAGCAGGCCCGGGACGGCCATCGCCGTCGTCGACTTACCGGATCCGGATTCACCGACGATGGCGAGAACTTCACCGGAGGCGACCGTGAACGAGACGGTGTCGACCGCCTTGCGCCAGACCTTCTCGACCTCGAACTCGACCGTCAGATCGGTGACGCTGAGAACCGTGTCCTTCTGAATACTCATGTCAGTTCCGTTTCGGATCGAGTGCGTCACGGAGTGCGTCGCCGAGCATGATGAACGCCAGCACTGTGACGGAGAGGAACGCGGCCGGGAACAGCACCAGGTGCGGTGACGTGAGGAACCTGGCTTGACCGAGGTTGATCTGTAGGCCCCAGGAGATCTCGGGGGCTTGCAATCCGATTCCGAGGAACGTCAATGTCGCCTCGGCCGCGATGAACGTACCCACCGAGATCGTGGCGTAGATGATCACCGGGGCCAGCGCGTTGGGAAGGATGTGTCGCACCAGAATGCGGTAGGTCGACGCTCCCAATGCCTGTGCGGCCTGGACGTATTCACTGTTCTTGATGGAGATCACCGACGATCGCACCAGGCGCATCGCCGTCATCCAACCGAAAGCCACCAGGGCCAGCGAGACGGTGAAGATGGTGCGCTGGGCGGTGACGGTGAGCAGGATCAGAGCACCGAGCAGCAGCGGAATCCCGAAGAACACGTCGGTGAAGCGCGCCAGGATGCTGTCGATCGCACCGCCGAAGTAGCCGGCGAGAGCACCGATGAGGACGCCGATGATCAGCACGCCGATCACCGAGAGCACACCGATCGACAGCGAGATCCGCGCACCGTAGATGACGTTGGCGTAGTAGTCGCAGCCCTGGATGTCGGTGCCGAACCAGTGTGCTGCACTGGGTTTTTGACCGGAATCGGACAGCGAGCACACTCGCGGATCGATGCCGCGGGCGAACAGCTGCGGGAACACCGCCATGACCAACAGCACCAACAGCAGGAACGTGCCGATGATGAAGAACGGGCTCTTGCGCAGGTACTTCCACGCGTTGCCCCACAGGCTGGCCTGACCGACCAGCTCGACGGCCTCGCCGGTGACGACGTTTCCGGGCTGGCCCTCGTCCGCGGCGTGCTGAGCTGCGCTCGAATCTTCTTTATTCATAGCGAATCCTTGGATCGAGAACCGCGTAGAGAACGTCCACCACGAGGTTGAAGAAGATGTAGAAGAACACGAAGAGCGTCACGATGCCGACGACGACGGCACCTTCCTGACGGGCGAGACCGTCGTAGATGGCGCGGCCGAGCCCGGGCAGGTTGAACACCGTTTCGGTCACGATGGCGCCGCCCAGCAGACCACCGACGTCGGCACCGATGAAGGTGACAACAGGAATCAGCGAGTTGCGCAACGCATGCCGAACGATGATGCGCCGGTTACTGATTCCTTTGGATTTGGCGGTGCGGATGTAGTCAGCGGCCATCGACTCGGCCACCGAGGTGCGCGTCAGACGAGCCACGTATGCCATCGACAGCGATGCGAGCACCAATCCGGGAAGCAGGTAACTCGACCAGCCGTCGTTGATGCCGGAGATCGGGAAGAGCCCCAACTTGAGACCGAGGGTGAACTGGGCGATGAAGCCGAGAACGAACACCGGCACCGACACCAGCAGCGTCGTCGAGATGAGCACCAGGTTGTCGAAGAACGATCCGCGCTTGAGGGCGGCGAGCACGCCTGCGGCGATACCCATGACGGTCTCGATGACGACGGCCACGATGGTCAATCGGACCGTGACCGGAAGTGCCCGCTCGATGGTGTCGAGAACGGGGCGTCCGGAGAAGTCGGTACCGAAATCGCCCTGGAAGAAGCCGCCGATGTACTTGAAGTACTGCACGAAGAGGTTGTCGTCGAGGTTGAACTCGTCTCGCAACTGGGCAACGACGCCCGGGGCGAGGGGGCGATCTCCGGCGAGGGCGCGGATGGGATCACCCGGGAGCGCGTAGACCATCGCGAAGATCAAGAACGAGGAGCCGATCAGGACGGGAATCGTCAGCAGTAATCGGCGAGTGATGTAGCGACCCACTGTGTGTCTTCTCCTTGAACAAGGGACGAACCTGCGCCTCGGGTCTTGCCGGCGCAGGTCGGTGTGGGGCGGATGCGCCCCACGGTTGAACGAGACCCGGTGGGTGACAGCCGATCACGCTCGGCTCCCACCCACCTGGGTGTGTCGTCAGCTGACTACGACGTCCTCGAGGATGATGTTGCCTCGGTTGTCGATCTTGACGTCGGAGACGCGATCGGACCACACAGCCTGGTTCAGGCCGTAGAACAGCGGAGTAGCGGGCATCTGGTCGATCAGGATGTCCTCTGCCTTCTGGTAGTCCGCGGTTGCAGCGTCGATGTCTGCAGCGTTGTTGCCTTCGGCCAGCGCGGCGTCGAATGCCGGATCGTTGAAGAAGACGTAGTTGCTACCTGCAGGCGGGGTTGCGGCTGCCGAGTACAACGGGGAGAGGAAGTTGTAGATCGACGGGTAGTCCATGATCCAGCCCGAACGGAACGGGCCGGTCATACCCTGAGCGTCCTGCAGCGGCAGGTACTGCGCGAACTGGAGGTCACCGCGCAGTGCGTAGTTCACACCCAGGTTGTCACGCAGCTGGTTGCCCACGGCGGTCATCCACGAGTCGTGGCCCGCACCGGCGTTGAACCACAGATCCACCGGCTGGCTGCGGTCGAATCCGGCCTCGTCGAGCAGACGGTTGGCCTCGTCCGCGTTGAGCTCGCAGTTGGCACCGCAGGCGTCCTCGCGGTAGCCGTCGACGACGGGCGATGCGAAAGATCCTGCCGGAGTGCGGGTATCGGTGAAGATCGCGGTCGCGATGGCCTGGCGATCGATGGCCATCGAGAATGCCTTACGCACGTTCGGATCCTGGAATCGCGGATCGTACGTCGGGAAGCCGAGCGAGGTGATGTCGGGACGTGCGCGCTCGCCGTACCGGTCACCGAACGTGTCGCGGGCAGTGGCCCATGCGTCCTCGGGGAGGTCGAGCATGACGTCGAGTCCGCCACCCTGAACGTCGTTGTAGCCGGTGCTCACCTCGGTGTAGACCTTGAAGTTGACGCCTGCGGACTGTGCCGCATTGTCGCCTGCGTAATCGTCGTACTTGGTGACGGTGAATCCCTGTCCGGGAACGAAGTCCTCGTCGGCCTTGAACGGGCCGTTACCGATCGGGCGAGCGCCGTAGGCGTCGGGGTCGGCATAGAACGCCTCGGGCAGCGGGTCGAATGCGGTGTAGCCGAGGGTCAGCGGGAAGATCGCGAACGGTCCGTTGAGCTTGACGGTGAAGGTCGTGTCGTCGACGACGCTCAGTCCGCTCAGTTCGGTCGCGACGGGCTCGGCGGTGTCGCTGCCCTGCAGGTCTGCGTAGCCTTCGATGTTCTCGAAGAAGTAGGAGGCACCGAAAGCGTTGGTACTCAACGCGTTGTAGCTCCAGGCTTTGGTGTAGGACTCGGCCGTGACGGGGGTGCCGTCGTGGAAGGTCCAGCCGTCCTTGAGCTTGACGGTCCAGGTGGTGTTGTCCTCGGACTCGACGGACTCGGCAACTCCGTTGTACTCGACGCTGTTGTCCTCGTCGTTGAACGTGACCAACGGAGTGAAGAGCGCCTCGAGAACCTGGCTGCCCTCGCTCTCGGTGGTGTTGCCCGGAATCAGCGGGTTCTCGGGCTCGCCGATGTAGATGCTGTAGATACCGTCGGCGCTACCGCCGGAGCTCGAGCCTCCGCCGCCACAGGCGGCGAGCAGGCTCGCACTCATCAGCACAGCCGTGGTGACTACCGCGGCACGTTTGATACGCAAGAAAATCCTCCATCCAGATGTGAACACGGGGTCGTCCGTGCTCAGTTCCTCGGGCGCGACGCCCGGGGATTCGTGGGCGACCGCATGGCACGGCAGGTGGGCCGTTCCAACGATCTGATGGGATGGACTTTAGACACATCCTGAAACGAACATGTGAACTCCCCCAGATTTTGCTGACCCGTGAGTAAGCCGGAAACATGATCGAAACGTTTCGGCAAGTCGATTTCTCACAGTTCGGACATCGGCGTCGCCCGGGGTGCGCGCCAACGGCCCCGATTACCGCCCAGCGTGCAGAAACTACCGATCACCGCAGATCAGGGGGTTGCAGGCGATTGCAACGGTGCGATTGCCATCACATGTGACTACCCTCACAAGGGGCTCGAGACAGGCACGGAAGTGCAGTTTCATGAGCGAAATGCACCGGACGAAAGTGAGCTATTCGAGATGACGACCAGTACCTCCGGAACCGACGAGACCGCGGTTGCCTCCTACGCGCCCTCGGCCGAGTTCGCCGCTCAGGCCAACGCCGGAGCCGACCTCTACGCCGCCGCGGAGAACGATCGACTCGGCTTCTGGGCCGAACAGGCTCGCCGGCTGCACTGGCACACCCCGTTCACCGAGGTACTCGACTGGTCCGACGCCCCCGTCGCCAAGTGGTTCGCCGACGGCGCGCTCAACGTCGCCTACAACTGCGTCGACCGCCACGTCCTCGACGGTCATGGCGACCAGGTGGCCATCCACTGGGAAGGCGAGCCCGGCGACAGCCGCGACGTCACGTACTCCGATCTGCTCGCGGACGTCAGCCAGGCCGCCAACACGCTGACCGAACTCGGCCTCGTCTCCGGCGACCGCGTCGCGATCTACATGCCCATGATTCCCGAGGCCATCGTCTCGATGCTCGCGTGCGCCCGCCTCGGCCTGACCCACTCCGTCGTCTTCGCCGGCTTCTCGGCCACCGCGCTGCGCTCGCGCATCGACGATGCCGAGGCCAAGCTCGTCATCACCACCGACGGTCAGTGGCGACGCGGCAAGCCCGCTCCCATCAAGGACACCGTCGACGAGGCCGTCGACGGCGCTGCCTCGATCGAACACGTGCTCGTCGTCAAGCGCACCGACTCCGAGGTCTCGTGGACCGACGGACGCGACCTGTGGTGGCACGAGACCGTCGCGAAGGCGTCGAAAGAGCATGAGGCACAGCCCTTCCCGGCCGAGCACCCGCTGTTCATCCTGTACACCTCCGGTACGACGGGTAAGCCGAAGGGCATCATCCACACCTCCGGCGGCTACCTGACGCAGACCTCGTACACCCACCACAACGTCTTCGACCACAAGGCAGGCAAGGACGTCTACTGGTGCACCGCCGACATCGGCTGGGTCACCGGGCACTCCTACATCGTCTACGGCCCGCTCTCGAACCGCGCAACGCAGGTCGTCTACGAGGGCACGCCCAATTCGCCCGACGAGCACCGGCATTGGAACGTCATCGAGAAGTACAAGGTCTCGATCTACTACACCTCCCCCACCCTCGTTCGCACATTCATGAAGTGGGGCAAGGAGATCCCCGAGGCACACGATCTGAGCTCGATCCGTCTGCTCGGCTCCGTCGGTGAGCCCATCAACCCCGAGGCGTGGCGTTGGTTCCGCGATGTCGTCGGCGGCGGCACCGCACCGATCGTCGACACCTGGTGGCAGACCGAGACCGGCGCGATCATGATCTCCCCACTGCCCGGCGTCACATCCACCAAGCCCGGCTCCGCAATGACCCCGCTACCGGGTATCTGCGCCAAGATCGTCGACGACGACGCCAAGCCACTCGGCAACGGCGGCAACGGATATCTCGTGCTCGACGAGCCCTGGCCGGCGATGCTGCGCGGCATCTGGGGCGATATGGACCGCTACAAGGACACCTACTGGTCCCGCTACGCCGAGGAGGGTTGGTACTTCGCCGGTGACGGTGCCAAGTACGACGAGGACGGCGCACTCTGGGTCCTCGGCCGCGTCGACGACGTCATGAACGTCTCGGGCCACCGCATCTCGACGTCCGAGGTGGAGTCCGCGCTCGTCAGCCACCACGGTGTCGCCGAGGCCGCTGTCGTCGGTGCCGCCGACGACACCACCGGCCAGGGCATCGTCGCGTTCGTCATCCTCCGCGCAGGTGTGGAGAACACCGGCGACGATCTGATCAAAGAGCTCAAAGCTCAGGTCTCCAAGGAGATTTCACCGATCGCTCGGCCACGCGAGATCTCCATCGTGCCGGAGCTGCCGAAAACGCGTTCGGGCAAGATCATGCGTCGCCTACTGCGCGACGTGGCCGAGGGCCGCGAACTCGGCGACGTCTCAACCCTCGTCGACCCGAAGGTGTTCGAGGCGATCAAGAAGGGCCGCTAGCGGCCAGTGGTGTGGATAAGTGCCCGCTGGGGCACTTATCCACACCACTGCCGAAGGCACTCACACGCTGTCGAGCGACTGATCCCGTGTTTCTTTCATGATGATCAACGAGATCAGCGTCAACGCTGCGGCGATGGCGAGGTAGACGCCCACCCAGCCGACGCCGTAGCTGCTCACCAGCCAGGTGGCGATGAACGGGGCAACTGCGGCCCCGAGGATCGACGCGGTGTTGTACGAGATTCCCGAGCCCGTGTAGCGCACGTTGGTCGGAAACAGTTCGGGCAGAACGGCACTCATCGGTCCGAAGGTCAGACCCATCAGGCCGAGGCCGACGCACATGAACACCAGCATCTTGCCTGCCGACGCGGACGCCGGATCTGCGAACCAGTGGAACGACAGGCCGAACAGCACGATCGCCGTGGTGATGACGATGAGCGTGGGGCGGCGGCCGTACTTGTCGGCAAGCAGTCCGGCGACCGGAATCAGAGCCGCGAAGAACAGCACGGCGATGAGCTGCAGTTCCAGGAAGTCGGTGTACGGAATGGCCAGCTTGGGCCCGTTGACGTCGGAGACCTTGCCCGTTCCGTAGCTGACCACCCACGTGGTCATGATGTAGAAGAGCGTGTAGGTGGCGAGCATGACGAAGGTACCGATGATCAGCTGACGCCAGCTGGTCTTGAACACCTGAGCCAGCGGAGTCTTGACCTTCTGCCCGCGCTCGACGGCCAACTTGAACACCGGCGTCTCCTCGAGCTTGAGCCGGACGTACAGACCGATGATGACCATGATCGCGCTGAGCAGGAACGGGATTCGCCAGCCCCACGTCAGGAACGCGTGGTCGGTGCCGGAGTTCGCAGAATCGTAGCCCGTCGCGATGACGATGAGCAGGAAGATGCCGTTGGCGAAGAAGAAGCCGATGGGCGCGCCCAGCTGCGGGTACATCGCGGCCCAGGCTCGCTTGCCCGGTTTCGCGGTTTCGGTCGCCAGCAATGCTGCACCGCTCCACTCACCACCGAGACCGACGCCCTGGGTGAAGCGCATGATCGCCAGCAGGGCCGGTGCCCACAGACCCACCGCGGCGTACGTCGGCAACAAGCCGATCGCGAACGTCGCGACGCCCATCGTGAGCAGGGAGCCGACGAGGGTCGCCTTGCGTCCGATGCGATCACCGAAGTGGCCGAACAGAATCGACCCGATGGGTCGCGCCACGAACGCCAGACCGAACGTCGCGAACGACGCCAGCAGCGCCGTGGTGTCGTTGCCCGCCGGGAAGAACAGACGCGGGAAGACGAGCACTGCGGCGGTCGCGTAGATGTAGAAGTCGAAGAATTCGATGGACGTGCCGACCATCGACGCGATCACGATGCGTGACCGCGGCACCTGAGGTGCGGGAATTGCGCCGTCGGCGACGGCGTGTGTTGAACTCACGAATGCTCCTGAAAGGGGGAAGTTCCCTGCAAATTACCTGATGAACACCTGAGAATTTCACGACCCGGGCGTGTCCGGTGCCCGATCGCGCAAGATCGGCGAGTTTGCGGGAAGCGGTACCGAGGTACGCGTCCAAACGAGGGCCGAGCGTCGCTCGCCCTTCGCGGAACAGTTAATCTGCTACCCAGGCACTACTGTCGATACGATCTTCCGCACAACACCGAGCAGAGCGATTACAAGGGGTCGAGAGTTGAGCGTCAGCAATGACAAGGGATACGGAAACGGCGTCCCGAACACGATTTCATCGATACCTCTGACCGATGTCGATGCCCGCACCCCTGGTAGCGCCAGCATCGGAAACCTCGTCAAGGACGCCACCACCCAGGTCTCGACGCTCGTGCGCGCCGAAGTCGCCCTCGCCAAGGCCGAGGTCACCGGTGAGGTCAAGAAGGGTCTGCAGGGCAGCGTCTTCTTCATCATCGCCCTGACGGTTCTGCTGTTCAGCACCTTCTTCTTCTTCTTCTTCGCGGCCGAGCTGCTCGACGTGTGGCTCTACCGTTGGGCCGCATTCCTCATCGTGTTCGCGTTCATGGTGTTGGCTGCGGCGCTGTTCGGATTCCTCGGCTACCGCAGGGTCAAGAAACTGCGCAAGCCCGAGAAGACCATCGACTCGCTCAAGCAGGCGTCGACGGTGCTGCCGAACCAGCACGATTCCATCCCCGGGGTTCCCGGCTACAAGAAGTAGTAGCCCGGGCGAATCGAGCAGTATGAATCAGCCCGATCCGTCCACGGTCCGGTATCCGGGACAGTGGATCCATCGCGACATCCACGCCAACGGAATCCGGTTCCACGTCGTCGAGGTCGGCGAACATGCACCGGACGCACCGCTGGTGGTCCTGCTGCACGGCTTCGCCGACTTCTGGTATTCGTGGCGACACCAACTTGCCGCACTCGCTCGGTCCGGCGTCCGGGCAATCGCCGTCGACCTGCGCGGTTACGGTGACTCCGACAAGCCCCCACGCGGATACGACGGGTGGACACTGGCCGGCGACATCGTCGGACTGGTTCGCGCTCTGGGATACCCGCACGCCACCTTCGTCGGTCACGCCGACGGCGGTCTCGTCTGCTGGGCCAGTGCGGCGTTGCACCCCCGCTTGGTGAGCTCGATGGTGCTGATCAACGCACCGCACCCCATCTCGCTGCGGCGAGCGGTGTTGAAGGATTCGGCGCAGCGCGCCGCGTTGCTACCGCACTTCGTTCGCTACCAAATTCCGCTGCGCCCGGAGCGGCTGCTGACCCGTCGAGGCGGAGCCGCGGTGGGCGAGTTGATGAGCAGCCGCGCCGGCTCACAATGGCAGCGGACAGACGATTTCACGGACACCACGGCAAAGATGCAGTCCGCCATCCGAATTCCGGGTGCCGCTCACTGCGCACTCGAATATCAGCGGTGGGCGTTCCGCAGCCAGTTCCGCGCCGAAGGACGACGCTTCATGGCCGCCGTGGACGTCCGTACCTCGATTCCCGTCGCGCAGATCAGCGGCGACCTCGACCCGTACGTGCTGCCCACCACCCTCGATCGCGATCGGCACTGGGCACCCGGGCTGACGCGTCGAACAGTGCGCGACGTGGGGCATTACGTCCACCAGGAAGCACCCGACGTGGTGTCCGAGGAGATTCTGCGGGTCGTGCGCGAAATCTGAACGCGCCCGAGGACGGGCGGCGGGGGTCACCGCATGGTGACGACGACCTTGCCGCTTCCCCGCTCGGCCACGGCGTGGGCGTCGGCGATCTGGGCGAACGGCAGAATGTGGTCGACCCGGGGTACATAGATTCCGCGCCGGCCCAGCTCGGAAGCGCGCTCCACTAGATGAGACTCGTTGCGAGCGTCGATTTTCTGCGCACCCAGACGTTCGGCACCCTCGGCGTCCAGGACGGTCACGACGCGTGCGGGGTCGCCCACCAACGTGATCAGGTCCGCCGACAGAGACGACGGTGCCGTGTGAACAGCCGCGTCCACCCCGGCGGGCGCGAGGAGGGCGACCCGTTCGGCAAGCCCCGGCCCGTAGGTGGTCGGCCGTACGCCGAGGCCGATCAAGTAGTCGTGGTTGTGCTCGCTTCCGGTTCCGATCACATCGGCCCCCGAGTCTTTGGCGAGAACACTCAGGGCTGTGCCCACTGCTCCGGAAGCGCCGTCGATCAGTACGGTCTTCCCTTCCAGGCTCCCGAAAACCTCGAGAGCCTCGATGACCGCGGATGCCGTGCTCGACGCGAGCCCGGCGGCTCCTGCCTGCTCGATGCTCCAGTTCGGGGGTGCGCTGCTCCACGCGGTGAGTACTGCATGGTGCGCGGTGGTGTCACTGATCCCACCCACGCCGAACACGACGTCTCCGACCTGCGTGCCGACAACCCCCGGCCCGACCTCGTCGACCACTCCGGCCGCGTCACGGCCCGGGATGGCGGGCAGATCGAGCGGCAGCACATCACTCAAACGACCGGAGCGCAGCAGATAGTCGATGGGGTTGATGCTCACAGCTCCGACCTCGATGCGAACGGTGCTCGCCTCCGCGTGGGGTTCGGGTGCGTCCTCGACGACGAGGACTTCGGGGGCACCGTAACGGTGGTATCGCGCTGCTTTCATGTGCTTCTCCGTACTACGCATCGGGTGCGGGATTACTTCCCGCGGAAAGTAATCTACCTGATAATACTTTCCGCAGCAAGCAACGGTATTGTGTAACCCGTGTCCGATGCCCAGAACCTCTCGCCTCAGGAAGACCGAACCTGGTCTCTACTCGTGGGAGTGATGATGTGGCTACCGGGCGCCCTCGACGCGTACCTCGGCCACGAGCACGGCCTCACTCACGCGGAGTATCAGGTTCTGCGTTGGTTGTCGACGAGCGAGGAAAGCGACGTCCACATGACTCAGCTGGCCGCAGGTGCAGGCGTCACGCCCTCACACCTGTCGCGCATCGTGACCAGGATGGAAAAGAAGCTGTGGGTCACTCGACGAAGCGATTCCGAGGACGCGCGACGAACAGTGGCACGGTTGACCGACGCCGGCTCGCAGGCGGTGGACCGCATCGAGCCCGGGTACGTGCAGCAGGTCCGCCGACGGGTTTTCGAGCAGCTCGGCCCCGGCCGGATCGACCAGCTCGAGCAGCTGGCCGAAGCGATCCTGACCCCACTCAGACAAGATTGCGTGCATCTGTTGCCCAGCCGGGTTTCGCCAGGCCCTGACGACTAGACGATGCAGTCGCCCGTGGCCACGGGTACCGGCGCATCGAAGCTCTGCGCGAGTTCGTCCGCGATCTCCGTCGCCGTCAGCACGAACCCGGTGTCGGGGTCGTCGACGGCGGCACCGAACACCACTCCGAGTACCTCACCGGACGAGTTGACCAGTGGTCCACCGGAATTGCCTTGACGCACCGATCCGCGGACGGTGTACACCTCACGCTGGACGGTGCCCGCGCGGTAGATGTCCGGGCCGCTGAGGTTGATGATCTCTCGGATCCGTGCCGGGCTCGCCGTGTACGGTCCCCCGCCGGGGTAGCCGAGCACGATGGCGTCGGTTCCGGACTCGGCCGGTATCGGCGCGAACGGCAACACCGGTGCCTGAAGCTCCGAAACCCGAAGCACCGCAATGTCTTCTTCGGGGTCGAACAGGACGACGTCGGCCACCAGGGGTCCGTTCGGCGAATCCACGGTCACCTCGGAGGTACCTGCGACGACGTGGGCGTTGGTCATCACCAGATCCGACCCGACGACGAAGCCCGACCCTTCGAGCGCCTTCTGGCAGCTGGGCGCGACGCCGTTGATCTTGATGACGCTCGATTGGAGCTGCACGGGAATCGGCCCCGCGGCGATCCCGGAATCGGGTGCGGCCACATTCGCGACCGGGGTGCGACCGAACGGCCCGATAACGTCCGGCAGCCCGGAGGTGTCGAGTAGAGCCGAGAATTCCTCGGGTACCTGCCGCAGCCAATCGGGTGCCACTTCGTCGACCTGGCCGAGCACGGCCGATCGTCGGACTGCGCTGGCGACCTCGGGTTGCGAGGATGACGTCAGCGGAATGGCGAGCAGCCACGCGGCGGCGAGCACCGCGACGGCCTGCAGCCCGGCACCGATGGTGCTGTCGACGGATCGCGCTGCCCGCGAATGGATTCCGCTCCGCAGCGCCCTCCCGAGCACCATGCCGGCAACTTCACCGACGATCACCAGCATCACGATCAACGCGATCCCGACGAACACCCGTGTTCGCGAACCGTCGACATGCTCCAGCACGTGCGGTGCCACCAGAATTCCGGCAACGGCTCCGAGAACGACACCGAGAAACGCCAGTGCCGACGCCACCGCACCCTGCCGCCATCCCGACGACGCTGCCAGCAGTGCGATGGCGATCACCGCGATATCGACCCACCCTGAACCCGTCACCGATCGAGCCTCGCTCCTACCGCAGTCAAGCTGGCCTCCAGATCGCGTATGTCCCCCGTGTCCCACTCGGGCTCCCAGCCCGACACAGCCAGCAGACCCGCCAGAATACCGCCCGTGAAACCCCACACCAGCATTCCCTGCACCGCGAACGCCGGGCCCTGGTAGCCGGCGGGGTGACGCACCTGAAATCGATTGTCCGGATCGAGCAACTCGCGCAACGGAACTCGCACCACTCGCTCGGTCTCACCTGGGTCGACGACGCGCACCGGGCTGGGCTGCTTCCAGTAGGAGAGCACCGGAACCACGTCGAAGCGCGACGGCGGAACGTAGATGCCGGGCATCGTCGCCAGTGGCACGACGCCGGCCGGATCGAGTCCGGTTTCCTCCTGAGCCTCGCGCAGTGCGGTGCCGATCGGGCCGTCGTCGCCCGGGTCGGTGGCACCGCCGGGGAAGGCGATCTGCCCGCTGTGATCGCGCAACGTCGACGCGCGCTGGGTGAGCAGAACGTCGGCGTCGGCGGGCAGTCCGCCGGAGGCGGTCGGATCAGCGCCGGCCGTACCGCCGAACAGCACCAGCACGGCGGCGGACCGCGTCCGGTCCGCCGGCGGTGCCTGACGCTGCAGAACGGGATTGATGCCGGTGGTGTCGGTCAGCCCGCCCGCCCTGCCTGCGACGTCGAGCATGCGCCCGAGCCAGTCGGGTGCACTCACGAATCGATCCCGAGGTTCACCCGCACGGCGTCGGCGATGTCGTCGACGCTACGGAAAGGTTGTGGCAGCACCTTGGCGACAGTGCCATCTGCAGATATCAAAACGGAAACGGGCAGCACGTTCGGTGCTCCCACGGCGGCGACGACGCGGCCTGCGCCGTCCTGAACTCCGGGCAGAGTGATGCCGTAGTCGGTGAGCCGCGTCAGACCGTTGGCCTCGTTGGCGTCGTTGTGGACCGTCAAGACCTCGATCTGCTCGCCCGCTCGTTCGGCATATTGCTGCAGGTAGGGCAGCTCTTCGGCGCACGGCCCGCACCAGTACGCCCAGATGTTGAGCAGGGCGGGTCGGCCGGCGAGCACCTGGCCGAGGTCGACGTACGAACCGTCGCCGATGCATTCGAGTGTGATGCCCGTCAGCGGGCCGGCCGCAGCACCCGATGCCGCCGGGCAGGCGGCGAGGCCGGCGTCGCGCCGCAGTGGTGCGAGGGCCTCGGGGGTGTCGGCTGCGCGCCGCTCCTCCGCGGACGGTGCTCGCTGCCCGAGGCCGGGAGAGTCCGTCGGCTGTGCGGTCGGTGCGCCGTCGTTGCGGGGCCACAGCGCGTAGACCATCACGACCACCAGGATCAGAGCGACCAGTGACCACCGCAGAGCGGACTTGTTCACGACACGATTCCGGCAAGAGCGAGGAGGTGATCGGTTTCCGGGCCCTTCACAAGAGCGGCTGCGGTTGCCGGATCGGTGGGACCTGCCCCGAACGACGGGCAGTCCTTGGCGAGGACGCACACCCCGCAGGCCGGCGTTCGGGCATGGCAGACGCGACGGCCGTGAAAGATGACTCGATGCGAGAGCAGCGTCCACTCCTTGCGCTCGATGAGGGCGCCCACGGCGTGCTCGACCTTGACCGGGTCTTCCTCCTCGGTCCACTGCCAGCGACGCACCAGCCGACCGAAGTGGGTGTCGACGGTGATTCCGGGCACGTCGAAGGCATTGCCGAGAACCACGTTGGCCGTCTTGCGGCCGATTCCGGGAAGCGTGACGAGGTCCTTCAGCGTCGCCGGGACCTCACCGTCGAAGTTCTCGAGCAACTTCTGCCCGAGTCCGATCAGCGAGTTGGCCTTGTTGCGATAGAAACCCGTGGTGCGGATGAACTCCTCGAGTTCGGTGCGGTCCGCCTCGGCATAGTCGCGGGCTGTGCGGTATCTCACGAACAACGCCGGGGTGACCATGTTGACGCGCTTGTCGGTGCACTGCGCGGACAGGATCGTCGCGACGGCGAGTTCGAGTGGTGTGGTGAAGTCGAGTTCGCAGTAGACGTGGGGGAAGGCCGTGTTCAGCGTCCGGTTCATTCGCCGAGCTCGGCGCACGAGGCCGAGATGAGTCTCCTGGCGTTTGCGCACGTCGGAGCGTTTCGGAGCTGTCGAATCCACTCCCCAACTGTACGGACAAGAATGCGTAACGTTCCTCGGGTCGGCAGCGGACCGTGTTTGTATCGAGATCTTTTCGGTGTTAACTGGCCGATATGCAAGGACTCGCCGTGGTGCTCTTTCCGGTACTACTCATGCTCTTCGCACTCGCGATGGAACGCGTCGAGTTCCGGCTCAGCAAGCTCGGCGTCCGGGAACAGGAAGTGCAGGAGTTCCTCGATCAAGCGAGCAAGTCCGAGGTCGCCACTCTGGCGAACGAGGGCTTCCCGCACGCATTGGCCCGGTTCAACACCCGCAAACGCCGCCAGACCCCGCCGCGGACCATCGACACGCGCGACGGCCTGGCCGACCAACGAGCAAGTTGAGCGCGCGTTTCGTCCCATTGGTCGTAATTTGGATGAATTTCGGGTGAACGGGAACACACGCCCGAGTCCTCTGGCAACCTGTGGTGGCGTCGATCACTCGGTTTTCACCGACTCGAAGTAGACTCCCCTGAGGTAATTGTTGTGTTTGATCATCGGATCGGCGTCGACGCCTGAACTGCACCGCAGTTCGGTGCATGGCACGAACTGAGTACAAACGCTTTCGGTGGTGCGGGTTTCCGCGACACCGACATCCCAAAAGGAGCGCAAGTGGACGACGTCCTGGCACGGGCCGGCATCTTCCAAGGAGTCGAACCCTCTGCGGTTGCGGCACTGACGAAGCAGCTGCAGCCTGTCGATTTCCCCCGTGGGCACGTGGTGTTCAACGAGGGTGAGCCCGGAGACCGGCTCTACATCATCGTTTCGGGCAAGATCAAGCTCGGGCGACGCTCCCCCGACGGCCGCGAGAACCTGCTGACGATCATGGGACCGTCGGACATGTTCGGTGAGTTGTCGATCTTCGACCCCGGCCCCCGCACGTCCTCAGCCACCACGGTCACCGAGGTGCGCGCGGTCAGCATGGACCGTGCTGCGCTCAAGGACTGGATCGATCAGCGCCCCGAGATCGCCGAGCAGCTGCTGCGTGTATTGGCTCGCCGGTTGCGTCGCACCAACAACAACCTGGCCGACCTCATCTTCACCGACGTTCCCGGACGTGTCGCGAAGGCGCTGCTCCAGCTGGCCCAGCGCTTCGGCACCCAGGAAGCGGGCTCGCTTCGCGTGACCCACGACCTGACACAGGAAGAGATCGCTCAGCTCGTCGGTGCCTCGCGCGAGACCGTCAACAAGGCACTGGCCGACTTCGCACACCGCGGCTGGCTGCGCCTCGAAGGCAAGTCCGTGCTGATCTCGGACTCCGAGCGTCTGGCACGCCGAGCTCGCTAGGCCGAGTTCGGTCGAGACAGCAGCTCGCTAGCTCTCGCGGAGGTAGGCCAGCTGCGTCTTGACCGACATCCGCGCAGCCGGCCACAACTTCTTGTCCACGTCGGAATAGACGTGCCGTACCACCTGCATCGGTTTCGCGTTCTCGCCGATCTCGGCGAGCGCCGAGCGAACCTGATCCAGCCGCTGCCGACGGTGGGCGCGATACGCTCGCGCCACCTCGGCGGTGTCCGGCAACTCCGGCCCGTGCCCGGGAAGTACCGTCTTCCCCGCGCCGGCCGCTTCGAGCCGGTCCAACGACTGCAGATAGTCCGCGAGCGAACCGTCCTTCGGGTCCAGCACCGTCGTGCCGCGACCGAGGACGGTATCTCCTGTCAGGATCGCGTCGTCCAACACGAAACTCACCGAATCCGCGGTGTGACCGGGCGTGTGCAGAACCTCGATGCGCAGCCCGGCTGCCTCGATGACCTCCCCGTGGGCCAGCGTTGCGCCGCCCCCGTGCAGGAACTTCTCCCCTACCGCTCGCACCGGAGCCTTCGTCTTTCGGTGAAACCGCTTCAGCCCAGCAGTGTGATCGGCGTGGCGATGGGTCACCAGCGTCAGCACCACCGTGCCCGACGCGGCGACGGCGTCGAGATGGGCTTTGTCCTTCGGCCCGGGATCGACCACGATGCACTCGTCCGACCCCGGCGCCTGCAGAATCCAGGTGTTCGTCCCGTCGAGCGTCATCTTGCCCGGGTTGTCGGCGAGCAGAACCGAGGCGGTGGGCGTCACCTGCCGGAGAAGTCCGTACGCGGGATGCTGGGGGTTCGAGTCGGCCATGAAAGTACTGTAGGTCGCCTTCTCCACGCGGTGTCCGGGAGGACTACCGTCGATATTCATGAAGGTCGGACTCGTCGGAGCTGGGCCCTGGGCCCGTAAGACTCAAGCCCCCTCGCTACTCGCCCATCCCGCCACCGACTTCGCCGGAGTATGGGCGCGCAGACCCGAAGCGGCAGCCCAGCTGGGGGCACCGGTCTTCGAATCGTTCGACGACCTGCTGGGCGCCGTCGATGCGGTGGCGTTCGCGGTACCACCGGCCGTGCAAGCCGGATACGCACTCCGCGCGGTGCAGGCGGGCAAACATGTGTTGCTGGACAAGCCGATTGCCGCAACAGTGGCCGAGGCCGAAGAACTGGCCGCGGCAGTGACGGCAGCAGGCGTCCGCTCGATGGTGACGCTGACGCTCCGGTTCGCCCCGGAGACAAGGCAATTCCTCGACGAGGTCGCCGGACGACCGTGGGCAGCGGGCTCGGGAACCTGGTTCTCCGGTGCCGTCCTCGGCGGGGCGTACGCGAACTCGCAGTGGCGACACGACGACGGGGCGATCCTCGACATCGGCCCGCACGTGTTCGATCTGCTCGACGCCGCACTGGGAACCATTGTCCGCGTTGCCTACTCGCACCGCGAGGTGGCGTCGGACAGTTGGACCGTGGTGCTCGAGCACGAGGGCGGCGCAACGAGCACCGTGCAGTTGTCGCTGCGGACGCCGATCATGCCGTCCCTGATGCGCATCGAGCTCAGCGGCACCGACGGTATCGCCACTCTGACCGATCGATCCACCTCGTCGACCGACTGCTTCGCCGTCCTGCTGGACGAATTCCTCGAGTCGGTCGACAAGGGTGTCGATCACGAATGCTCGGTACACCGAGGCCTACACCTGCAGAAAGTGATCAGTGCGGCTGCCGCCCCAGTGGCGTGGTTGAGTGCCCCAGAGGGCACCTAGCCACACCACTGCGCGTCAGCGCAGTTCGACGATGAGCTCCACTTCCACCGAAGCACCGAGTGGCAGTTCGGCGACACCCACGGCCGAGCGCGCATGCTTGCCCGCATCACCGAAGATCTCACCGATGACGTTCGACGCCCCGTTGATCACCCCGGGCTGGCCGGTGAATCCCGGAGCGGAGGCGACGAAGCCGACCGCCTTGATCACTCGGGCCACCGAATCGATGCCGACGAGCGCGTGCACGGCGGCGAGCGCATTCAGCGCGCAGAGGCGGGCCGCTGCGGTGGCGTCCTCAGCGGTGACGTCGCCGCCGACCTTGCCCACCGACGTCAGGTTTCCGTCCACGATCGGCAACTGGCCGGAGGTGTGGACGAGCGAGCCCACCTGCACCGCCGGGACGTAGGCCGCCAGCGGCGGGACGACGTCGGGCAGCTCGATGCCCAGCTCGGATAGTCGTTCGCTCCAATTCGCCACGCGCGCTCAGACCTTCGGGCGCTTGAAGTACGCGACCAACGTGTCTCCGCCGTTGGGCCCCGCCATGATCGTGACGAGCTCCCAGCCCTCGGAGCCGTAGTTGTCGAGAATCTGCTTGGTGGCGTGAATCAGGACCGGCGCGGTGAAGTACTCCCAGATGATCTTTTCGCTCATGACTGGTGAGCCTATCGTTCGGTTCCACCGGCGCGGTGCCGGAACTACAGTCGTCGCATGGATCGGCTCGATATCAAGGACGCCATCTATCACTTCGCGCGTGACCGCGGTGATTCTCGAGACCAGTTCTCACTGACGGCATTCGACTCGGTCGAACGCCCCGCGCCCTCGTTCGACGAGATCGTCGCCCACGTGGAGGCCCGCGCACCGCTGGTCCCCGGCCTGGGACTGCGGCTTCGGGAGGCACCGCTGAATCTGGACTATCCGCGATGGGTACCCGATACGTCCCCGCTGTCCGAACGAATGTCGGATCACGATCTCGGCGGTGCGCCCTGGGCCGACTTCGAGATCTTGATGGGCGACCTGCTCCGCACTCGTCTCGATCTCCGAGAGCACTCCTGGCACCTGCACGTGGTCCGTGGAATCGGTTCTGCTCCGTTGGTGCAGGGCGCGGTGACGGTGGTGATACTGCAGGTCGGGCACGCCCTGACCGACGGGCTGGGCGTATCGAGGATGGTTCGCGCACTCTTCGAACCACAGTCCGCGACAGGTGCGGCGCCGTCGCCGAATCTCACTGCCGAGCGGGAGAACGCCGTTCTCGGTGCGGTGTTCCGGGCACCGGTCGATCTCGTTCGATCACGGTGGGAGGCCCGTCGAGCTGTTCGCGCCTACCGGGGGTCGCAGCCCGGCCCGCCGTCGGTGCCGGCCACGGCGCTGAACCGGGCCGTGGGGCCGTATCGAGTCGTTCGCATAGTCCCCATGCAGAAGACGGAAGTCCGCGCGGGTGCCGCTTCGGTGACGGTGTCCGCTCTGTGTGCAGTCGGCTCGTGCCTCGATCGATATCTCGGCGACGGCGACGAGCCGCTGTCCGCGACCGGAGGCACCGTCGCGGCGTTCGTCCCGATGGCCCTACCGCGCGACGTGGAGTGGCCGGCAGCGAATCGAGCGGTGGTCGGAACGGTCGACCTCCACGTCGGAGAACCCGATATCGCGAAGCGAGCCGAGCTGATCACTCGGTCGCTCGCGGCCGAACGAGCCAGAGTGACGGCTGCACCGCTGCTCCGCGTCGCGCGCGCGGACGAGCGAGTGCCTGCACCGATCGTCCGGTTCGTACAGGGACGCCGATTCCGACAACACGACCGCTCTCCGTCGCACGTCGGTGCCCAGACGACCGTCGTCAGTGTCGACCGTGGCCGCGCGGACCTCGAGCTGTGTGGTGCCGTCGCGCGTTTCTCGGCAGGCTTTCCGTTCCTCGAAGACGGCCGGTGTCTCAATCACGGAATCTTCGGCCTGGGCGACGTGGTGACGATCGCGATGGTCGCCTGTCCCGACGCAGTACCGAATCTCGACGCGTACACCCAGGGATTGGTCGACCGACTCCGCCGACACTCCGAGCAGAGTTAGACACTTCGGTCGGACGCCCGGGGACGACCTCTATATGGTCGGGGTGTGGGCATAGCGAACGAAGAGGGATGGCCGGCGAAGGCAGATGCCGCGCGGCTGCATTTCGTATCCGGTAAGGGTGGGACCGGCAAGACGACGGTCGCTGCCGCATTGGCCCTGGCGCTCGCAGCCGGTGGTCGACGGGTGTTGCTGGTGGAGGTCGAGGGCAGGCAGGGCATCGCGCAGCTGTTCGACGTGCCGCAGCTTCCGCCCAAGGAGACACGCGTCGCCTCGGCGGACGGCGGCGGCGAGGTCTACGCACTGGCCATCGACATCGAGACCGCGTTCCTCGAGTACCTCGAGATGTTCTACAACCTCGGCTTCGCCGGCCGCGCGATGCGCAAGATCGGTGCCATCGAGTTCGCGACGACCATCGCACCGGGTCTGCGCGACGTGTTGCTGACCGGCAAGGTCAAGGAATGTGTGGTGCGGACCGACAAGAAGGGCAACCGGGCCTACGACGAGATCGTCGTCGACTCGCCGCCGACCGGACGCATCGGCAACTTCCTCGACGTCACCAAGGCCATGGCCGACCTGGCCAAGGGCGGACCGGTTCGTTCGCAGAGCGAGGGCGTGGTGCGGTTGCTGCACTCGGCCGACACCGTCGTGCACCTGGTGACACTGCTCGAGGCACTGCCGGTGCAGGAGACGGCCGACGCGGTGCGTGAGCTCGAGGCGGCAGATCTTCGACTCGGCGCGGTCATCGTCAATCGCACCGAACCGACGTACCTGCCCGCCGAGTCGCTCGAGGCCATCGCCGAGGGCGAGATCGATGCCGTCGCCATTCAGGACGGTCTCGCCAAAACCGGAATCACGCTCTCCGAGGCGGACTTCGCGGGGTTGCTCACCGAATCGATCGAGCACGCGGCAACGCTCTCGGCTCAGGTGGAGAGCGCAACCACGCTCGACGAACTCGACGTCGCGCGGATGTCGCTGCCGATGTTGGCCGATGGTGTCGATCTCGGCGGCTTGTACGAGCTCGCCGCCAAGCTTGCAGAACAGGGTGTCCGATGACTCGACCAGTAGCAACCGAACTCGATGTCGACCGCATCCTGACCGATCCCACGTCGCGGATCGTCGTCGTCTGCGGGGCAGGCGGAGTCGGCAAGACCACCACCGCGGCCGCGATGGCGCTGCGCGCTGCCGAGCAGGGCAGGCGGGTGGTGGTGCTGACGATCGATCCGGCCCGTCGCCTGGCTCAGGCTCTCGGTCTCGGTGATCTCGACAACAGCCCGCAGCCGGTGAAGTTGGGTGCCGGCGCCAAGGGTGAACTGCACGCGATGATGCTGAACATGCGACGCACGTTCGACGAGATGGTCATCGAGCACTCGACGCCCGAGAAGGCCGAGCAGGTGCTGGCCAATCCGTTCTATCAGACTGTGGCGTCGTCTTTTTCGGGCACGCAGGAGTACATGGCGATGGAGAAGTTGGGGCAGTTGTCCCTGGACTCGTCGTGGGATCTGATCGTGGTGGACACTCCGCCGTCGCGCAATGCACTGGACTTCCTCGATGCGCCGCAGCGACTCGGCTCGTTCCTCGACGGCCGTTTCATCCGGCTGCTCACCGCTCCCGGCCGCGGCATCACCCGCGTGGTCACCAGCGCGATGAGCTTGGCCATGCGCGGCGTCTCCACCGTGATCGGTAGCCAAATGCTCTCCGACGCATCAGCTTTCGTGCAATCGCTGGATTCCATGTTCGGCGGGTTCCGCGAGCGGGCGACGCGTACCTACCAGCTGCTTCGCGAGGACGGCACCAGCTTCCTCGTCGTCGCTGCCGCAGAACCCGACGCGCTGCGCGAGGCGGCCTTCTTCGTCGAGCGCTTGTCTGCGGAGAAGATGCCCCTGGCCGGGTTGGTGGTGAACCGGACGCACCCGACGCTGTCGTCGGTGCAGGCGGATCACGCCGCAACGGCGGCCGATCTACTCGATCGGATCGACGACCCGGGTGCGGATCTGACCGCCGCTGTCCTCCGGATCCACGCTCAGCGCGCCGTCACGGCAGCGCGTGAGGTGCGGTTGCTTCGCCGGTTCACCGGTGCGCACCCCCGCGTGCCCATCGTCGGTGTTCCGTCATTGCCGTTCGAGGTCTCCGACCTCGCCGCGCTGCGTGCAGTGGCCGATCAGCTGACTCGCAAAGGCTGATTCGGCCCTGCCGGGCAGGCGGCTAGATGGCCGCTTGCTGCTGACGCTGGGTCTCGAAGAACTCGGACCAGGAGTCGACCTCGGGGTGCTGCTTGAGCAGCGCCCTGCGCTGGCGTTCCGTCATGCCGCCCCAGACACCGAACTCGACTCGATTGTCGAGGGCATCCGCACCGCACTGCATGAGTACCGGGCAGTGCCGGCAGATGGTTGCGGCCTTGCGCTGCGCTGCACCCCGGACGAAGAGCTGGTCCGGGTCAGTGCCCTTGCAACGGGCGTGCGACACCCAGGCGATGCGTGCCTCGGCTTCTTCTACATCGAGTCGCGTCGGCGCGGTTGTCGTGTGCATGCGGATACCCCTTTGCGTTGCGGACGTCCTCGCTGGACGTCCCGGAGGCTCGAAGCGGTTTGTACCTCGTCAGGCGAAGCACAAATTCTAGGAGCTGCCCCACATTCATTATCAAGTGTTATGCGAATCACACCGTGCTCATAATTTAGGTAAAGCGAGCCCCGAATGCAAGACGGCGGGGTCACATTTCTGGTACGGCCGTCCCGAGCAGGGGCGCAGCACACGGCGCATGCAGGCCTCTGCCGGTCCGAGCCACACCCACGTACGCTGTGCTCTGTGTCAGTTGGAAAAACCGTGGCGAAGCTCGCCGGATGTTCAGCACTCGCCGGTGCATTGCTCGCCGGCGTGATGTTCCCCTTGGCCGGTGGGTTCGGGTACGCCTCCAACCGCGCCGCCGATACCGTCGACAACGTCTCGGCCGAGTTGGTCGAGGGCGCAGTGCCTGCCGTCTCGACGATGACGGACGTCAACGGCACGCCCATCGCCTGGTTGTACGAGCAGCGCCGATTCGAGGTGCCGAGCGACCAGATCTCCAACGAGATGAAGCTCGCCATCGTCTCGATCGAGGACCGCCGCTTCGCCGAACACCAGGGCGTGGACTGGCAGGGCACGCTCCGAGCGTTCCTGACCAACACCACCAGCGGGCAGGTCGAGCAGGGCGCATCCACCATCGATCAGCAGTACGTGAAGAACTACCAGCTGCTCGTGGTGGCCAAGACCGACGCCGAGCGCCGAGCGGCCATCGAGACGACGCCCGCTCGCAAGATCCGCGAGATCCGCATGGCGTTGACGCTCGACAAGGAACTGACCAAGGACGAGATCCTCACCCGGTACCTCAACCTCGTTCCGTTCGGCAACGCGTCCTTCGGCATCCAGGACGCCGCCCAGACCTACTTCGGTATCGATGCGAGCCAGCTCAGCGCCGTCCAGGCCGCGATGCTCGCAGGCATGGTGCAGTCCAGCTCCGCACTCAACCCGTACACCAACGAGGAGGGCGTGCTCGAGCGCCGGAACACCGTGCTCGACACGATGATCCAGAACCTGCCCGAACGCGCCGACGAGCTCGCTGCGCTCAAGTCGGAGCCGCTCGGTGTGCTGCCCGTTCCCCAGACCCTGCCCCGCGGATGCATCGCGGCAGGCGACCGCGGATTCTTCTGCGACTACGCACTGCAGTACCTGGCCGAGGCGGGAATCAGCCAGGAACAGATCGACAAGGGCGGGTACCTCATTCGCACGACGCTCGACCCCGCGGTACAGAACTCCACCAAGGCCGCCCTGGTGGAGAACACCAGCCCGAACCTCGACGGCGTTGCCACCGTCATGAACGTCGTCGCACCGGGCCAGGACCAGCACCGAGTTCTCGCCATGGGCAGCAGCCGCACCTACGGCCTCAATGCCGACGACGACGAGACGGTGCAGCCGCAGCCGCACTCGTTGGTCGGCAACGGAGCGGGCTCCATCTTCAAGGTCTTCACCACCGCCGCGGCGATGGAGCGCGGGCTGGGTACCAGCGCGACGCTGCAGGTGCCCAGGCGCGTCGAGGTCAAGGGCGTCGGCGACGGCGGTGCACGGAACTGCCCGGCAGCGACCTACTGCGTCGAGAACGCGGGCAACTACCCGGCGTCGCTGTCCATCACCGACGCGTTGGCGCAGTCCCCCAACACCGCGTTCGTCAAGCTGATCGAGTCGGTCGGCGTCACCCCGACCGTCGACATGGCCGTTCGTCTGGGCCTGCGGTCGTACAACGACCCCGGCTCGTCGGGCACCGACCAGTCCATGGCCGATTTCCAAAAGGATCAGAATCTCGGCTCGTTCACCCTCGGACCGACCTGGGTGAACCCGCTGGAGCTGTCCAACGTGGCTGCCACCTTGGCCTCGGGTGGCATGTGGTGCCCACCCACCCCCATCGACTCGATCTTCGACCGCGACGGCAAGCCCGTTCCGGTTGCTCACCAGGCGTGTGAGCAGGTCGTCGAGCCCGGACTGGCGAACACCCTCGCCAATGCCATGAGCAAGGACGATCAGCCGGGCGGCACGTCCGCCGCAGCGGCCGGCTCCGCCGGCTGGACCCTGCCGATGGCAGGCAAGACCGGCACCACCGAGTCGAACAGGTCCTCCGGCTTCCTCGGGTTCACCAACAACTACGCCGCCGCCGTGTACACGTACGGCGACTCACCGACGCCGAGCGAGATCTGCTCGTTCCCGCTGCGCCCATGCAGCTCGGGCAACCTGTACGGCGGTAACGAGCCGGCTCGAACGTGGTTCGACGCCATGACACCGATCGCCACCAACTTCGGACCCGTCGCGTTGCCGCCCGTCGACCAGAAGTACGTCCGCGGCTCGGCCAACGGCCAGGTACCCGACGTCACCGGCCAGAGCCAGTCGTCGGCGACATCGACCCTGCAGGGCGCAGGCTTCCAGGTGACGGTGGCCACCACGGCCGACCAGGCGGCTCGCGGCACCGTGGTGTCGACGTCCCCGTCGGGTTCGGCGGTCCCCGGATCGAACATCACGATCTACGTCAGCGACGGTTCGGTTCGACCTGCGCCGGCTCCGGCACCCGCGCTGCCGAACATCCAGATCCCGGACCTACCGCCGGGCATCCAGATTCCGGCGATCCCTGGGATCACGGCACCTCGCTGAGCGGCTCCGCCGCATGTGAGCGGAACCTCGTAGTCCACTACGAGGTTCCACTCACATCGATTGTCACAGGCGGTCTTTGACAGCCTTCGACAGTCGCGATCCGTCGGCCTTGCCTGCGGCGAGTCCCGACGCGATCTTCATGACCTGGCCCATCTGCTTCATCGCCGGTCGCTCACCGAGGTCTTCGGCGACCTGCGCGATGGCGGTGTCGACGATGTTCGCCAATTCCTCGTCGGTCAAGGGCGTTGGCAGGTACTCGTCGATGATCTGTGCTTCGGCGCGCTCGTTCGCAGCGAGTTCGCCGCGGCCGTTCTGCGTGTAGATCTCGGCCGATTCGCCGCGCTTCTTCGCTTCCTTGGCAAGCACTTTGAGAACGTCGTCGTCGGTCAGATCGTGGGCCTCCTTGCCGGAGACCTCCTCGGTCTGGATGGCGGCGAGAATCATGCGCAGCGTTGCCAGGCGGAGCTTGTCCTTCGCCTTCATCGCTGCGGTGAGGTCGGTTCGGAGGCGGGCCTTGAGTTCGGACATGGCGGAAACGCTACGCGGCACAGTCCTCGGCTCGCACGTCCATATCCGGTTGCTGCCGTATCGTGGATGAGGTGTCCGCACAATTCAGTCCCTCGTTTCTCAGCACGTCGACGCAACTGCGCAGTGCCTCCACACAACTGTGCAGCGCGTCCTCGCAACTGCGCTCTGCTGCAGAGCAGGCGCGCGACGCCGTCAGAGCAGCACCGCTGAAGAGTTCCGTGATCGGAACGGCGGGCGCGGCGGCGTTGGGTCTCGGATACGCCACACTCATCGAACGCAATGCGTTCACGCTGCGCGAGACGTCGATGGCGGTGCTCGAGCCGGGTTCGGCGACGCTGCGCGTGCTCCACATCAGCGACCTGCACATGATGCCCGGCCAGCGGATGAAGCAGAACTGGTTGCGTGAGCTGGACCGCCTCGAACCCGATCTGGTCGTCAACACCGGAGACAATCTCTCGCACCAGCGCGCCGTGCCCAGCGTCGTGCAGGCGTTGGGGCCGCTGCTGGCTCGGCCGGGTTTGTTCGTGTTCGGTAGCAACGACTACTTCGCGCCCAAGCCGAAGAACCCGTTCAAGTACTTCGACAAGAACCACAAGCGCACCACCGGCGACTCGTTGCCGTGGCGCGACCTGCGGGCCGCGTTCTCCGAGCGGGGCTGGCTCGACGTGACGCATGTGCGTCGCGAGCTCGAGGTGGCCGGGGTACGGATCGCGTCGGCGGGCGTCGACGACCCCCATCTGAAGCGCGACCGCTACGACACCATCGCCGGCCAGCCCAATCCCCTCGCAGACCTTCGTCTGGGCATCACGCACTCCCCGGAGCCGCGAGTGCTGGACAAGTTCGCTCAGGACGGATACGACCTCGTCCTCGCCGGGCACACCCACGGCGGCCAGCTGTGCCTCCCGTTCTACGGCGCGCTGGTGACGAACTGCGAGATCGACCGTTCGCGGGTCAAGGGCCCGTCCAAGTGGGGCGCGCACACCCAGCTGCACGTCTCCGCGGGCATCGGAACGTCGCCGTACGCGCCTGCGCGGTTCTGCTGCCGCCCCGAGGCCACCCTGATCACGCTGACTCCGGCCCCGAGAACGGGTCCGAAAAACGTCTCCGACGAGGGCGTTTCGCGTTCCGAGGCAGTCGTGAGTTAGACTTCTCCAGCGGTACACGGGGTGTGGCGCAGCTTGGTAGCGCGCTTCGTTCGGGACGAAGAGGTCGTGGGTTCGAATCCCGCCACCCCGACAGTTGGACCACGAAGAGGGACCCATTCGATTCGATCGAATGGGTCCCTCTTTTCACGCAATGGACGGCTACTGTGAGTCGACTCTGTCGACCCCGAGCGAACGGATCTCACGACCCATGCCGACCCCCACCCGCGTTCACGTCAAGCACCGGTTCGTCTCTCCCCCCGAGGTCGTCTTCGCGGCGTTGTCGGAGCACGAGAACCTCGGCCCGCTCTTCATGGCGAAGATCGCCCGCGTTCGGGACGGTGACACCTCCCGCAACGGCGTCGGGTCGACGCGCAGCCTGAAGCTGGGTCCGCTTCCCGCGTTCGAGGAAACCACGATCACCTCCAAGCCCCATTCGCTGATCGAGTACCGCATCACCAAGGGCGGTCCGCTGCGCGGCCACTGGGGCGTGCAGAAGTTCACCCCCACCGCCGACGGCGGCACCGAGCTCGACTACACGATCGGATTCGACGCACCCGTCCCCGGCCTCGCCGCGATCGTCGGTAAAGCACTGACGTCGAGCATCTCGAAGAATTTGTCGACACTCGCTCCGTAGCGCCGCCACCCGGCGGCAAGTCATACCCGAGTAGGACACCGGACATACTCGGGACCGACGATTCTCGCCGCCGAATGCGGGACGGTCGAGGCATGGACATCGTCAGAACTCACAGCCTCGGCAAGCGCTACGGCGCCCATACCGTCGTCGACGACGTGAACCTTCGCATTCCTGAGGGCTGCGTCTACGGCTTTCTCGGTCCGAACGGATCGGGCAAGTCGACGACCATGAAAATGTTGCTGTCCCTGATCCGACCGACCTCCGGTGAGGTGGAGATCCTCGGGAAGCCGATGAATCACGAGACCCGCCGCGGAGTGCTTTCACACATCGGTTCACTCATCGAAGCTCCACCCGGATACGGGCATCTCACGGGTGCGGAGAACCTTCGTATCGTGCAACGCTCGCTCGGATTGCACACCGAACAGATCGACCGGGCGGTGGCCACCGTCCGGCTGCAGGAGCACCTCGACAAGAAGGTGAAGAACTACTCGCTGGGGATGAAACAGCGCCTGGGCATCGCGATGGCGCTGGCGCGCGAACCACGACTTCTGATCCTGGACGAGCCCACCAACGGCTTGGACCCGGCTGGCATCGAAGAGATCCGCGGACTGCTTCGCCATCTCGCCGAACACGGCGTGACAGTGATGGTCTCGAGCCATCTGCTCGGCGAGATCGACAAGACGGCGAAAATGCTGGGGATCCTGAGCCAGGGGCGCTTGATCTTCCAAGGCACCCGCGACGAGCTGTTCGCCGCCTCCACTCCGGATGTACTCATCGACGTCATCGATCCGACTTGTGCGCGTTCGGTTCTGCAACAGCGCATTTCGGTCGAGGTCGAGGATCACACTCTGAGGCTGTCCGGCATCGACGATCGAGGTGCCGCACAGGTGGTGGCAGAACTCGTCGGCGCGAACGCAGGCGTCTACGGCGTTCGGCGCGACGATCAGTCGCTCGAAGACGTATTCATGAATCTGACGAAGGGTGGCCGATTGTGACGACCGTACGCAACGAGTTCGCCAAACTCAGGCACCTGCACATCGGCGCGATCGCCGCTGTGTTGGTCGCCGCAATCGTCGGGTTGACCTTCGTCGGCGCTATCACCGCAACAGCGTCGAAGGATTCGACCACGGTCTCCTGGGCGCTGCTACTGGCCGGGCTGACCCTTGCCGTCCCCGTCGCATCCCCGCTGCTGATCGCCGTGATGGCCAGCCGCACAATGGAAGTCGAGCACCAATCCAAGGGCTGGCTGCTGAACCGGACCAATGGAACCGGGCGCGGAGCCCTCGTGCGCGCGAAGCTCGTCTCGACGGGCCTCGTCGTTGCCGGCGCAACGGTTGCGGCCAGTACTGGAGGTGTATTTCTGGGAATCGCAGTCGGGGTGACCCAACCCTTGCCTGCCGACCTGTGGTTGGGCTACACGGCGGCGGCGGTGACGACCAACCTCGTGATACTCGCTGTGCACCTGCTGATCTCAGCGCGTGTGGACAACCAACTGGTCGCGCTGGGAATCGGCATCGTGGGTACCGTCATCGCGATCTGCGCCTCCGGATTTCCCTCCTGGGCAGCACACCTGACGCCGTGGGGCTACTACTCCTTGGCGTCTGCCGCCGACTACCGAGGCGAACAAGTGGTGACGCTGAACCCGTCCTACGCCAGCGTCGCCGCCCTCGCAGTTGTCGGAGCAGTGTCGTTCTGGTTCATGACCGTTCGACTCGATCGACAGGAGGTACGAGCATGAATGCGTTCTCGGCCGAAATGATCAAGCTCAGGCGCTCGCAGGCATGGGCGGTCGTCGTTCTCCTCCCGCTGATCATCGCGGGGGTCGGAACGTTCAACACGATCGCGTCGGGCGCAGAGCTGACAGAGGGATCGCGCACATTGTGGTTGCGCACAGTCGTGTTCTACGGCCTGTTCCCACTCGCACTCGGAGTTGCGGCACTGGCATCACTGGTTTGGAGATCCGAACACCGAGGCGGGAATTGGAATGCCCTGATGAGTGGCCCGGTTCCGTCGGTGCGCATCGTGATCGTCAAGACGGCTGTGGTGGCAACACTGACCGCGGCCATGAACATCGTCATGCTGGCAGCCGTCGTTGTTCTCGGCAAGGTGGTCTTCTCGCTCGACGGAACGCTCCCTTCCGAGCTCTTCGCGACCGGTGCGCTGATAGTGGTGGGGTCACTACCGGTCGCGGCACTGCACTCCGCGTTGTCGATGGCCGTCAGGTCGTTCGCGGTGCCGATTGCCATCGCTCTCGTCGGGGCCGGTATATCGGTGTTCCTCCTCACCGCCGAGGTGACCGGGGCGATCTTCGTGTTGCCCTATGCCCTGGCCACTCGCGCAACCCAGTTGGCCTCCGGAACTTTCGGTGACTCGGGTTCGCTGACCACCGGGGCCGCACTGTCGGTCCTGACCGCCACGGCGCTGCTCACTGTCGCGGTCGTCGCATCGGCAGGCAGGGCACTCGACCGCAAGGACATTCACGTCCAGTGACAGCTCGAGGCCCCGACCGAATGCTCTCGATCGGGGCCTCGTGAAACGTCGAGTCAGCTGGACGCAGCGCGCAGTTTCTCCAACAGCGGGCCTGCGGCCTCGGCGAGGAAGCGCTCCTGGGTCTCGTCGCCCACCTGCACGAGTGCGATGTCGGTGTACCCGGCCTCCCAGTACGGCTTCACGGCCTCGACGATGGCGTCCAGGTCCGGTCCGCACGGAATCGTGTCGGCCACATCTTCTTTACGGACGAACTTGGTGGCTCCGGCGAATCCAGCCGTCGTCGGCAGATCGGCGTTGACGGCCCAACCGCCCGCGAACCAGCGGAAGCGATCGTGCGCGCGATCGACGGCCGCGTCCTTGTCCGGATCCCAGGAGATCGGGATCTGTCCGATGGACCGCGCCGGGCCCTCGTGGTTGTCCGACCATGCCTTGACGAGATCGGCGTCGGGCTCGGTGGCGATGAGGTGATCGCCGTACTCGGCGAATCGCGCGACGGCCTTCTCGCCACCGGCTGCGATGCCGATGGGCACGCCGCCCTCGGGCAGGTCCCAGATCCGGGCGGAGTCGACGCGAAAGTGCTTGCCGTCGTACGTGACCAAGCCACCGGCGTGCAATGCCCTGATGATCTCGAGCGCCTCGACGAACATGTCCTGCCGCTTGTCGATGGACGGCCAGCCCTCGCCGACGACGTGCTCGTTCAGGTTCTCACCGCTGCCGAGGCCGAGGGTGAAGCGGCCGTCGGCCAGGATCTGCATCGTCGCAGCCTTCTGCGCGACGACGGCCGGGTGATACCGGATGATCGGGCATGTCACGTACGTCATGAGCTCGACGCGTTCGGTGGCCTGAGCCACCGCGCCCAATGTGGTCCAGGCGTACGGCGAGTGCCCCATGGAGGACAGCCACGGCGAGTAATGATCGCTGGCGACCTCGAAGTCGAAGCCGACTCTCTCGGCACCGACTGCGTACTGCACCAGCTCTTTCGGGCCGCTCTGCTCGGTCATCAAGGTGTATCCGAAATTGGTCATGCGTGTCTCCTAGATAGTTGCGACGGAACCGGCGTCGACTCGGTAGTTCGATCCGTTGACGAAGGACGCGCGGTCCGAGCACAGGAACGTGATCACCGAGGCGACTTCCTCGGGCTCGCCACGGCGTCCGAGCTCCATGTACGGACGCTCCTCGTCGAGGAAGCTCTCGATGGCACCGTCGCGGTCGGTTCCCTTCTCCTCGGCGCGCTTGTCCATCATCGCGTCGGTCATCGGGGTGTGAATGAACGCGGGAGAGACCGCATTGACCAGCAGTCCCTCCGACGCATAGCTGCGCGAGAGCCCCTTGGCGAGGGCCAGCACGCCGGCTTTGGCCGCGCAGTAGGGCAATTCGTCGTCGTACGGCTGCACGGCGTCCTCGGAGGTCAGCAACACGATGCGTCCCCAGCCACCGCGGCGGAGTGCGGGCAGAAATGCTCGCAGTAGCCGGACCGGTCCCATCAGGTCGATGTCGAGGGTGGAACGCCACCCCTCCTCGTCGATCTCGTGGAACAGCCCCTGCGCTCCGGTCACTCCGGAGGACTGGACGAGAATGTCGATGTCGCCCACTACCTGCTGCGTCCGTGCTGCCAGGTTCTCGACCGCGTCGGTGTCGGTCACGTCCGCGGCGAACGCGAACAACTGCCCCTCCGTTGCGCCGAGTTTCGCTGCGGCCTCGTCGAGCGAGGTCTGATCCTTGTCGCTGACCACGACGCGAACACCCTCGGCCAGCAACATTTTCGCGGTGTGCCAGCCGATACCGGAGTCTGCTCCGGTGACCAATGCTGTCCTACCGTTGATTCCCAAATCCATCGAATTCCACCTTGTGTATGAGATTACGGTCAGGCTGTGGCGTCGTGCGAGCGCGCAATGGTCAGCGCCGCATTCACCAGGGCCAGGTGGCTCAAGCCTTGTGGGAAGTTACCCAGAAACGATCCATCCGAAGCATCGATCATTTCGCTGTACAAACCGACGTCGTTGGACAGCTCCACCAGTTGGTCCATCAGAGCTGCAGCTTCGTCGTCTCGGCCGACGCAGGACAGCGCCGACACTCGCCAGAACGCGCAGGCCACGAAGGTCACTTCTTCCTTCGAGACCCCGCTGTAGCGGTACATCAACGGGCCGGCACCGAGTTCTTCGACGAGCGCATCGATGGTGGACGAAAGACGTTCTCCCCGATCGAAATCCATCTCGGCCGCGAGCAGTACCGACGCATCGAGACCGTCGGCACCCGGGTACGCCAGGTAGGCCTGCCGCTCGTCCGACCAACACTCGGTCTCGATGTAGAGCCGGATGCGTTCCTTCTCGGCCTTCCATCGATCCGGTATCCCCGGGATCTCGCCTGCTTCTGCCAGGTGCACGGCGCAGTCCAGCGCCTGCCAACAACCGAGCTTGGAGCTGGTGTAGTGCTGTTCGTCCTCGAGCTCCCAGATCCCGGCGTCCTTGCGCTGCCACGAATCGCAGGCCTCGTCGGCGATGGCGGCCAGCAGGCGCCCCGTCTGCGCATCCAGGATGTTCCCCGCGTCGACGTACTGCCGGATGATGGAGAACAGGTCACCGAAGATCATCAGCTGCAGCTGATCCGCGGCGGCGTTGCCGTTGACCACCGGCCCGATGCCTCGCCAGCCGGGAACGTCGGGTTGTTCGGTGCCACCGGGCAATTGACCACCGAGGGTGTAGAAGACGTTGACCAACGGATCGTTGACTCGGATCACTTTCAGCAGCCACGCCACTGCAGCGTGGATCTCCTCGCGGAGCCCGAATCGCTGCAGCGCGCGGATGGTGTACGCGGCGTCGCGCACCCACGCGTAGCGGTAGTCCCAGTTCTTGCCACCGGTCCTGTTCTCGGGCAGAGAGGTGGTGGCAGCGGCGGCGATGGCACCGGAGGGGCTGTGCAGCAACAACTTCAGAGCCAGCGCGCTCCGCGCCACATGCTCCGACCACGGCCCCTGGTACGAGAACTCGTCGGACCACACGCGCCAGTTGGCGATCGTCCGGTCGATCCCCTCGTCGAGGTGCTGCGGATCGGGCAGGGGCAACGGCTCGTTCTCCGTCCCGACGACGCCCAGCACATGCCGAGAATCCGGGCGGGCGGTGAACACACCACCGATGTCGCGGTCCGCGACGTGCACCTCCTCGATGCCCAGAGTCCGCACGGCCAGGGTCAATCCGTCGACCCGCAAAACGGTGCCGTGCTCGGTGTCGTACGCCCAAGGCGACGCGATGCCGAGCATGGTGCCCGGTGCCACGGACCACGACAGCTCGACGGTGCCGTCGAGACCCTCGACGCGGCGGGCCAACTCCACCCACGGAAGACGCCCGGCGACACCGGTGTTCAACGAGTCGGTGACTCGAACGGTGCCGGTGTCGGTACGGAACGTCGTGCTCAGCACATTTGTCCCAGGGACGAATTCACGCTGGACGGTGAACTCCTCCAGCGGCGTCAGCTGGATGTATCCACCGTTCCCAGCGTCGAGCAACGCTGCGAACGGCGGCGGCGAATCGAGGTTCGGAACCGGAAACCAATCGATCCGGCCGTCGTCGGCGATCATCGCCACGGTGCGGCCGTCACCGATGGCGCCGTAGCTCTCTATGGGGACATAACCGTCGACCCTTGGGTGCGGCTTGCGGAACTCGCTCAAGCACTTGCCTTTTCATCGGAGTAGAAGGGACTGTCCTCGATGTGGGCGAGCAGATCGGCGGGGTCGTCGAACACTGCTACCGCCCCCACGTCGAGCAACTCACCACGTGAGATACCGCCACTGCGAACACCGATGGCGCGTACACCCGCGCGACCGGCCGACTCGATGTCCCAGACGCTGTCGCCGACCATCACCGCCTTGGAGGCCTCGACACCGGCCCGTTCGAGTGCAACCGCAACGATGTCGGGCTCGGGCTTGGCTACGTCGGCGTCCTCACCGCTGGTCACCACGGCAACGGAGTCCTCGACGTCGAGCAGGTCGCGCAACGTCGACAACTCGCTCTCCGGAGCCGAGGTCGCAAGCACCACGGTGATGCCGCGAGAGTTCAAGTCCGCCAACAGTTCACGGGCACCCGGCAGCACTTCGAGATCCGCCGACGCAGCAGCGTAGTACTCGCCGTGCAGCGTCTTCGCTTCGTGGGCAAGCGCGCTGTTCGAGGACCCGACGAGCGTCTCGAGCAGCTTCGACCCGTCCATCCCGATGCAGCGGTGAACACGCCAGGAAGGAACGGAACCACCGGCCTCACGAAACGCGCGCGACCACGCGTCGACGTGCACGTAGTTGGAATCGACGAGGGTGCCGTCGATGTCGAGCAGGACCGCGTCGACCGTCGGTTTGGAAACAGGCATGGTTTTCGGATACCCGGGGGTGGTGCAGGCAAACAACAGGCCCCCCGCTGTGCGCGAGGGGCCTGTCGGGTGGGAAAACGTCAGCTGGCCTGGGCCTGCCACATCCAGTGCAGCTGCTCGAGCCGAGCCGTGATGCCGATGAGCAGGTCCTGGGTCACCGGATCGGCTTCGCCAGTGTCGGCGATGCGTCCGCGAAGACGCTCCACGACCGCGGCGAGGTTGTCGACGACCGCTGGGACGACTTCGCTGTCCTTGGTCCATCCGGCACCGAAGCCCTTGGTTCCTGCCGTCGAGGAGACGGTGGCTGCGCGCCCGTCGGGGCTGACGCCGATAGCGGTGGCGCGCTCGGCGGCCTGGTCGGTGAATTCACGTGCGGCCGTGACCAACTCGTCGAGCTCGAGGTGCACCGACCGGAAGTTCTTGCCGATCACGTTCCAGTGCGCCTGCTTGGCGATGAGCGAAAGGTCGATGAGATCGACCACAGTTCCCTGAAGCGCGTCGCCGGCGATCTTCTGCTGGCCTGCGTCGAGGGTGCTGGTGATGGGGTTCGTCATGATGTGGCCTCCCTGCCGTTGGACGACGGTATGCATCGCACACCATTATTGTTCTTTCGTCTGTACTGCACAACGGCAGGTCGACCCGCGTTGTTCCGGATCGGCGTCACATCCGCTGTGACGCCGATCCCAACATCAGACCTTGGCTGCTTCGTCGGCAGGATCGTCGATTGCGCCTGCACCCGTGGTCGGTGCGGTCTCGTTCTGCTGCGACCGAACGCCTTCCTCGACCTTCTTGCCGAGCTCGGGATCGACGTTGGTCCAGTACTCGAACACCCGGCTCAGAACGGGCTCGCTGACGCCGTTGAGGACGTGCCCCACGATGTTCCCGACGAGGCGCTCGCGCTGCGCGTCGTCCATGACCTCGCGGACCAGGGCTCCCGCTTGCACGAAGTCGCCGTCCTCGGGGTGCTCGATGTACCCGGTGCGCACGAAGCGGGGCTCGAAGTCCCATGCTCCGTCGTCGCCGTACTTGTTCGTGTCCGCCGACGGGCCGCCGAACGAGTTCGGCGCGTAGACGGGCGTCTCCGGGGAGTTGAACGAGTACCGCATGTTGCCGTCCTTGGAGTACGAGTTGACCTCGGACTTCGGGGCGTTGACCGGCAGCTGCGCGTAGTTGGCTCCGATGCGGTACCGGTGCGCGTCGGCGTAGGAGAAGACGCGGCCGAGCAGCATCTTGTCGGGGCTGAAGCCGATGCCGGGCACGGTGTTGGACGGCTCGAACGAGCTCTGCTCGATCTGCGCGAAGAAGTTCTCCGGGTTGCGGTTCAAGGTCATCTTGCCGACCTCGATCAACGGGTAGTCCTTCTGCGACCAGACCTTGGTGAGGTCGAACGGGTTGTACTTGTAGTTCTCGGCCTCGTCGTACGGCATGAGCTGCACCTTGAGGGTCCAGCTGGGGAAGTCGCCGTTCTTGATGGATCCGAAGAGGTCCTGACGGTGATGATCGGGGGACGTACCCGCAACCTCGTCCGCCTTGTCCTGCGTCAGGAAGTCGATGCCCTGATCGGTCTTGAAGTGGAACTTGACCCAGGTCTTCGTGCCGTCCTCGGCGATGAGCTGGTACGTGTGCGAACCGAACCCGTCCATGTGGCGGAACGACTTGGGGATACCCCGGTCGCCCATGAGCCACGTCACCTGGTGCGCCGACTCGGGCGAGAGGGTCCAGAAGTCCCACTGCATGTTGTTGTCGCGCAGACCGGAGTCGGGCATGCGCTTCTGGCTACGGATGAAGTCCTGGAACTTGATCGGGTCCTTGACGAAGAAGATCGGGGTGTTGTTGCCGACCAGGTCCCAGTTGCCTTCCTCGGTGTAGAACTTCAGCGAGAATCCGCGCGGGTCACGCCAGGTGTCGGGGCTACCCTGCTCGCCGGCGACGGTGGAGAAGCGCGCCAACATCTCGGTCTTGGCACCGGGCTGCAACGCCTTCGCCTTGGTGTACTTGCTGATGTCCCCGGTGATCTCGAGTTCGCCGAACGCGCCTGCGCCCTTGGCGTGCACGACGCGCTCCGGGACCCGCTCGCGGTTGAACTGCGCCATCTTCTCGATGAGGTAGTGGTCGTGCAGCAGAATCGGTCCCTGCGTTCCGGCGGTCAGCGACTGATCGTCGCTGGGGACGGGGATTCCCGAGTTGCTGGTGGTCGGCTTGTTGCTGATCGGCTTGGTCATACGAAGCCTCCTGAAGGGCTGAATAGAGTCCGAAGAGGGCTGCTCTTCGAAAAAGCTGTGAAACCGAGCGGCCGTACGCTGGACCGCAGTGTCAGACGGAATGCCTCGTGCAGTCGCCGCACAAACCCCAGAGCACGATTTCGGCCTCGTCGACGACGAATCCGTGCGTGTCCCCGGGTACGAGGCACGGCGACGCTCCGACGGCGCAGTCGACATCGGCTACCACGCGGCACTCTCGGCACACGAGGTGGTGGTGATTGTCCGCCGTACGGCTCTCGTACAGCGCGGCCGAGCCGGCGGGTTCGATGCGACGGAGCAAACCTGCATCGACGCAGGCCCTGAGCACGTCGTAGACGGCTTGAGTCGACACCGAACCACCGTCCTCACGGACGGCGGCAGCGATGTCGTCGGCGTCCGAATGCGGTCGGGCTGTGACCGCATTCAGAACTGCAACTCGGGGTCCGGTGACGCGGAGACCGACCGAGCGCAACTGCGCTACGGGGTCGACGCGTTCGGTGAGCTGCATGTACTCCAGCATGCCCCTAATCTGGACTAAGTCAAGAAAAGGGGATCACGGCTGGCCGACCAGGTGCGCTTCACCCGTCCGCATCGAACCCGACACGATCTGCAAGCCGAAATACGTGCCCGACGGCATCCAGCGACTCAGCGTCGGGCCCTTCGCGTCCACCTCGACGCGCGCCAACCTGGCTTTGCCCTTCAAGCTTGCGGTGGCGATGGCCGAGCCGCCGGACACCGGCTGTGCGAAACCGAGGGATCCGAGCATCGGGAACTGCGGTCCCACGGCGCGGGACGTCGTCCGCACCGACCATTCGTCGCCGCTCACCCCGGCCTCGCCCAGCACGTCACCCTCGAACTCGGCCAGCACCTTGGGCAGGTGCCAGTTGGTCCGGCCGCCGTGGACCGAAGTCGCGGAATCGACGGCGATGAACGGCACCGACATCCGCGGAACGCGTCCGACATCGCGGCGCAGCACCGGGCTCGCCAGGATCTCGCGGTACGGGCCGACCGGTGAGGTGACGTAGTCGACGACCATCGCCATCGTGATCGGCAACGTCTTGGCACCGACAGGTGCGAAGTCCGACGAACGGGCCCGATGCCACCAGATCGTGGCCCGCACGTTCGCCGGCCACGGCGCTGCCGGACTGACCGGCCAGTCGGTGCGATCGGTATCGGATTCGGTGACACTCCACATCAGGAATCCCTCCCCACGACGGTCAGGGGAAGCCGCAGGGCACCCGGTGCCGACACCGGCACCACCGGCTGCACGGGCTGAGTGGGTGCGATCTCCTGATAGCCCGAGCCCACCGCGGGTCGCCGATCGGGCTCACCCTTGTTGGGCCACAACGCCATTGCTCGCTCGGCCTGGGCGGTGATCGTCAGGGACGGATTGACGCCGAGGTTGGCGCTGACGGCAGAACCGTCGAGCACGTGCAATCCCTCGTAGCCGTAGACCCGCTGGTAACCGTCGATCACGCCGGTCTGCGGCGAGTCGCCGATCGCGCAGCCACCGAGGAAGTGCGCGGTCATCGGAATGTTGACGATCTCGGCGATCGATCCGCCCGGGTCACCGCCGATCTTGTCCGCGAGCAGACGAATTGCCTCGTGACCCTGCGGAATCCATTGCGGTGGTGGATCACCCGCGCCGGGCCTGCTGGTGAGGCGACGCCCGAACGGCCCCTTCTTCGATCCGAGTTCGAGCGAGTTGTCGTCGGTCTGCATCACCAACGCGATGACGGTTCGCTCCGACCAGCGATGCACCGACAGGCTCCGAACGGCGGCGCCGGGGTGACGCAGCGCGACGCCGAGCGTCTTGAGCACGCGCGGCATCTTGCCGCCGCCGTCGCTGAGCACGGTCTGCAGCAGGCCGATTGCGTTGCTGCCCTTGCCGTATCGCACCGGCTCGATGTGCGTGTGATCGTCCGGGTGGAACGACGACGTGATGGCCACGCCCTCGTGGTAGTCGACCTCACGGCCGCGAGCGGTCGCGGCGAGCACGGCCTCGGAATTGGTGCGCACCAACGAGCCGATCTTGTCCGACAGTCTCGGCAGCGAGCCCTTCTCCTTGGCCGCGAGCATCAGCTTCTGAGTGCCGTAGGTGCCGGCCGAGAAGATCACCTGATCGGCGGTGATCGTCTTCTCCTTGCGACGCAGCTTGCCACCGGTCCGACGCGTCACCACGTCGTAGCCCGCGCCGTTCGGCCGCACGTCCACGACGGTGGTCAACGGAAGAACATGCGCGCCTGCGTGTTCGGCGAGGTACAGGTAATTCTTGACGAGGGTGTTCTTCGCGCCGACGCGGCAGCCGGTCATGCACGCTCCGCATTCGGTGCAGCCGGTGCGCTCGGGCCCGGCACCGCCGAAGAACGGGTCGGGCGCGGTGCGGCCGCGATCTCCGAAGTAGACGCCCACCGGGGTCGAGGTGAACGTGTCCCCCACCCCCATGTCCTCGGCCACCTCTTTCATCACCTTGTCCGAGGCGGTGATGGTCGGGTTGGTCTCGACGCCGAGCATCCGGCGGGCCTGGTCGTAGTACGGATTCAGCTCGCGCTGCCAATCGGTGATCGAACCCCACTGCGGGTCCTCGAAGAACTTCGCCGGCGGCTGATACAGCGTGTTCGCGTAGTTCAGCGAACCGCCGCCCACACCCGCACCGGCCATCACCAGCACATCGGGCAGCAGGTGGATACGTTGCACCCCATAGCAACCCAACGCCGGAGCCCACAGATACTTGCGCAACCGCCAGCTGGTCTTCGGCAGCTCGTCGTCCTCGAACCGTCGACCGGACTCGAGAACCGCCACGCGGTACCCCTTCTCGACGGCCCGCAACGCAGCAACGCTGCCGCCGAAACCGGAGCCGATGATCAATACGTCGTAGTCGCTCATGCGGATACCACCTCGTTGTCTGAGTCGAGAGCGTCGGAGACGAGCCGATAATTCGGCACGTCGAACTCGCGCGTCTTGTTGCGGAACCGGAATGTGTAGGTGGGCCACATCGTGGAATTGCGGCCGTTGGCGTCGAGGTACCAGCTCGAGCACCCGCCGGCATTCCACACGGTGCCGTCGAGCGCGGAATCGACCCACGAATTGTGTTGCCGCTGAGCGGATTCGTTGACCTCCACGGCCGCGATCCTGCGATCCTTCATCGCGTGCAGCGCAGACACCACGTAGTTGGCCTGCGACTCGAGCATGTAGACGATGGAACTGTGCCCGAGATTGGTGTTGGGGCCGTACATCAGGAACAGGTTCGGGAAGCCGGCGACGGTGGTGCCGAGATGCGCCTGCGGGCTACCGCCCCAGTGCTCCGCGAGCGTCCGACCGTCGTTGCCCCGCAGCAGATGCGACACCGGCGGCTCGGTGGGGGTGAACCCCGTCGCGAAGATGATGGTGTCCACCTCGTGGTTGCGGCCCGAGGCGTCGACGACGCCGTTCTCGGTCACCGACGTCAGCCCCGACGTGACGAGATCGACGTCCGGCCGGTCCAGAGTCGGCAGCCAATCATTGGACAGCAGAAGCCTTTTGCAGCCGGGCGCGTAGTCGGGAGTCAGCGCCGCACGTTTCACCGGGTTCTTGACCTGACGCTTCAGATTCGATTTCGCGAACACCTTCACCGCGGGCAGCAGCCACGGGTTGTCCGCCAGCACGGTCACGTAGGCCTCGCGGTAGCCGTAGATGACACCGCGAACCGCGCGGTGCGCCAGAGGGATTTGCTCGTACAGCGTGCGCTCGAGCCGGCCGATGGTGCGGTCCAGGCGCGGAATCACCCACGCAGGGGTGCGCTGAAAGACGGTGAGCCGCTCGGCCCGGTCGACTATCTCGGGGACGAACTGCACCGCAGACGCCCCGGTGCCGATCACGGCGACCCGCTCGCCGGTGAGGTCGTGCTCGTGATTCCAGGTCGCGGAATGGAACACGGTGCCGGCGAACGTGTCGATTCCGGGGACGTCCGGGATCTTCGGAGTGGACAGCGCCCCGGTGGCAGCGACCAACACTCGGGCGCTCGCCGACCCCTGCGACGTCTGCACCGACCAACGGTTGTTCACCTCGTCCCAGGTGGCGGACTGCAATTCACAGTTCGTGACGATGCGATCGTTCAGGTCCAGACGATCCACCACCGAACGCAGGTAGTCGAACAATTCGGGCTGACGCGCGAAGGTGTGACTCCACTTGGGGCTCGGGGCGAACGAGAACGAGTACAGCGAGGTCGGCACGTCGCACGCGCACCCCGGGTAGGTGTTGTCGCGCCACGTGCCACCCACGTCGGACGCGCGTTCGATGACGGTCACGTCGGCGCTCGGGTCGGCGGCGAGGATCTTCGCCACCGCGGCCAGGCCTGCGAAACCGGCTCCGACCACGAGCACGTCGAGCTGTTCGGGGAGAGTTGCGTTCACGAATCCATCACCTTTTCGGACCAGACGGGAAGGAGCCGCCCGCGCAGCTGCGCGTCGGCTTCGGGAGTGCGGAACAGCGCCGAGACGGCCAGCCCGCGGGCGAGTTCGACACTGAGCTCGATGGATTCGGGGGACATCCGGCTACCCATGACGATCTGGGAACCGCCCTGAATGGCCTCGGCGACGCGCCGCTCCAAGGGGATCATCGCCTCGTGCAGCGCCGGGTCGGTACGGGCAGCCACCCAGAGCTCGAGCGCGGCGTAGAACAGGGGCCCGGAGAATGCGTCGGCGAGGATCTCGGGTCCCCGCTCGGGGTCCGGTTCGGCTTCGAGGATCTCCGAGAGACGACGATCGACGAGATGCTCGACGGCCGCGATCAGCAAGGACTCCTTGGTCGGGAAGTGGTGCAGCTGCGCTCCCCGGGAGACACCGGCACGCCGCGCGATCTCCTGGGTGCTGGTCTTGGCGAAGCCCAGTTCGACCAGGCAATCGATCGCGGCGTCGAGCAGCTTCGCCCGAGTGCCCGCGGTGCGTTCGGCCTGCGTCCGGCGCTCGGTGGGCGCTGAGTCGTCGAGCCCTGTGTCGGTAGTCACACTTCGCACAGTAGCGCTAAATCAACAAACAGTCCAGCCTGACTTTAAGTTTGCTGCAGGAAGCAGTCGGTCTGGATCTCACTGATTGATCGGAAAGTCGACTGGACTGCGCGCACCGCTTTCCAATCCATTTCCACTGCTCGGTTCTACGATCCGGTCGGTTCGACCTGCTTTAGCCACACGAATGCTGCATCGGAGCAGACGAAAGAGGGCCGATGACAATCTCTACCGTCGGTGTTCGTGGGGCCGCATGCGCAGTCGTGGGGATCCACGCGTTCACCTCGGCCGGCTGCAGCAGTGGCTCCGACTCGGTGCCGGCCAGCAAGCTGGCACCACAGTTTGCGCTGATCGACCATGGGCAATTCTGTCGCCATGCCCCTCGCTTCTCATGGCCGCTTCGACTACTCCCCCATCGGCGATCGCCCACAGTTCGAGTGGCCGGGTGGCGCGCGCCTCGCGGTGTACGTCGCAGTCAACTGCGAGCACTTTCCGTACGACGACGGAGGGCCAGGGCTGGGCTACACACCCGGAATGGATCAGCCGAACACCTACAACTGGGGTTGGCGCGAGTACGGCAACCGCGTCGGCGGCTTCCGGATCGCAGAGACGTTGCACCGGAGTGGAGTTCGCCCGACGTTGCTGGTCAACACCGAGGTGTACGAGCATGCTCCGCAGCTGGTCGACGCCTTCCGCGCCCTCGATGCGGAGGCCGTCGCGCACGGACGAACGAACGCCGTGCAACCGAACGATCAAGACGAGGAAGCCGAACGACGCTCGATCGACGAGGTGACGACCGCCATCGAGCGCCACGAGGGAGAACCTCCTCGGGGTTGGATGAGCCCCGGTGCCAACCCCAGCCGAGTGACCGAGGACCTGCTGGCCGAACGTGGCTACGAATACACCTTGGACTGGCCCATCGATGATCAGCCGGTCTGGCTGAGGACCCGCGGTGGCCCCTTGCTCAGCGTTCCGTACCCGCACGAGGTGAACGACCTTCCGGTGTTCGTTCACCATCACCAGACCGCAGCGACGTTCGAGCGCAACATAATCGACAGTTTCGACGAACTGAAGGAGAACTCGGAACACCAACCCGTAGTGCTCGCGATCTCTCTGCACACGTTTCTTACCGGACAGCCCTACCGACTTCGCCGGTTCCGGTCCGCCCTGCAACACATGCTCGACAACAGCGACGGCGTCTGGTTCACCACACCGGGCGAGATCGCCACGCACTACCGCGGTCTCGTAGCTCCCTCGGACACCGGCCGTCGACCGCTGCGCGACGGATAGGCGACGGACAGTCCACCGCTGGTGCCGCCAGCGACCTGGTCCACATGGATGCCTACCGAGTGTTGAAAGCCAGCCGGTCGTCGGTGAAAGCTCGGGCGGGCAGGAGAACTGCTGATGCGTGAGGTGCCTGGCCCGTCAGCGCTGATCGACAGCACCGTGCGCGTAGGGGGCCAGCCCGCCGAAGCCGCGCGGCTGGCGCACGGCTTCGAGAGAGGGAATGGCTTGGGCGGCCGAGTGGCGCGACTGATGTGTTGTCAGGCTGCGCGACGTTTTCGGCGGTGGTAGCTGGGGATGGGTTGTCGTGTGGGGTCGATGGATTCGGGTGGGATGGCGTAGGGGTGTCCGTCGTCGCCCATGAGCAGTTGCCAGTCGCCGTGGTGGACCAGGCGATGGCATTCCCCGCAGACCAGCGCGAGGTTGTTCAGGTCGGTGCGGCCGCCGTGTTCCCAGAATTTCACGTGGTGGGCTTGGCACCACTGTGCGGGGCGGCCGCACATCACGCAGCACCGATCGCGGATGGTCAGGGCGATGCGTTGGTCGTCGCTGGCGAGTCTGGTGCTGCGGCCGAGGGCGAGCGGGACGCCGTGGTGGTCGACGATGACCGGGGTGAGGTCGGCGTCGCAGGTGAGGAGTTCGGCGAAGGCGCGGCTCATCGGCCCGGTCCAGTCGAAGTGGAACGGCCAGTCGGCATCACCGGGGTCGGGTGCAGACTTCCGCCCGCAATGGTCACCGGCACCAGCGCTGGGACCGACACGATCGCCGCGGGGATCACCGTTCCATGAACCGTCGCCGGCACCGGCACTCTCACTCACCTGGTGACCGCCATCAGCGCCAGCCGCGGGAGGCGTTTCGGTATCGCCGGTCCGTGAGACGTCGCCGGCACCCGCGCCGCTCCCGCTGACGCGACGACCGTTGCCACGATCGGGACCGACGTCGGTATCGCGGGCTCGTGAACTGCCGCCGGCACCAGCATTGCTCCCGCTGACCCGACGACCAGTGCCACGATCGGGACCGGCCTCGGTATCGCGGGCTCGTGAACTGTCGCCGGCACCGCACCCGACGTAGTGACCGCCGTCAGCGCCCGCAACGGGACCCGCGTCGACATCACCGGTCCGCAAACTGTCGCCGGCTTCGGGACTCTCACTGACGTGGTGCCCGCCGTCAGCGCCGGCAACGGGACCCGTATCGGTATCGCCGGCCCGTGAGTCGCCACCGGAACCGTCTGTCGTCGAACCCGTTGTTGCGCTGTTCGATTGCGTGTGTCCGCGGTCGGCGAGCAGGTCCCGCAGCGGGACGATCAAGTGCACCGATGCCCGCGACCCGCCCGCCGATCCGCGGCCACCACCGCTCAGGTGCCGGTCGAGGATCCGATCGAGTGCATCCGCCCGCCGCTTCGACGGACCACGTAGATCGCGTTCACCTCCAGGGCCGGGCTGCGGCGCGGTCAACGCCGACAGCGCGGTGAGCAGCTTCTCGGCCAGGAGCCGGTCGACGTTGCCACCCATCTGGAAGCGGCCACTGGCAAGCGGGTGAACATCGAAACGGTTCAACTCCGGGTTCTCCGACACCGGTATCGGCGGCGGTCCAGCTGGAACAGGTTCGGGCTCAGCAGGTTCGGGCTCACTTGAGCCACCTGCATCACCCGCGCCACCGGCATCAGCTCGGGTCGCCCGGTCCCGCTCCTGTGTCCGCTCCTGTTCTTGTCGTTGCTTCTCGGCCTGCTCGTGGCGGGCTCTGGCGTCCTCGGCCGCGGAATGCGCCAGTGCCTGCGCGCGGGAGGCGACCTGCCCGGCGGTGCTGCGCATGGCGGTTTCGAGCAGTTCGGCGACGACAGCCTCGCGGCGTTGTTCGTCGAGGGTGGGGTCGGCGACCACCACGGTGGCGTAGCCGTCGGCGATCGCCGAGGCGTGCGCGGCGTGGATATCGCCACCTGCGAGGGCATTCAACACGCTGGGCCGGTCGGTGAGCCACTGCCCCAGCTCCATCTGACGGGCCGCGGACCCGTCGGTGATGCGCACCGATCGCGCGTACCACCGGGTGACCGACGAGTAGCCGAGTTTCATGGCCAAACCACGCCGGTCCATCTCCGCCAGCAGCGTCAATCGCGTTGCAGCGAGCTCGTTTTCGAGGGAGGACACGCCAGCGAGCTCGGAGACCAAATCCTGGTCACCGAGCCCGAACACATCCCCCAATGTCTTCACACCACGAAAGCTATACCCACCCACCGACAAGCTTTGTCACGGAGCGACGGTGCGGTACCTGAGCATCATTTCGTGGTCCTCGTGATCGAGCATGTGGCAGTGCCACATGTACCCCTGCAGTTCGCCGCCCCCACCCATGTCGTGTCCACCGTGCTCGCCGCCGTGGTGCGCGGCCGGCCCGGCGAAGGTGGCGTCGGGGTCGAAGCCGAGCTCGTCGGCCGTCGGGAATCGAACGAGGATCTGCGTGACGGTGCCCGGGTAGGTGTTGACGGTGTCCTTCCACCCGGCTTCCCACGCCGCAGGCGGCACCGACGGACCGGTGAGGAACTTCTCCACCGGCGGAGCCCATCTGGTACCGAATGTTGGCCTGGGGAAATCACGTTGGTAAGCGGCGAGGTCGATGGGGATGCGTCCCAGCGTCCGGAAGTGCGCCAAGTGCAGGTGAATCGGGTGCGGCTCCACCGTCGTGTTGACGATGTTCCACATCTCCACGGTCCCCTGCTTGGGCATCTCGATGTCCGGGTCCGAGTACCTCAGGTTGTTCAGGTTCATCAGAGTCATGTCCAGGTTGAGCCCGCCGGACGGCTGGTTGACGGTGACCGTTCGCGTGAATTTCGCGGTCGGCAACGGCGGCAACACATCCGGCTGTCCCTTGCCGCCGCGCAGCAACGTCGGCATACCGCCCCGGAACCCGGCCGCGGACGCGACGCGAAACTGGCAGAACATCGGCATCGGGACGGCTCCGAGGGACGCGGCCTGCGCCGGCGGCGGCTCGTCGTTGAGTAGTTCAACGAGAGCACCTGCCTCGACGGCACCGAAGTCGACGAGGATGTCGGCGCGCTCGGCCGGGGCGAGTCGGATGCTGGTGGCTTCCACAGGAGCGTCGAGCAATCCCCCGTCGTTCCCGATGACCCAGAATCGAAGTCTGTTGGTGAAGAACAGGTTCCACACGCTGTACGACCCGGCGTTGACGACGCGCAGCCGGTACATACCCCGGGCCACTTCCATCGTCGGCCAGATCTTGCCGTTGACGACGCCCACGTCTCCGGTGCCGCCGCCTTCCCATTTACCCTGCGGCACGGTGATATTGGAACGGATGCTCATGCTGCCGTCGGGGTTCATGATCTTTTCCTGCAGCACCAACGGCAGCTCGAACTCACCCGACGGCAGCCCCAGCGCATTGTCGGGCGTGCCGGTGTCCCAACGGTCCCGCACGAGGTTCATGCCGAGCAGGCCCGCGTACACGTTGATGCGCGTCATCGACATGGCGTGATCGTGGTACCAGAGTCCCGCGGCGTCGTTGAGCCCCGAGAAGTTGTGCGTCATCGACTCCCCCGGGCGCACCAGCATCTCGGAGTGCCCGTCGCTCGCCGGTTCGGTGACGGCCCCGTGCAGGTGCAGCGCCGTCGGTGTCATCGTGCGGTCCATCTCGCTCATGCCGTGCAGCGAGGTGTCGATGTCGGCGGCGAGCGGGTTGCCCGCGGTGGTGTTGGAATACTTCAGTGTCCAGGGCTGACCGGTCTGCGACTCGATGGTCGGTCCGAGGTAGTCGCACTGGCCGTACCCGAAGGTGGGCGCGGGTCGTAGATCGGCGTGGAACACGTGGGTGGAGCTGTGCGCGTCCAACGTCACCTCGGTACCGCTGATCAGCGGCAACCTGGGCAGCTCGTCCCGGAACGGCGTGAGGGGCGGTGAGTGGAACAGCAGGGGGCTTTGGCCACGGAGGAAGTCGTCGGCCATCGCGCGGCGCGTCGTCGACGCCACCGGGAGTGCAGCGGCACCAGCGGCTACTGCGGCGACGGCGAGCCCTCGAAGGGCGGTTCGCCTGGACACAGATCCGCTCACCGAGCCTCCTCTCTCCTTGTTGTGATTGGGGCCATACTATGTGCCCGTCGGCTCCCGCCGTCACCCCACACTCGGATCGTCCGGCACGTTCCTGCCGGTGGAGGGATCTATCTGTCATGGCAACGATTACTTTCGAGCGCACCACCAGGCTGTTTCCGGGCTCCGACGCCCCCGCGGTGGACGAGCTCGACCTGCACATCGAGGACGGTGAATTCCTCGTTCTGGTCGGCCCGTCGGGTTGCGGAAAGTCGACGTCGCTGCGGATGCTCGCGGGGCTCGAAGAGGTCAATTCCGGTCGCATCCTCATCGGCGGCAAGGACGTCACCCACTCCGAACCCAAGGATCGCGACATCGCGATGGTGTTCCAGAACTACGCGCTGTATCCGCACATGACCGTCGCGGAGAACATGGGCTTCGCTCTGAAGTTGGCGAAGGCGAACAAGGACGACATTCGCACTCGCGTCGAGGAGGCCGCGAAGCTACTCGACCTCGAGCCGTATCTCGACCGCAAGCCCAAGGCGCTCTCGGGCGGTCAGCGTCAGCGAGTTGCCATGGGCCGCGCCATCGTTCGTCAACCCCAGGTGTTTCTGATGGACGAGCCCCTGAGCAATCTCGACGCCAAGCTGCGGGTCCAGACGCGCACCCAGATCGCCCAGTTGCAGCGAAGGCTCGGAACGACGACGGTGTACGTCACCCACGATCAGGTAGAGGCCATGACGATGGGCGATCGCGTCGCCGTCCTGAAAGGTGGTGTGCTGCAGCAGTGCGCCACCCCGCGCGAGCTGTACCGGAAGCCGGTCAATGCGTTCGTCGCCGGGTTCATGGGCTCACCGTCGATGAATCTGTTCCGTGTCCCGGTCACCGACGGCGGCGTTCGCCTGGCCGATCAGGTGATTCCCGTGCCGCGCCAGACCCTCGGGTCGGCCGCCGAGGTGATGTTCGGCATCAGGCCCGAGCACATCGAGATCGCGAGCAGCGGAATCGCTCTCGAGATCGACGTGGTCGAAGAACTCGGCTCCGAGGCCTTCGTGTTCGGCCGTGCAGACATCAACGGCCGCACCGAGACCATCGTCGCCCGGGCCGATTGGCGCAGCCCACCCGAGAAGGGTGACCGCGTCCACGTCCGTATCGACGACGCGCACGCGCACATCTTCGACGCCTCCGCCGAGGGTCACCGCCTGAACTGACCGTCGTGGGGGGGGGGGGGGGGGCCGGGGGGGGGCCCCCCCCCCCCCCCCCCCCCCCCCCCCCCCCCCCCCCCCCCCGGGCGCGGCCCCCCCCCCGGCGCCCCGCCGGCGCCGCGCGCCCCGCCG
>NZ_JAWLRY010000014.1:0-63016 GCF_033142325.1 Rhodococcus sp. IEGM 1370 | reverse complement strand
CGCCCGCCCACATCTTCGACGCCGCCGCCGTGGGTCACCGCCTGACCTCACCGTGGTGGGGGTTGTGCGTACCCGTGGGGACGCACAACGCGCACGGCGTCAGACCAGCAGCTCGGCGATCTGAATCGTGTTGAGCGCGGCACCCTTACGCAGGTTGTCGCCCGAGACGAACAGGGCCAGTCCGCGTCCTTCGGGGACGCCCGGATCCTGGCGGATGCGGCCGACGAGGGAATCGTCCGCGCCTGCGGCCTGCAAAGGTGTCGGCACGTCGACCAGCGAGACGCCGGGTGCCGATGCCAGCAACTCACGAGCCCGCTCCACCGACAACGGACGATCGAACTCGGCATTGATCGACAGCGAGTGCCCGGTGAACACCGGCACGCGCACGCAGGTGCCGCTCACCAGCAGGTCGGGCAGGCCGAGGATCTTGCGCGATTCGTTGCGCAGCTTCTGGTCCTCGTCGGTTTCGCCGGATCCGTCGTCCACCAACGCACCGGCCAGCGGCAGGACGTTGAAGGCGATGGGCGCGACGTACTTGTTGGGGGCCGGGAAATCCACCGACGAACCGTCGTGCACCAGCTTTTCGACGTCGCCGATGACGGCGCGCGCCTGGGTGGCGAGTTCTTCCACACCGGCGAGTCCGCTGCCGGACACGGCCTGGTAGCTCGAGACGATCAGGCGCTGCAGGCCTGCTTCGTCGTGCAGCACCTTGAGCACCGGCATCGCGGCCATGGTGGTGCAGTTGGGGTTGGCGATGATGCCGCGGGGCGGGTTCTTCGCGTCCTCGGGGTTGACCTCGCTGACCACCAGCGGCACGTCCGAGTCCTTGCGGAACGCCGAGGAGTTGTCGATGACGGTGGCACCTGCTGCGGTGAAACGCGGTGCCTGCTCACGTGAGAGCGTCGCACCCGCAGAGAACAGCGCGATGTCGATTCCGGCGAGGTCTGCGGTGGAGGCGTCCTCGACGACGATCTCCTCGCCGCGGAACGGCAGCTTCTTGCCCGCCGAGCGCGCGGAGGCGAAGAATCGAACGGTGTCGGCGGGGAAGTTACGCTCCTCCAACAGGGTTCGCATGACGGCACCGACCTGACCGGTGGCTCCTACGACTGCAACTGTGGTCATCGTCTATCGTCCTGTTCCTGCGTGTACGACGGCTTCTTCGTCGCCGCCCAGATCGAAGGCGGCGTGCAGCGCGCGTACTGCTTCGTCGAGCTGAGTGTCACTGCACAGCACTGAGATACGGATCTCCGAGGTGCTGATCAGGTCGATGTTGATGCCGGCGTCGGCGAGGGCCTCACAGAACGTCGCGGTGACGCCGGGGTGGCTCTTCATGCCCGCACCGACGAGGGAGACCTTGCCGATGTGGTCGTCGTAGAGCACCTGAGCGAAGCCGATCTCGGCCTGGAGCTTGGTGAGCTTCTCCACTGCCGTCGGGCCGTCGGCCTTGGGACAGGTGAAGGTGATGTCGGTCTTGCCGGTGTCGATCTTGGACACGTTCTGCAACACCATGTCGATGTTGATCTCGGAATCTGCCACGGCGCGAAACACTTTGGCGGCGTAGCCGGGGGTGTCGGGCAGACCGACGACGGTGACCTTCGCCTCGCTGCGATCGTGTGCGACGCCGGTGAGAATTGCTTCTTCCACTGGAATGTCCTCCATAGATCCGGAGACGATCGTTCCGGGTTTCGTGGTGTACGACGAGCGCACGTGAACAGGAACGTTGTAGCGACGCGCGTATTCGACGCAGCGCAGCATGAGCACCTTGGCACCGCAGGCAGCCATCTCCAGCATCTCCTCGAACGAGACGGTGTCGAGGTGCCGGGCGTTGGGCACGATGCGCGGATCGGCGGTGAAGATGCCGTCGACGTCGGTGTAGATCTCGCAGACGTCCGCGTTCAGTGCTGCGGCCAGCGCGACGGCGGTCGTGTCCGATCCACCGCGACCGAGCGTCGTGACGTCCTTGCTGTCCTGGCTGACGCCCTGGAAGCCGGCGACGAGAACGATCGAGCCCTCGTCGAGTGCGCTGCGCACGCGGCCGGGGGTGACGTCGATGATTTTGGCGTTGCCGTGCACGCTGGTGGTGACGACGCCTGCCTGCGAGCCGGTGAACGACCGAGCCTCGGCACCGAGCGAGTGGATGGCCATCGCGACCAGAGCGTTGGAGATGCGCTCTCCCGAGGTCAGCAGCATGTCCATTTCGCGGGCCGGCGGGACCGGGCACACCTGCTGGGCCAGGTCGAGCAGTTCGTCGGTGGTATCGCCCATGGCCGACACGACCACGACGACGTCGTGGCCGGCCTTCTTGGTCTCGACGATTCGTTCAGCGACGCGTCGGATACGTTCGGCGGTCCCCACCGACGATCCACCGTACTTCTGGACGATGAGAGCCACGCGTGTTTACCTCCGCTGGATAGCCGACGATCACGAGAATGTCGGGGAAATGTTCCGGGGTCACCTTACCGATCCGGCACCCCGAGCAGTGGGCCGGGTAGCTCCGAGCTGGGACTTTAGGGCGGTTCGCCTGCGGATACGCCTGACCTAACATGTTCGGGTGACCCTTCCCGAGCACCGCCCACCCCCACCCCCGCGAGGTCTGCGGGTGCTCTTCGGGCTCCCTGCCGTCGGCCGCCGCTGGCCGGGTGGACTGCGCTCGGCTCTGGCATTCGGCATCCCCGCGATCGCGGCGTGGGTTCTCGGGTTCCACACCGAGGCCCTGCTGGTGGTCTCGGGAAGTTTCGCCGTCATCTACGGCGAGGGGCGTCCCTATCGTTCGCGTTGGTGGGTCGTCCTGACCGCGGGCGGCGCACTGGTGGCGTCGGTGTGGCTCGGGGCGACGGCCGGGCAGGTGGCGCTCGATCTCGGGAGCACCGGATGGGCGCAGATGATCCCGGTGACCCTGCTCTCGCTCCTGGCTCTCGTGGCGGTCTACGTCATCGCTGCGCTGCGACTGGGACCGCCGGGTGCGTTCTTCTTCGTGCTGGTGTGCGCGGTGTCGTCGTACATCCCCGGGGCCGGCATCGGCGCCGTTCACGGAGCGGTCTGCGCGGCGATCGGCGTCGCGTCGGCGCTACTGGTGTCGATGTCCGGGGTGCTGTGGGATCCGCGAGGACCCGAGCGCGAGGCCGTCGGAGCAGCGGTGGGCGCGATCGAGAAATACACGAGCTCGCAGACGCCGTCTGCCGCCGATCGTCACGTCGCGGCCGCGCGTCTGCACGCAGCCTGGGCCGCCGTGTACGACGCAGGTGCCGCACGGTTGTCGTCGAGGCCGGTGCTGGTGCAGAGGCTGTTCGACGCCCATCGGGCATTCGCGGCCACTACCTCTCGAAGCATGGATGCCGACCAGGCAGTCGACTCGGTGCCGGATCAGCTGCCGCTCGCGAGGCCGAGCATCGCCTACCGGTTGCGGCGCTCGCTGCACCGGGATTCACACGCATCGTCCACGGCGATCAGGGTCTTCTGCGCGGCAGCGGCGGCAGGCGGGATCAGCGTCGCGCTGGATCTGAGCCGTCCGGACTGGGCGATCCTCGGTGCCGTCCTGGTACTGCAACAGGGTCCCGACCGGGTGCACGGCACGTATCGGGGCCTGCAGCGGCTCGGCGGAACCCTCGCGGGGGTGGCCCTGTTCTCCGCCATCTTCCTCTCGCCGCTGACCGGTCTGGCCGTCATCGTGGTGTTGATGGTGTTGCAGTTCGCGATCGAGGTCTCGGTGGCGCGCAACTACGGGTTGGCCGTCACGTTCATCACGCCGCTCGCCCTGCTGATGGGGACACTGACACATCCGGGAGCTGTCCTGGAGGACATCGTCGTGGACCGGATCGTGGAAACCACGGTGGGCGTCGCTCTGGCCTTCGCTGCGCTGTGGCTGCTGCTTCCCGGGGCGTTCAGGCGCGCATTGCAGTGGTCCGACGGCCGAGTCCTGACGCTCAGCGCCGATCTGCTGACGGTGTTGCGCACCGAGGACGTCGCCGGATCGAGCGCTCTCACCGCCCGGCGCGACGTCCAGTTCGAGCTGGTCGGGTCCGCGTTGGCCGGTGCCGAGGCCGCACACAACGATCGGCGGTGGGCTCATCGGGTGTGGTCGCAGCATGCCGAGGTCGATCGCCTCGGGTACGAACTCCTCGCGCACTGCTGGACGATCACCGACGTCGGACGAATGAATGACATCGGGCACTGGCAACGCAGAGTCGATGCAGCAACTGCAGAATTCCACTCGTCAACCCTGGGGTAGGCGGTCGGCGCGCGGTAGTACACTCAGCCCATGCTGCGAGCTCTCCTTCTTAACAGCCGCGACGGGGTCTGAGACCAGACTGGCTTCCCGTCGCGGGGTTCGTTGCGCCGGTCGAACACATTGCTCTGATCTGTACGGAGAGACGAAGACCATGTCACCAGCCGACGCATTCACCTCGGGAACTCGCACCATCACCCCGCCCTCGCGGCCCGCACCAAGCGACCAGCCCGCCTGGAACACCCAGAAGAACTCCTCGATGCCGACCTACCGTTACCGGCCGTTCGCCGAGGAGGTCGAGCACGTCACCCTTCCCGACCGCACGTGGCCGGACAAGATCATCGATCGCACCCCGCAGTGGTGCGCCGTCGATCTGCGCGACGGCAACCAGGCGCTGATCGATCCGATGAGCCCGGCCCGCAAGCGTCGCATGTTCGACCTGCTGGTTCGCATGGGCTACAAGCAGATCGAGGTCGGCTTCCCGTCGGCCAGCCAGACCGACTTCGACTTCGTCCGCGAGATCATCGAGGACGGCGCGATCCCCGACGACGTCACCATCCAGGTGCTGACGCAGTGCCGTCCCGAGCTGATCGAGCGCACCTTCGTCGCGTGCGAGGGTGCGCGCAGCGTCATCGTGCACTTCTACAACTCGACGTCCATCCTGCAGCGCCGAGTGGTGTTCCGGGCCGAGCGTGACGTCATCAAGAAGATCGCCACCGACGGTGCCCACAAGGTCCTTGAGGAAGCAGCCAAGTTCCCCGATACGGACTGGCGCTACGAGTACTCCCCCGAGTCCTACACCGGCACCGAACTGTCCTACGCCAAAGAGGTGTGCGACGCGGTCACCGCGATCATCGATCCCACGCCCGCCAAGCCGCTGATCCTGAATCTGCCTGCCACCGTCGAGATGGCGACACCCAACGTCTACGCCGACTCGATCGAGTGGATGAGCCGCAACCTCGATCGCCGCGACAGCATCGTGCTGTCACTGCACCCGCACAACGACCGCGGAACCGGTGTTGCCGCAGCAGAACTCGGCTACCAGGCCGGCGCGGACCGCATCGAGGGCTGCCTGTTCGGCAACGGCGAGCGCACCGGCAACGTCTGCCTGGTCACGCTCGGGCTGAACCTGTTCACCCGCGGTGTCGATCCGCAGATCGACTTCTCCAACATCGACGAGGTCCGTCGAACCGTGGAGTACTGCAACCAACTTCCCGTCGCCGAGCGTCACCCCTACGGCGGCGACCTGGTCTACACCGCCTTCTCCGGCAGCCACCAGGACGCGATCAACAAGGGCCTGGATGCGATGAAAGTCACTGCAGACGAACAGGGTTCGGACATCGGAGACGTCACCTGGCAGGTCCCGTATCTGCCCGTCGATCCGAAGGACGTCGGTCGCACCTACGAGGCCGTCATTCGCGTCAACTCGCAGTCCGGCAAGGGCGGCGTCGCGTACATCATGAAGTCCGATCACGGCCTGAACCTGCCGCGTCGACTCCAGATCGAGTTCTCCCAGGCCGTCCAGCGCATCACCGACGGTGAGGGCGGCGAGGTCTCGCCGAAGGAGATGTGGGACGTCTTCGCCGAGGAGTACCTGACCCCGATCCGCCCCCTCGAGCGCATCAAGCAGTCGGTCATCGCGGCCGAGCACGACGGTGGCACCGACACGATCACCGCGACGGTCAAGGTCGACGGCGTGGAGCAGGAGATCTCCGGATCCGGCAACGGCCCCCTCGCCTCGTTCGTCGACGCACTGTCCACCATCGGATACGACGTCAGCGTCCTCGACTACTCCGAGCACGCCATGTCCGCGGGCGACGACGCCCAGGCCGCGGCCTACGTCGAGGCCTCGGTCACCTCACCCGCCGGTGTCGCCACCACCGTCTGGGGCGTCGGCATCGCGACCTCGATCACCACCGCATCACTGCGCGCGGTGGTCTCGGCCGTGAACCGTGCACTGAAATAGGTTCTCTGCTCGACGCGAAAAGCCGCCCATTCATCACGAATGGGCGGCTTTTCGCTGTTTATCGACGCTCAGCTGGTACGCCGCATGCGACAATGAACCTGCCGTCGGGGCACTTTAGGGAATGGAAGTTCGCCATGGATTCTTTCTGGGATTTTCTCTGGCTTCTCATCGTCGGTTTCGCATTCGTGGCTTACCTCATGGTGATGCTGTCGATCATCGGAGACCTCTTCCGAAACCACAAAGCATCCGGGCTCGTGAAAGCCGCGTGGGTGCTCTTCCTCATCATCGCGCCGTTCTTCACCGCGCTGATCTACCTCATCGTGAACGGCGGCAACATGGCCGAGCGTCAGGTTGCCGCCCTGCAGCACGCCAAGGACCAGCAGGAGAACTACATCAAAGAAGTGGCCGGTCGGTCCGCATCGGAGGAGATCGCACACGCAAAGACGTTGCTGGACAACGGAACCATCGATCAGGACGAGTTCAGGACGCTGAAGGCCAAAGCTCTGTCCTGATGTCCGCCTCCGCCCGGAACGCGTCGAGCACGGCAGCGATTGCCGGTAGGCGTCGAGCGTCGGGCCTGGTCGCAAGTTCGTAGATGCGCCCGGCCCGAACGCCCGACAATTCTCGACGCACCAGACCGGGATGCACCACGGCGTACCGCGGCATCAGGGCCACGCCGTGACCTGCCGCCACCAACACCTCGGTGACGCGAAAATCGTTCACTCGCTGGACCACTCGGGGTTCGACGCCGGTGGCCGCGGCTACCGAGAGCAACACGTCGTCGACCGGGAATCCGCCGCGAACACTGATCCACCGTTCGTCGACCAGGTCCCTGAGGTCTATCGATTCGTGTTGCGCCAAACCATGACCGGGCGGGAGCACCAGATCGATCGGCTCGCGCATCAGGGTCGTCACTTCGATGCGCGGGCCTGCGGTCGACGGGGCCCGCTCGTCGCGGTGGGTGAGCACCACGTCGTAGTCGGCCAACAGTTCCGGCACCGAGGATGCAGGCAGGTCCTCGTCGCGTGCCTCGATGTCGACGTCCGAGTTCGCCAACCGCGTCAGTACCCCGGGCAGCAGCAGGGCAGCACCGGACGGGAACAGCGCGACTCGGACGCGTCCCCGCGGGGACGCACGGTACCGATCCATCTCGGCTGTAGCGCGGGCGACCGCAGCGAGCACCTCATCGGTACGCAGCACCAGAGCGCGTCCCGCGTCGGTCAGTCGGAGCCGACGACCGTCCGGTTCGAGGAGCGTCACACCCGCTTCCTTGGCCAGCAGCTTGAGTTGCTGGGATACCGCCGAGGGGGTCGTCGACATCGCGTCGGCCACCGCTGCGACAGTTCCACGGTCGGCGAGTTCCGCAAGAATCCGCAGCCGCTCCACGTTCATGCAGTAAATCTTAACTGTTGATGCGGATATATTCGATTGTGCTGATCATTCGCAGCGGACACGATGGACGCCATGACCACTCGCGACCGCCTCCTCGGATTGACCGTCGCCGTGCTGTGGGGACTGAACTTCCTCGCCATACGCGTCGGACTCGATCATTTTCCGCCGTTCTTCTTCGGCGCGTTGCGCTTCCTGGTGATCGCCATCCCGGTCGTCTTGTTCGTCCCCAGGCCGAAAGTGCCGCTGAAGTGGTTGCTGCTCTACGGCTTCGGGTTCGGATTTCTGCAGTTCGCATTCCTGTTCGCGGCGATGGCAGCAGGCATGCCCACCGGATTGGCGTCACTCGTGCTGCAGTCGTCCGCCCCGTTCACCGTTGTGCTCGGCGCTGTTCTGCTGCGCGAACACGTCTCTCGCAGACAGGCGATCGGCATCGCGGTCGCCGTCCTCGGCATGGTCCTGATCGGATGGGACCGCGCTCAGAACGCCTTCCTGCTTCCGGTGATCCTCACCCTCCTCGCCGGCCTCGGCTGGGCGTTCGGCAATCTGGGAAACCGACTCGCCAAGTCCGATTCGCCGATGACGCTGATGCTGTGGATGACCGTCGTTCCGCCGCTGCCGATGCTGGCGCTGTCAGCGATCTTCGAGGGCCCGAGCACCGGCTGGCATGCGCTGACGGAGTCGTTCGGTCCGCAAGGCTGGCCAGGGTTGGTCGCGTTGGCCTACATCGTGATTCCCGCCACCATCATCGGCAGCGGTCTCTGGAGCATCCTGATGAGCCGCAACCCCGCCGGACTGGTCGCGCCGTTCTCACTGCTGGTTCCCGTTGTCGGAATCGCCGGTGCCTGGATATTCCTGGGCGAGAACCCGTCCGTGCTCGCACTGATCGGTGGCGTCGTCGTGATCGGCGGATGCCTCGGCGGCATGGCCGTGCGAAGGTCGGTCGAAGTTCGGGAGAAAGCACCGGTGTGAGAGGCGGGAGTGGAGCCTGCGGAACGACCCGGGGGTAGCGGGAGTGGAGCCTGCGGAATGACCCAATAGGGCGGGAGTGGAGCCTGCGGAACGACCCGGGGGTAGCGGGAGTGGAGCCTGCGGAATTGACCGAGGGGTAGAAGCCGCCGACGTGAAACTGCACGCTCTTCTGTGCCAGACTCGGCGGATGGTTGAAGTGGGTGAGCGCAGACGTATCGGTGCACGTGGCCGTGTGGCACTGCGCGCGGCGGAGCTGGCGACCTGGGCGTCTCGCAAAGCGGGTCGAGGTAAGGGATCGATGATCGGCGGACTCGTCGCCCTCAAGATCGATCCGAACATCCTCGGCGGGCTCGGTCGCGGACGACGCACCGTCATCGTCACCGGCACCAACGGCAAGTCCACCACCACGCGTATGACGGCCGCTGCCCTGGCCACCCTGGGCGATGTCGCCACCCAGGCCGACGGCGCGAACATGGATGCCGGCATCGTCGCGGCCCTGCACGCTCACTTCGATGCCGAACTGGCTGCTCTCGAGGTCGACGAGCTGCACGTCCCCCATGTCTCCGACGAGGTGGAACCGGCGGCCATCGTGTTGCTCAACCTCAGTCGCGATCAGCTCGACCGCGTGGGCGAGATCAACATGATCGAACGCAAACTGCGCGCCGGACTGGCCCGGCATCCCGAGACCGTCGTCATCGCCAACTGCGACGACGTCCTCGTCACCTCGGCAGCATTCGACGCACCGAACGTCGTCTGGGTCGCAGCCGGCGGTGGATGGGCTGGTGATTCGGTCAGCTGCCCGCGCACGGGTGAGCCCATCCTGTGGGAGGGCGAGCACTGGTACAGCACCGGCAGCGACTTCAAGCGCCCGACGCCCGATTGGTGGCTCGACGACGAGAATCTCTACGGGCCCGACGGACTCGTCCTGCCGATGACGTTGTCGCTGCCAGGAAAAGCCAACCGCGGCAACGCAGCTCAGGCCGTGGCCGCCGCAGTGACCCTCGGCGCGGGCGCGGAAGATGCCGTCGCCGCCGCGTCGAGCGTCGACGAAGTCGCAGGACGCTACTCCACCATCCAGTACGGATCCCATTCCGTCCGAATGCTTCTCGCGAAGAACCCTGCCGGCTGGCAGGAGGCGCTGTCGATGATCGACCCCACCTGCGACGGCCTCGTCATCGCCGTCAACGGGCAGGTACCCGACGGCGAAGACCTGTCGTGGTTGTGGGACGTCCGCTTCGAGCATTTCGAGAACGTCGCCGTCGTCGCCGCGGGCGAACGTGCAACCGACCTCGGAGTTCGCCTGCTGTACGCGGGTTCGCAGCACACCACCATCGCAGATCCGTTGCAGGCCATCGCGTCCTGTCCGCCGGGGCGCGTCGAAGTGCTCGCCAACTACACTGCGTTCCGCGACCTCGGGCGCGCGCTGGCACGTGAGGTGAAAAATGTCTGAGTCCACCGTCCGCATCGGCCTGGTCCTGCCCGACGTGATGGGCACGTACGGCGACAACGGCAACGCGCTCATTCTGCGGCAGCGGCTTCGGATGCGAGACATCGACGCCGAGGTCGTGCAGATCACCCTCAGCGATCCGGTTCCCGATTCACTGGACGTGTACACCCTTGGCGGAGCGGAGGATTCGGCGCAGCGCCTGGCGACGCGTCACCTCACCCGATACCCCGGACTACAGAACGCCGCTGCCCGCGGAGCGCCCGTGCTCGCCATCTGCGCCGCGATCCAGGTCCTCGGCCACTGGTACGAGACCTCCGCAGGCGAACGCGTCGACGGCATCTCGCTCTTCGACGTCACCACCGCACCGCAAACCACGCGCTCGATCGGTGAAGTCGTCACCGAACCCGCGCTCGAAGGACTCACTCAGAAGCTCACCGGTTTCGAGAACCACCGCGGTGGAACGACTCTCGGCCTGGATGCGTCGCCGTTGGCCAAGGTCACCCACGGTGTCGGCAACGGTGTCGGCGACGGACGCGAAGGCGTCGTGCAGGGTTCGGTGATCGGCACGTACATGCACGGCCCGGTGCTCGCCCGGAACCCGGAATTGGCGGACTATCTGCTGGAGCGGGCATTGGGCACCACTCTCGCTCCGCTCGAGTTGCCCGAGGTTACGCAACTCCGTAAGGAGCGGCTGCGCCGCACGTGAACGAAAACTCGTAGCCCACTACGAACTTCCACTCACAAGGCGCAACGGTCACACGGATACGACGCGTCGGTCCAACCCTCTCTGACCAGCACCTCGCGGACCTCGCGGTACACACCGCACGGGTCGTCGGCCACTTCGTGCCAGCCGTACATCAACCGCGGCAGGTTCCTCAGCTCCGCGGCATTGTCACGTCTGCGATCGCGAAATCGCCGCTGCTTGGCAGAGTGGAAGGCCTGGCCGTCCAGCCTGACGATGAGGTCGCAGATCTGGTAGCGAATGTCCTCGAAAAGCTGTCGGCCGTCAACGAATACCGGGGCCTGCCGCTGCCCGACCGGCAGACCGTGTGCCTGCTCGACGTCGAGTACGTAACGGTATTCGAGTGCAGAATGGACTCCGTCGCGCATGAGAGCCAGCGTGTGCAGAATCGGTTTGAGGTAGCGCATCGGTCGCCGGACTTCGACCTTGCTCGTCATGGCCGCGACGTTCACGCCACCCGAAGACATCGCCGAGACCAATGTGATCGTCGCTTGCCTCGACGTCGGCTCTGCGACAACGAGATCGAGGACCGTATCGACAGCGCTCGTTCGCGCCGGATTCGTCTCGACACTGATGTGTCCCATGGCTCGGGAACGGTGGACGACAACGCCGGGATGGATTTGTTCGTTGCTTTCCGAGGTGAAGTTCTGCTTGGCGTGTCTCATCGTCGGCGGCTTGCTGGTGGCCGAGCATCCGTAGGGAACGGTGACGTGAACCGGGCCTGCCCCAGGCCGAACCCACCCCCATTCCTCCGCGGCGGTGGTGTGACTGAGCAGCGCTCCCCGCCCTGCGTACAGCAGCGCCGCAGACAATTGCATCTCACGAGTCAGCGGCCCATTGGTCAACGAGACGACGCCACGAAACACTTTCAGCCATTGCCCGGTTTCCACGTAGTGGTTGATCGAATCCTTGCCGACGCCGAACGCATGCATCTGTTTCGTGGTGATGATTCCGTGCTGCTCGTCCAATAATCGCTGCCAGGTACCCGCTGGTCTTGTCCTCATGGCCCTCAGGATGGCCGGTTTCCAGCGCCCACGTCAGAATCTATCCACAGGCTGTGCATAACCTCGGGTCGTGAGTGGAAACTCGACCCCTGCTACGAGGTTTCGTGCACGTGCGGCGAAGCCGCTCTACATGCGCCGACGCCCCGTCAACGCGCGGCCCAGCGTCAACTCGTCGGCGAATTCGAGGTCTCCGCCCATCGGCAGGCCGGAGGCGAGGCGGGTAATGGCCAGGCCGGGGAAGTCACGCATCATGCGCACCAGATACGTGGCAGTGGCTTCGCCCTCGGTGTTGGGGTCGGTGGCGATGATGACTTCGGTGACGTCGACGCCGTCGTCCTGAGTTCCCACACGAGTCAACAACTCTCGGATGCGGAGCTGATCCGGCCCCACTCCGTTCAGTGGATCGAGTGCCCCACCGAGCACGTGGTAGCGGCCCTTGAACTCTCGCGTACGTTCCACGGCCTGAACATCTTTGGGTTCTTCGACGACGCAGATCATGGATCTGTCACGACGCGAGTCCGCGCAGATTCGACACAGTTCCTTGTCCGAGACCGTGCCGCAGACGATGCAGAACTGCACACCGTCGCGAATGCGCTGCAGCGCGCGCATGAGCCGATCCACCTCGGGAGGTTCGACGCCCAGGAGGTGAAAAGCTATGCGCTGAGCGCTCTTCGGACCGACCCCGGGAAACTTGCCTAGTTCGTCGATCAGATCCTGAACCGGACCTTCGTACACCGCCTAGAACCCGGGCAGGCCGGGCATGCCACCGAGACCACCAGCGAGGGGGCCCATCTTCTCGCTCGCGACGGCCTGAGCCGCGCGAGACGCATCGGCGATCGCGCCGATCACCAGGTCCTGCAACGTCTCGACGTCGCTCGGGTCGACGACCTTTGGGTCGATGGTCAGTCCGACCACCTCACCGGTTCCCTTGACGGTGGCGACCACGAGGCCACCGCCCGCCTGGCCGGTCACTTCGGTTTCCGCGATCTCGGCCTGCGCCGCCATCAGCTGCTGCTGCATCTGCTGGGCTTGCTGCAGGATCGATGCCATGTCGGGCTGTTCACCGGGTTGCACTGTGTCGTCCTCTCGCGTGGGTCGAAGCGATCCCCAGCGTAGTCGCACGAAGGTTCGCGGACGCCGCGCCACACAGCTGAGGATGCGTCACAACTGAGGCGCGTACCATCCTCGGATGCACGAACCGACGAACCCCGAGGGTCGCTCCCCTCGCAAGCGTCGGGTGACGCCTCAGACCATGGCCGAGGCGGGTATTGCGCTGACGCTGCCGAAGGTGTCGGTGAAGTCGGTGGCCGAAAGCCTGGGCGTGTCGATCGTCGCGATCTACAACAACATCGACGATCTCGGTTCCCTCAAGGCGCTCGTGGCGGAGGAGATTTTGCGCCGATGGTCGCCTCCGCTTCCCGGTGACGACGAATCGATGCACGACGCGTTGCTGACACTCGCTTCCGCGATGCGCGAGCTGGTTCACTCCAACCCGGGCATCGCGGAGTATCTGATCGGCCTGACTCCCAGCTCGATCGACGCCATCCGTATGGCCGACTCGGTGCAGACGCGCTATCGAACTCGATACGACCTCACTCCGAAGCAGGCGACGTGGGCTGTCATCACTGTCTGCGAGCATGCGCTGACCTTGGCCGAGATGGTCTACAACTCTGCTCGACGCGATCGTGAGTACGACGACGCGATCGCGGCGCGCACCGACCTCGATACATTGCCGGGGGCCTACGACACGGTCGACCGTGGACCCGACGGGATGTTCCTGTGGTCGATGCGCACCGTGGTCGTCGGAACACTCGAGCTCATCAAGGCCCCCGACTTCGAGCAGGCTTAGATCAACTCGCGGCGCAGGTTCTCCAGCGTCGCGGCCTGGATCTTCTTCAGTCCCAGCGGTGCGAAGGTCTTCTCGAAGAATCCGCCGATGCCGCCTGCACCCTTCCACTCCGTCGTCGTGGTGACCGTAGTGCCCGCGCCGTCCGGGGCGACCGACCAGGTGGTGACCATGGAGGAATTGGCGTCGCGTTCGGTGATGGTCGATCCGGCGACGGTGACGGTCGCGGCGACGTTGCGCACTCGCTTCTCGGTGGCCTGCAGGGTCCATGTGGCCACGGTTCCGTCTCCTTGCCCGCCCTGGACCACCTCGTAGTCGCGGTACTGCTCGGGGAGGATGCGTGGGCGCACCGTCTCGTAGTCGGCGAGCGCAGCGAGCACTCGATCCGGTGTGGTGGCGATGGTGGCGGAACTGGATGCACTGACCTGAGCCACGGAAACGTTCTCCTTCGATAGCGAACGGGATGTGCGTCCATACTGCCTCGCCGCGCACGCGCGGCAGGCATCCCGCCGGACCGTGTGTGATGTGCTTCACACACATATTTCTCATCCCGCAAAACACATGCATGACGCAACCATTTGTCCGATTTACTCCGATTCTCCGCGGAGATTCGGCAACAGTTGCGTGAAGTTTCACCGGTCGGACGCCGATGCCGGTGGATACCACGCGGTACGAGATATAGCGTCTGAGTGTGGCTTCAGTGAATGCTCTTCTCGGACGACGGCCAGAACCGAGGGAGAGCGGTTACGCAGCGCACCGGTCGGGTGTCGAGCAGCTGCTTCGCAGCTATCGCGCAATTCCCGCCGATGCAACGGTGCGTCTGGCGAAGAAGACGTCCAACCTGTTCCGGGCCAGGACGACCACCACCACACCGGGGCTCGACGTGTCGGGCCTGAGCAAGGTCATCACCGTCGATCCCGCCTCGCGCACAGCAGATGTCGCCGGAATGTGCACCTACGAGGACCTGGTCGACGCGACGCTTCCCTACGGCCTGGCACCCCTCGTCGTCCCGCAGCTCAAGACGATCACCCTCGGCGGAGCCGTCACCGGACTCGGCATCGAGTCCACGTCGTTTCGTAGCGGACTCCCCCACGAATCGGTGCTCGAGATCGATGTCCTCACCGGCAGCGGCGAGATCGTCACCGCAACACCCGAGGGCGAACACGCAGATCTCTACTGGGGCTTTCCCAACTCGTACGGAACCCTCGGCTACTCCACTCGGCTGAAGATCCAGCTCGAACCCGTGTTGCCGTATGTCGCGTTGCGCCACCTGCGATTTCACGATCTCGCAACCCTGCAGTCCACGATGGACAGAATCGTCGCGCAGCGCGAGTACGACGGCATCGAGGTCCAGTACCTCGACGGTGTGGTCTTCAGCGCCGACGAAAGCTACCTCACCCTCGGCGTCCAGACCGACGAACCGGGCCCGGTCAGCGACTACACCGGTGCCGACATCTTCTACCGATCGATCCAGCACGCATCGGACACACCCAAGACCGACCGCCTCACCATTCACGACTACCTGTGGCGCTGGGACACCGATTGGTTCTGGTGTTCCCGCGCATTCGGAACACAGAACCCGAGAATCCGACGCTTCTGGCCGCGCAAGTACCGGCGCAGTAGTTTCTACTGGAAACTGATCGGCCTCGATCGTAAGTACGACATCGGCGATCGACTCGAGAAACGCAAAGGAAATCCGCCGCGCGAACGCGTCGTGCAGGATGTCGAGGTTCCGATCGAGCACACCGCAGGCTTCGTCGCGTGGTTCCTCGACAACATCCCGATCGAGCCGTTGTGGTTGTGCCCGTTGCGTCTTCGTGAGCCCGCAGCACCGGGCGCAAATCCGGCCAGGCCGTGGCCGCTGTACCCACTCGAACCCAAACGCACCTACGTCAACATCGGCTTCTGGTCTTCGGTCCCGATCGTTGCAGGCGAACCAGAGGGTGCCGCGAACCGCGCCATCGAGAAGAAGGTCACCGAGTTCGACGGGCATAAATCGCTGTACTCGGACGCTTATTACACCGAACATGAATTCGCCGTTCTGTACGGCGGCGATCGATACGAAGTGTTGAAGAAGAAATACGATCCCGAATCCCGATTGTTGGATTTGTACTCGAAGGCGGTGCAACGCAGATGACGACGTTCAAGGACTCCGGCAATCGCACGGTGAACGGTGCCCAGAAGCTCAAGATCTCCGAGATTCTCGAACTGATCTCCGACGGCAACATCCCACTGCGCTTCACCGCCTACGACGGCAGCACCGCAGGACCCGAGGACGCGAGAATCGGCCTCAACCTCAAGAGCCCCCGCGGAACCACCTATCTCGCAACCGCTCCCGGCGATCTCGGCATGGCGCGCGCGTACGTCTCGGGCGATCTCGAAGCAACGGGAGTCCATCCGGGCGACCCCTACGAGCTGCTGGCGCTGATGGGCGACGAGCTGCACTTCCGTCGCCCCTCGGCGATGACGCTGACATCGATCGCCCGTTCGCTCGGCTGGGATGTGTTGCGGCCCATCGCTCCCCCACCCCAGGAAGCGATTCCGCGGTGGCGTCGCATCGCAGAAGGTCTGCGCCACTCCAAGACTCGCGATGCCGAAGCGATCCACCATCACTACGACGTGTCCAATGCCTTCTACGAGAAGGTGCTCGGCCCCTCCATGACGTACACCTGCGCGGCGTTCGAGAGCGCCGATCAGTCGCTGGAAGCCGCACAGGAGAACAAGTATCGCTTGGTGTTCGACAAGCTCGGCCTGCAACCGGGTGATCGCCTGCTCGACATCGGCTGCGGTTGGGGCTCGATGGTGCGCTACGCCGCCCGCCGCGGAGTGAAGGTGATCGGTGTGACGCTCTCCCAGGAGCAGGCGTCGTGGGCACAGCAGGCCATCGCCGACGAGGGCCTGTCAGAGTTGGCCGAGGTGCGCTTCTCGGACTATCGCGACGTGCCCGAGACCAACTTCGACGCCATCTCCTCCATCGGGCTGACCGAGCACATCGGCGTACACAACTACCCGTCGTACTTCACGTTCATCCAGTCCAAGCTGCGCGACGGCGGCCGGCTCCTCAACCACTCGATCACCCGGCCGGACAATCGCGCACACGCCAAGGCCGGCAGCTTCATCGACCGGTACGTCTTTCCCGACGGCGAACTCACCGGCTCGGGCCGCATCATCACCGAGATCCAGGACGTCGGACTCGAGGTTCGTCACGAGGAGAACCTGCGCGAGCACTACGCCTTGACGCTGGCCGGATGGTGCCGGAACCTCGTCGAGAACTGGGATGCCTGCGTCGCCGAAGCCGGTGAGGGAACAGCCCGCGTCTGGGGCCTGTACATGGCCGGGTCCCGGCTCGGCTTCGAGCGCAATGTGGTTCAGCTGCACCAGGTTCTGGCCGTCAAGCTCGGACCGAAGGGACAGGCCGACGTTCCTCTGCGGCCCTGGTGGAACGGCTGACCCTTGTGAGCGGAAACTCGACCCCTGCTACGAGGTTCCGCGCACATGGGAGCGTCAGCGACCCGTTCCCCGCAGGATGACCCGCGCGGTCTCGGTCGGCTGATCCCAGTGCGGGAAGTGTCCGCATTTGTCGAACCAGTGCAGGGTGGCGTCGGGGAATCGCTCCAACGCCACTGTGGCCTGGCTGGGCGTGGTGACCTTGTCCTGACGGCCCCAGCCGATGAGCAGCGAGCCCTGCAGGGAACCTTTCGGGGAACCCTGTTGCTTCGGCCCGTGGATCAGCGCCTTGCGTGCGGCGTCGAGCGAAGGCGATGTCTTGGAGGAGAAACCCTTCAGCTCCTGCTCGACCAGCCCACTCGGAAGTTTCCAGGGCGCAGCCGAGAACTGCGCCAGTGCAGCAGTTCTGGTGACCGGGTTGCCGGCCAGGAACGGTACCAGCGGCTGCACGTTCTTCATCAGCGCCAACGATGCGGTGATCGTGGCCCCGAAGATCTTGACCTGCCGGTCGTTCCAGAACCCGCCGGGATCGAGCGCCACCATGGATCCGCGGTGACCGCGGCGGGCCAGCTCGACGACCATTCGCGCACCCATCGAACTTCCGACGAGATCGGCGTCGGACAGCCCCTCGCTGTCGAGAAATTCCCGCAACGCGTCGGTCAACGTCGCGATGGAGACCTCGGCCAGGGGCGGAGTCTGCCCGAACCCGGGTAGGTCGAGGGCGATGACCTCTCGGTGCTTGGCGAGGGCGGGCACGATGGGGTCCCAGTTGCGGTGCGAGGAACCGAGACCGTGGACGAGGACCAGGGGCTTTCCGGTGCCGGTTCTGACGTTGTACATACCCCGCGTTGTACCCCGAGCGCGCCGATCTACACCTTCGGGCTGTAGTGCGACGGGTCCGTGCGGCGTTCCACCGGCGGCAGATTGCGGGCCGGCGTATGGACCAGCGGTGACGTCGGGTCGATCCGGCCCCGAGCACGGTCCCATCCGGCGCGGCCTCGCGGGTGCAGTCGCCGTCGAGGCGGAACCAACCCGAACACGAGGTTCACTGCCTTGCCGAACAGCGCCAGGCGCTTCTCGTCCTGGGCAGACCAGCTGTAGCCCAGGAGTCGGCGTACCGGCTCGTCGTAGAGCCCGACGGTGATCCAGACGAACAACTTCGCCACCGGACGCCGGAACACGGCCCAGATCGGCTCGGGCAGCCAGGCCGCATACGGCGGTGGTCCCAGCTTCGACAGGTCCAACACCCCGCGGGCGGCTATGTTGTCCTCCAACACGTGTCGGCACATGTGATCCCAGTACTGCTGGAACTCCGGCCAGGTGGCAGGCACCGACCGCATGCTCATGCCGTAGAGGCGATACCACTGCACGTGCTCGTCGAACAGCTGCACCTTCTGAGCCTCGGTCAGCCCGCCCATGAAGTGGTCTGCAGTGAGCACCGTGCCCATGAAGAAGGTGGCGTGCGCCCAGTAGAACGTGTCGGGATCGAACGCGTGGTACTTGCGGCCCTTGGAGTCGATTCCCTTGATGTTCGTGTGATAGCCGCGGACCTGCAGTGCGGTCTCCTCGGCCCGATCGCCGTCGAACACGACCCCACCGATGGGGTACAGGGACCGGTACAGGCGCTGCCAGCGCTCGTCGAAGAACGTGGAGTGTTGCTCGACCCCGGCTCCGAGCCCTGGGTGCATGTTCTGCATCGACCCTGCCCAGACGCCCTGCAGCATCCCGCGCCAGTCGCCGAAGTATTTCCAGGTGAGCGAATCGGGACCGAGCGGGACGGGTCGATCGGGCTGACTACGCATGTTGTCAGACTAGGGTTGACAACATGCGTAGTCAACAGTTGGAGGAACGCAGATCCAAGCGCTACGACGCGTTGCTCGCGGCCGGGGTCGAGCTCCTCGGCTCGCCGGACGGTCCGGCCGTCAACGTGCGGGCCGTCTGCCGTACCGCCGGCCTGACCGAGCGGTACTTCTACGAGAGCTTCGCCGACCGCGACGCCTTCGTCCGCGCGGTGTATGCGTGGGTGGGCACCAGAGCACAGGGCGCCTTGCTCGACGCCGTGATGCAGGCGAGCACTGCCGAGGACACCATCGCCGCGCCGGTACGCGCATTCGTCGAACTCATCATCGACGAGCCGCGAACCGGACGGGTGCTGCTCATCGCGCCGTTGGCCGAACCGGCACTGAGCCGACGCGGCCTCGATCTCCTGCCTGGCTTCGTCGAACTGGTGCACTCCCAACTGCCCGCCACCGAAGACAGACAGCTGATCGCCGTCGGAACAGTCGGGGCGTTGACGGCCCTGTTCATCGGCTATCTCGACGGCACGCTCACCGTCACCCGCGAAGCCCTCGTGGCGCACTGCATTCGGCTGATTTCCGAGGCCTCCGTGCGAGGATGACACCACCTCTAACCGAAGGAGTTCTTCATGTCCGATCTCGACCAGTCGTTCGCCGACGCGCAGGTAGACGTCAAGAAGCTCACGTCCAAGCCGAGCAACGACGACCTACTGAGCCTGTACTCGCTCTACAAGCAGGGTTCGATCGGTGACGCGTCGGGTAAGCGGCCAGGACGACTGGACATGGTGAACCGAGCGAAGTTCGATGCCTGGGCGAAGCTCGAAGGTACGAGCCAGGATTCGGCGAAGCAGCAGTACGTGGATCTGGTGACCAAGCTCCTCGCCGGCTGAGCCAACGGCTATGGTCGAGTGCGGGGGTAACGCAACGAAGGGACCCGCATGAGACGCACCGACAGCGACGTCGACGAGGCCGAGCTCGACATCGAAAAGCCGAAGACCCACGCGGCAGGCCCCGTCGCCGTCGCAGTGTCGATGAAGCGAGCGCTCGGGCACATGGGCCCGAAGCGCACCGCGCAGACGCTGCTCAAGCTCAACCAGGCCGAGGGTTTCGACTGCATGAGCTGCGCGTGGCCCGACCCCGATCCGGGCCACCGGCACGCAGCGGAATTCTGCGAGAACGGCGCGAAGGCCGTTGCCGAGGAAGCGACGACGACGCGGGCGACGCCGGAGTTCTTCGCGCAGCACAGCATTGCCGAACTCGACAGCCACACCGAACACTGGCTGGGCCAGCAGGGCCGGATCACGCACCCGATGATCAAGCTGCCCGGCGGCAGCCATTACGAGCCCATTGAGTGGGACGACGCATTCCGCCTGATCGGCGATGAGCTGAAGTCCCTCGCGAGTCCCGATGAGGCCATCTTCTACACCTCGGGTCGCGCCTCGAACGAGTCCGCATTCACCTATCAGCTCTTCGCCCGGGCGTTCGGCACGAACAACATGCCCGACTGTTCCAACATGTGTCACGAGTCGACGTCCATCGCGCTGCAGGAATCGATCGGCATCGGCAAGGCCAGCGTCACGCTCGACGACGTCCACAATGCCGAACTGATCATCCTCGCCGGTCAGAATCCCGGAACCAATCACCCCCGCATGCTCTCGGCCCTCGAGATGGCCAAGCAGAACGGCGCAAAGATTCTGTCCATCAACCCACTTCGCGAAGCGGGTCTGCTGAACTTCAAGAACCCGCAGACCCCGCGGGGCATGGTGGGCCCGGGAACGGACCTGTCGGATCTGCACCTGTCGATCAAGATCAACGGCGACCTCGCACTCTTCCAGGCCATCGGCTCGTTGCTGGTGAAGTGGGATGCACTCGATCACGAGTTCCTCGACAACTACACCGTCGGCTTCGACGCATGGAAGTCGCACGTCGCCGAGGTCGACTGGGATCTCGTCACCGAGGTGACCGGACTGTCGGTAGCACAGATCACCGAGGCAGCCGAGATGTTGCGCGACTCCAAGGCCACCGTGTTCTGCTGGGCCATGGGTCTGACGCAGCACCGCAATGCCGTCGCGACCATCAAGGAGGTCACCAATCTCGCGTTCGCACAGGGAAATATCGGCCGGGCAGGTGCAGGGCTGCTCCCCGTGCGCGGCCACTCGAACGTGCAGGGCGACCGGACGATGGGCATCTGGGAGCGTCCGCCGGTGGCCTTCCTCGACGCCATGGCTGCGGAATTCGACTTCGAGCCGCCGCGCGAGCACGGCTTGGACACCGTCGATTCCATCCGGGCCATGCGCGACGGTAAGGCGCACTTCTTCCTCGGCCTCGGCGGCAACTTCGTCCAGGCGACTCCGGACAGTGACGTCACCTTCGAGGCACTGCGCAAGATGCGGATGACGGTGCAGATCTCCACCAAGATCAACCGCTCGCACCTCGTCTGCGGCGAGACGTCGATCATCCTGCCGACTCTGGGACGCACCGAGAAGGACGTGCAAGCCAGTGGTGAGCAATGGATCTCGGTCGAGGACTCCACGTGCTCGGTGCATTCCTCGCGCGGACCGTTGAAGCCCGCGAGCGAGTTCCTTCGTTCCGAGGTCGCGATCGTCAGCGGCATCGCCGAGGCGACACTCGGCAACCGATACGGTCTCGACTGGAAGGGTTTCCGCGACGACTACCGCAACATCCGCAAGCACATCTCCCGCGTCGTCGCCGGTTGCGAGGGTTACGAGGTCAATGTTCGACGCCCCGGCGGCTTCGTGCTTCCGCATCCGCCGCGCGACAGCCGGACGTTCGAAACCAAGAGCGGCCTGGGCGAATTCGCGGTCTCACCGATCGATGTGCTGCAGGTTCCGCCGGGCCATCTGATCCTGCAGACGCTGCGTAGCCACGATCAGTTCAACACCACCATCTACGGACTCAGCGACCGTTACCGCGGCATCGAGAACGGCCGACGCGTCGTCTTCGTGCACCGAGAGGACATTTCGGCGCTCGGCTTCCGCGACGGCGACATGGTCGACCTCGTCACCAAGTGGGACGACGACGACGTGGATCGGTGCGCGCCGTCGTTCCGCATCGTCGAGTACGACACCCCGCGTGGGTCGGCCGCTGCGTACTATCCCGAGACCAATCCGTTGATCCCGCTGGATTCGACTGCGCTGCACAGCAACACCCCCACCTCGAAGTCGGTCATCATCGCGATGGTTCCGGCGGGAACAGGCGTGCAGGGTACGGCGAACGGTCATCAGGACAACGAGGGATCGGACGAGGGGCACAAGTCGCACCCGCAGCCGCATCATCTGAGCTGAGGCTCGTACTAGACCAGTGCTCGCCCCGAGCGCATCCGACGCTCGACATCGCGGAGCAGGATGTTGAACGGAAATGCGCGCACGACGGGCGGCGATATCCGGTTCAGCAGGGACGCGCTGCGCAGCAACAGCGCAAACCGTCTCTGCTTGACCGGGTCCCAGGCCAATTCCATCTCGTCCCGGAATCGCTGGGGTAAGAATCCGGTCGTCACGAAGCGGAAGAACGGCCCGATCAGCGGATGCAGTACAGCCGGCTTGGTGAACGTGGCCGAGGCGATGCCGTGCAGGTAGCGCCGAATCGTCGGGTCGATGTGAATGTCGTCGAGCGCTGCGTCCCAGTACTTCTCGAACGCTGCTCGATCTGCGGGCCACATCTCGGGTGGCATCTGAAGCGTCGAGCCCAGTACGTGGCATGCCTGGTACATCTCGTCCACGGTGTCCGGATCGGGTGGCCCGTACAAGGCGACGTACACATCCTCGAGACCTCGGTAGAGGCACGCCGCCACCCACAGCTGCAGGGTGGGATCGAAGGCGCTGTACTTCACCGGACTGTCCGGCGTCGACTTCACGGCTGCATGAGATCGGTTGGTCGCCTTGCGGTATGCGGCCTTGGTCTTGTCATCGCCCATACCCGCGACGGCGAGATAGGACAACGTGGTTCGGGTGCGCTTGATCGGGTGCCGGTTGATCTGTCCGGATTCGACCCGGCTCTCGAACACTCCGTACCCGACGGCCGGGTGCCCCAGTTGCATGATGACGTTCGCCGAGCCGGCGAGCAGCCCCAGCCCGGTCATGGACTTGCGCAGAAAATCCGGATCGCCGGTCACGACGGCGTCGATTCCGCGCCGATGTCCCACTGCCGGAACTGTCGACGCATCACGTCGTCGGCGGCCTCGACATCGCGTCGCGCAAAGGCCTCGATCAGTTCTTCGTGACTGCGCACTGCATCTTCACCCCATCGCTTGTCGGTCGCGTACAACCGCGGCGTGTATCTGACCGCACCGAGGAGGAACCACGCCAACTTGGTTCCGCCTGCGATCTTGTTCACGAATCGGTGGAACTCGAACTCGTAGTACTCAACCGATTCGGTATCCGAGCGGGCCACGGCGTCACGGAGACCGTCGTTGAGTGCGGTCAGCCGATCCAGATACTCGGTTGTGATGCTGCGAGCGGCCCGACCGGCGAGTGTGCCGGCGATGGTCCCCTGCAGCCAGAAGATGTCGTCCACATCCTGGCGCGAGAGCTCACCGACGCGGTAGCCGCGTCGAGGCACCTGCTCGACGAGCCCTTCCCCGCGCAGCGAAACGAGTGCTTCGCGCACCGGAGTGGCACTGACGCCCAACTCCGCCGCCGTCTCGTCGATTCGCACGAATGCCCCTGGCTCGAGCGCACCCGTGACGATCTGCTGGCGAATACTGGCGGCGACATCCTCCGCGAGCTGTGGTCGACGACGCAACACGATGACCTACAGCCCGTACGTCTTGCCGATGATGTCGCGCTGAATCTCGTTGGTACCGCCGTAGATCGAGGACACGAGAGTCGTCCGGACATGCTTTTCCATGTCGAACTCGGTGGCGTAGCCGTAGCCACCCATCATCTGCATGCCTTCGAGCGCCACCTTCTTGGCGGTCTCGGTGAGCTTGAGCTTGGCCATCGATGCCTCGCGCGGGAAGAGTTTCGTCGGGTTCTCGTCGACCAACCGAGCCACGTGGTAGACCAGCAGTCGTCCGCACTCGATCTCGGTGGCCAGATCGGCGATGCGATGCCGCAGTGCCTGGAACGTTCCGACGGGCCGTCCGAATTGCTTTCGCTGGGTGATGAAGTCGAGTGTGTCGTCGAATGCTCGTTGCGCCGTACCGAGCATCATCGCCGCGAGAATGAGGCGCTCGATGTTCAGACCGGTCATCAGCTGAGACCACCCCTGCCCTTCCACCCCGACCACCGCGTCCTCGGGCAGCGCGCAGTCGGTGAAGTACAAATCGTTGACTTCCTTGCCGCCCATCGTGTCGATGCCGACGATGTTCAGGCCCTCGACATCGGCCGGAACGTCGAACATCGTCAGGCCTTCGTGCTTCCCACCCTCCCTGCCTCCCTGGGTCGCTCCGCCGGCTCCGCTCCTGCCGGTGCGGGCAACGAGCAGGATCCGATCGGCGAAGTGCGCGTTGGAACACCAGGTCTTCTGGCCGTTGATCAGCCAGCCGGTGTCGGTCTTCTCGGCGCGGCAGCTGAGGTTGCCGACGTCCGAGCCTGCCTCGGGCTCGGACATCGAGATCGAATAGCTCCGCCCGGCGACGATGCCGCCGAGAACGGTCTCCTTCTGTGTGGGTGTGCCGAATTTCTCGTAGGCCGCGCCGGTGATCAGGGTGGGTCCGATGCCGCCGATGGGAGCCATGGCCTTGGCAGATTCTTCGAGCAGAATGCACAGGTCGACGGTGCTGCCGCCCGCCCCACCGTGCTCCTCGGAAATGATTGCACCCAACCACCCCAGCTCGGCCATCTTGTCGTAGAGCGCCTGATTGTGGGTGTGCTTCCCGTGCTCGGTGAGCGCGTCCCGCTGGGCGCGGGTACCGGCTTCCTTGGCGCAGAAGGACGCGACAGCCTGGGCGAACGCGGCCTGTTCCTGGGTGAGATCGATACTCATGAATCGGCTCCTGCACATCGAGGCGGCGGGGGTTGTAGCAACCGAATCGGACGCATAGTGTGTCCTGGACAACATTGAATCACATCAAATATATGTGATGCGATCTGCTGGAGGATAGAGCCCGTGACGGACCAGATCGAACGAACGAACGAGAGCACCTTCGAAAGCCTCGACCCCAGAACAGGTGTCGCACTCGCCACGTATCCGATCGCGGGCACCGCAGAGGTCGACGTCGCCGTCGCTCGCGCCCGGTCGGCCGCGCGCTGGTGGGACGTACAGGGCTTCGTCGGACGCAAACGGTGGTTGCTCGAATTCAAGTCCGCCATCGCCAAGGACGCCGCAAGCCTCGCTACCGTCATCGCCGCCGAAACCGGCAAGCCGGACGAGGACTCTCTGCTCGAGGTCATGCTCGGCGTCGAACACCTCGACTGGGCGGCCCGCAACGCCGAGAAGATCCTGCGGCAGCGCAAGGTCGGATCGGGCCTGCTCGCGGTGAATCAGAAGGCCTACGTCGGGTACCGCCCGTTCGGTGTCGTCGGAGTGATCGGCCCCTGGAACTACCCGCTCTACACACCGATGGGTTCGATCGCGTACGCCCTCGCGGCAGGCAACACCGTCGTGTTCAAACCGAGCGAACTGACGCCTGGCGTCGGGACCTGGTTGGCCGAGAAGTGGCAGTCGCTTGCCGCTCCGCACCCGGTGTTCCAGACGATCACCGGCGACGGATCCACCGGCACCACCCTCGTCGAATCCGGTGTCGACAAGATCGCGTTCACCGGCTCCACCGCCACGGCCAAGAAGGTCATGGCCACCTGCGCGAAGTCGCTGACCCCACTCGTCGCCGAGTGCGGCGGCAAGGACGCGATGCTCGTCGACGCAGACGCGGACATCACTGCCGCAGTGGAATTCGCGACGTTCGGTGCGATGGGCAACGCAGGCCAGACCTGCGCGGGCGTCGAACGCATCTACGTCGCGGCTCCGGTGTACGACCGCTTCGTCGGCGAGTTCACCGCCGCGGTGAAGGCGCTGAAGCCCGGCGGAACGAAGACCTCGTCCTACGGTCCGATGACGCTGGGCAAGCAGAGCGACATCGTGCGCGGCCAGATCGAGGACGCTCTGGCCAAGGGCGGCAAGGCGGTCGTCGGCGGACTCGACTCGTTGCACGGTCCGTACATCGACCCGGTGGTTCTCACCGACGTACCCGAGGATTCGACTGCGATCACCGAGGAGACCTTCGGTCCGACCGTGGTGGTCAACAAGGTGCGCGATCTGGACGAGGCCATCGAACGCGCCAACGCGTCCAAGTACGGACTCGGCGCATCGGTGTTCACCCAGGACGGAGCGGTGGGCAGACGCGCCGCCGAGAAGCTCGATTGCGGTGTCGTGACGGTCAATTCGGTGCTCGGCTTCGCCGGTGTTCCGGCGCTGCCGTTCGGCGGCACGGGCGACTCGGGATTCGGCCGCATCCACGGTGCCGACGGCCTCCGTGAATTCAGCACCGTGAAATCGTTGACCGTGCAGAGTTTTGCAGCTCCGGTCAATCTGCTGACGATGAAGCGCAAAGCGCGAAACATGAAGCTGTCCGTGCTGGCGCTGAAGCTTCGTCACGGACGGGGCTGAACATGGACATCAGGCCGAAGAAGGGGCGCTTCGGCTGGCTCCGCCGCATCGAGGAACTCGACCCGGTGCGGGATTGCCACACGATCCACCGCATCACCGCCGGCTACGAGTTTCCGTGGGACTACCAGCGTGCACTCGAATTCGCGTTGTTCCGTACCTACTGCGTGCCGACCATCTCGGCTCTGTTGGTCAGGACCGGCGAATTCGAGAACAGGCCGCAGAAGCGCTACGACGACACCGCGCTGCTGATGGCCGAATTGCTCGAGCACGGGTACGACTCCGAGCGGGGGCGCGAATCGCTTCGGATGGTCAACCGGATGCACGGGCAGTTCGACATCTCGAACGACGACATGCTCTACGTGTTGACGACGTTCATCTACGAGCCGATCGAGTGGATCGACACCTACGGATGGCGTCGCCTGCATCCGAAGGAGCGACTCGCAACGTTCCACTTCTACTGCGAAGTGGGAAAACGGATGGGGATCAAGAACATTCCCTCCTCGTACTCCGAGTTCGCGCAGTTCAAGCTCGACTACGAGGAGCGCACGTTCCGCTTCAGCGAGGACAACCGACGGATCGGCACGTACACCCTCGAGCTGTACTGCTCGTGGTACCCCGCCGCGTTCACCCCCGCCGTGAAACAGGCAGTCTTCGCATTGCTGGACGACCGGATGGCGGGTGCCTTCGGCTTCCCGTCCGGCTCGGCGACGATCGAGCGGGCCGCCGTACGGGCTCTGCGTGCCCGAGCGAGCGTGGAGCGGTTCCTGCCCAAGCGGACGCAATCGCGGGCCACCGCCGACGCGTCGAACAAGACCTACCCCGGTTATCCCGTCGGCTACCGCCCTCGGGATCTCGGAGCTGGTACGTGCCCGTACACCGCCGTGGCCACGCCTGCCTGAGTCCGGCGGCGATCACCCCAGCAGTACCGCGGTCATCGTCTGCTGCACCCGGGCCATGGTTCGGTCGGAGCGCTCGAACCGCACCGTGCGGCCGACGTCGAAGACCAACCCGAGAGCGGCGTGGATCAGAAATTTCGAGACCACCACGCTGGTGTTCGGCCGTGCTTCCCGCAGTAGTTGCGCCCAGCCGTCGATGTTGTGGCGCTGAATTCTGCGCAGCGTCGTCCGCCGATCGGCCGGTAGATTTCCGATCTCGGCGAAGTACACGGCCACGAGTTCGCCCTGCCTAAAGGTCAATTCGGTGTACAGCCTGGCGAACGTCCGCACCGCGTCGACCGGGGAGCGCGATTGCTCGAGCGCACCGGCGAGGGTGTCGGTGAGCTGGTCGTTGGCACGGTGCAACGCAGCCTCGAGCAGTTCGGCCTTGCTGGGGAAATAGCGGTACACACTGGAGGCAGTGATCGACGCCGCTGCGCCGATGTCGTCCAGGCCCACCTCGTGGTAGCCGTGCAGGTAGAACAGCCTGATCGAATGATGCAGCAGCTCTTCGCGTTTCGATGCATGCTCGAGCACGGATTCGCGGTGAGGAGATGCGCTGCCCTGCTGCGGAAGTTCGGTCCACAGAACCGACCGTGCGGCCGCGAGCATCGACTCCTCGATCTGCTTGGCCGACAACGCCGATCGATGCGCGGTGATGCTGGCGACCACACTGATTGCCGCGGTGGCCAGCAGCGCTGCATCGGATTCGGACAGATCGGGGCGAAGCTGTCGCAGCGGGACCGTCACCCGCTCGTGCACCGTTCGCAGCGCTCGGCGTAAGTACTCACGGTCCGAACCGACGAGATATCGCCCCTCCCATCGATACAACCCACCGGTGCGCCGATTGTCGAGGGTGGTGGCGATGATGGCACCGATGACCGCGTCGATCCGAGCCTGCGGATCCTCCACATCGATGACGGCCGGATCGGTTGCCGCGACCAACGAGTCGGTCATCCGCATGACGGTGTGGACGAACAGGGCGTACTTGGTGGGAAAGTGCCGGTACAGCGCGGGCCCGGAAATGCCGACGGTGGCGGCGATGTCCTCGATTCCGACGGGGTGATAGCCGCGCTCGCTGAAGGCCTCGGCCGCGGCCACCAGAATCTGCGCCTTTCGATTCCGTGGCCGACGCCGCTGCGCCGTCGTACCTGTCTCGTTCATCGCCTGCCCTTGCACCGCCGGTCGTCTCGATTCCCCATAGTAGCGGCATCGATGCGAATGACCGCAAACTTATTGGCGGGCTGAGCTGCAGAAATGCAGTCGGCGAAGCTCCGGACAAAGCAGCGCCCGATCTGTAGGCTGCATCACATTCGACCCCCTGCTCTTACCGCTGACGAGAGGAACCGGCGATGGCCGCTCACCCGAACGAACCCGGGTTGTCCAACCGAAACAACTGGAACAACCACGTTCGACGGCACGCCCTCATGCAGCCCGACGCCGTGGCGCTCCGGTTCCAGGGGCGATCGATCTCGTGGCGCGAACTCGACGACCGCGTGTCGAGATGTGCAGGCGTCCTGCAGAGCCGCGGAATCGGGTTCGGTGACCGGGTGTTGATCGTGATGCTCAACCGACCCGAGTACCTCGAGGCGGTGCTGGCAATCAACGCGCTCGGGGCTCTGGCAGTGCCGGTGAACTTCCGGATGACTCCGCCCGAGGTGGCCTTTCTCGCGCAGAACAGTGGCTCCACCCTGGTGATCACCGACGACACGCTCGCTCCGCTCGCCGAAGCAGTTGTGGCGCAGAGTGAGTCACTGAACGGAATCATCACCGTCGGGGACGACTACGAGGCGCTGCTGTCCGCGGCTGAGCCGGCGGACACCGTCGACGTTCCGGACGACGGCCCGGCCTTGATCATGTACACCTCGGGTACCACCGGAAGACCCAAGGGCGCGGTCCTCACGCACGCGAACATGCAGGCCCAGGCCTTCACCTGCATCCGGGCACTGCAGATGAGCGCCACCGACGAGGTCGGTTTCTGCGCCTCACCGATGTTCCACATCGCCGCACTCGGCAGTCTCGCACCCAGCCTGCTACTCGGCATTCCCACCGTCGTCCACCCGGTCGGTGCGTTCGATCCGGGCACCCTGCTCGACGTACTCGCCGCCGAGGGTGTCACCAATCTCTTCCTCGTCCCCGTGCAATGGCAGGCGATGTGCGCCGAGCAGGCCGCCAACCCGAGAGAACTTGCCCTGCGGGTCATTTCCTGGGGTGCCGCCCCGGCCTCCGACACCGTCCTGCGCGCGATGTCGACAACGTTCCCGGGAGCGCTGAACGTCGCGGTCTTCGGGCAGACGGAGATGTCGCCCATCACCTGCGTGCTCGACGGCGTCGACGCACTGCGCAAACTCGGCTCCGTCGGACGCGTCATTCCGACCATCGCCGCGCGCGTCGTCGACGACGAGATGAACGACGTGGCGCAGGGCGAGATCGGCGAAATCGTCTATCGAGGGCCCACATTGATGCAGGGGTACTGGGAGAACCCGGACGCGACGGCGGACGCATTCCACGGCGGCTGGTTCCACTCCGGCGACCTCGTACGCCAGGACGAGGAAGGCTTCGTGTTCGTCGTCGACCGCAAGAAGGACATGATCATCTCCGGCGGCGAGAACATCTACTGCGCCGAAGTCGAGAACGTCCTGTTCTCCCACCCCCGAATCCTCGAGGCCGCGGTGATCGGCCGCCCCGACGACAGATGGGGTGAGGTGCCCGTCGCGGTGGTCGCACTGCACGATTCGCCCGGCACCCCGGACCTGACACTCGACGAGCTTCTGGTGTGGCTCGGCGACCATCTCGCGCGGTTCAAACACCCCAAGGATCTGGTCGTCGTCGACGCCCTCCCACGCAACGCGAGCGGCAAGGTGGTCAAGGTCGCACTCCGGAAGACCTACTCGCCGGCACCTGCCTGAAAGGCGGGCAGGGAGGCGTCGAACATGCCCGATACACGACGCCCTTCGTGAGCCGACACGGGGCCGAAGTGCTGGTCGGGGCACACCCCGAATCGGATAGGACGTAGCCTGGCTGGGAAGGTTCGGTGGCTCGACCGGAATGACAGTCGTGTTGTTCGGTTAGATTGGGAGAGCCACCAGGCACGATGCAAGAGGGTCGAGACCTGTCAACGAGCGACGGGTCACCACAATCGAGGAGAACAGGCCATGGCTTTACCAGTATTGACACCGGAACAGCGCACCGCGGCGCTGGCCAAGGCGGCCGAGGCACGCACTGCGCGGTCGAAGCTGCTCGCATCCGTCAAGTCCGGCGAACTCAGCGTCGCTGACGTTCTCGCCAAGGCGGAGAACGACGAGATCGTCAAGAAGACCAAGGTGTCCGCCCTGATCAAGGCCCTGCCGGGTGTTGGTTCCGTGCGCGCCGCACAGCTGCTCGAGCAGCTGTCCATCGCCGATACCCGCCGTATCGGTGGCCTCGGTGCAAACCAGCGCGAAGCCCTCCTGGCTGCCGTCGCATCCTGATCGACATGGGTCGGGCTCACACCCGATCCTGCGATAATGCGTTGCCTGCAGGGCTAGCATTTCGACCATGAACGTCGAAGTGACCCTGCTGCCGGGAATCGGGGTGCGGAAGGATTTCGCCCTCGCTTCCGGGCGTCGCATAGGCGTCATCACCCGCAAGGACGGCGCGAACGAGTTGATCGTCTCGCGCAAGGACGACCCCGATGCGACGCAGGAATCCATCACGTTGAGCAATGAGGAAGCGGCGGCTCTGGGCAATCTGCTCGGGTCGCCGCAACTCATCGCTCAGCTCGGGGAACAGCATCGCGACCTCCCCGGCATCAACACCCGCCAGCTCCCCGTCAGGAAGGGCTCGCGTTTCGACGGCCGCCCCCTCGGCGATACCGGGATGCGCACCAAGACCGGCGTCTCGATCGTCGCAGTGATGCGCGCGGGCCAAGTACAACCGTCGCCCACTCCTGGCTTCACCCTCGTCTCCGGCGATCTGCTGGTCGCCGTCGGCACCGCCGACGGTTTGGACGCAGCTGCCAAGATCCTCGGCAATGCCTGACAATCGTCGGGTCTGACCCGGTGGCCGAGACTGCACTCGCTCTGACCGAACTGGGAGCGGTGTTCTTCGTCCTCGGCCTACTCGCCCGCGTGGCAGGCAAGTTCGGGGTCTCCCCCATTCCGTTCTATCTTCTCGCCGGTCTCGCCTTCGGCAACGGCGGAATCGTCAGCCTCGGCGGCATCGACGAATTCAGTGAGATCGCCAGCGAAATCGGCGTCATCCTGCTGCTGCTTCTGCTCGGACTCGAGTACACCGCCACCGAACTCGTCACCGGACTGCGCCGATCCTGGCTGGCGGGCCTGGTCGACATCGCCCTGAACTTCACCCCGGGCGCAGTGGTCGCACTGATACTCGGCTGGGGCGGCGTCGGAGCGCTGGTGATGGGCGGTGTCACCTACATCTCGTCCTCGGGCATCATCGCCAAGGTCCTCACCGACCTCGGCCGGCTCGGCAACCGAGAAACCCCCATCGTGCTCTCCATCCTGGTGTTCGAGGACCTCGCGATGGCCGTCTACCTGCCGATCCTCACCACCGTTCTGATGGGTGCCAGTTTCCTCGGCGGGCTCGAAGCTCTCGGAATCTCCCTGCTGGTGGTCACGATCGTCCTGGTCATCGCACTGCGCTACGGCAGCTCGGTCTCTGCGCTGCTCGACAGCAAGGACCGTGAGGTCATGCTCCTCAACGTCCTCGGCGCTGCCCTGCTGGTGGCCGGAATCGCGTCGGAACTGCAGGTCTCGGCCGCCGTCGGCGCATTCCTGCTCGGTATCGCGATCTCCGGCTCGACGGCCGCCAACGCCACCCGCGTTCTCGAACCTCTTCGAGATCTGTTCGCGGCGATGTTCTTCGTGGTGTTCGGTCTCGCCACCGATCCGGCAACCATCCCGCCGGTGCTCGGCTGGGCTATCGTCCTGGCGGTCGCCACCGCGGCGACCAAGATCGCGACGGGCTGGTGGGCGGCCAGGCGGCAAGGGATAGGGCGACCGGGCCGACTGCGCGCCGGTGCGGCATTGGTGGCGCGTGGCGAGTTCTCCATCGTCATCGCCGGGCTGGCCGTGGCCGCGGGTGCCGTCGAGGGCGAGCTGGCTGCTCTGGCCACGGCATACGTGCTGCTGATGGCCATCCTGGGGCCCATCGCGGCCCGAGTCGTCGAACCGGTCGCGAAGGTCCTCCTTCGCACGAAGCCCGCCGTGTGATTGGCTTTCGGAATGGTGGACAAGCGTCGAGCATCGGTTCTGCGCCGGCGGCCGCAGCTGTCGGAGGAGGTGGCCAACCACGTCCGGCACCTCGTCATGTCCGGCGAGGTGAGCCCAGGCGACTTCATCCGACTCGACGAGACCGCCGCCGAACTCGGGGTGAGCGTCACTCCGGTACGCGAGGCACTGCTGACGCTGCGGGGTGAGGGCATCGTCGAACTCGTCCCGCATCGCGGATACAAGGTCTCACCACTGACGCCGAGCGACATCGTCGACATCTTCTGGCTTCAGGGCCACATCGCCGCCGAGCTGGTTCGCCGCGCCGCGCCGAAGATCACCGAGGCCGAGCTCGACCGGCTCGCCGAGCTCACCGCCGCACTGTCGATCGCCGTCGAGAACGGTCGGCCGGAGGACGTCGAGAACTGCGAGTTCGAGTTCCACCGAGTCCTCAACCGACTCGCCGAATCCGCGAAACTGGCGTGGTTTCTCAACAACGCCACCCGCTACACACCCACCCGCCTCTACGCCACCGACCGCGACTGGGGCCGAGCGACAGTACGCAACCACGAGGCCCTCATCGAGGCACTCGTTCGAAACGACATCGACGCCGCCTGCGAATTGATGAAGCAACAATTCACAGACGGCGCCGAGAGGTTGATCGCGCACCGCGGTTGAGTGCGCTACGCGCAGTGGTGCGGTTAGGTGCCACGGGCGGCACATAACCACACCACTGCCTTGGCACTAGCGCAGCGAGGCGGGAACCTGGAAGCGATCGCCGTACTTCTTCGCCAATTCGTCTGCACGAGTGACGAATCCGGCCTGACCACCCGGGTAGCCGACGACGTACTGGTGCACGCCTCCGGTCCAGGCGGGGAATCCGATACCGAAGATCGAGCCGATGTTGGCGTCGGCGGTGGTGTTCAGGACACCCTCGTCGAAGCACTTCTGCGTCTCGATGGCCTCGATGAACAGCATGCGCTCCTTGAGGTCCTCGAACGGGATGTCCGCCGAGCCCGACTTGAACGCATCACGCAGTCCGGGCCACAGTCCGGCGCGCTTGCCGTCCTCGTACTCGTAGAAGCCCGCGCCCTTGGCCTTCGACGGACGCTCGAACTCGTCGACCATCTTGTCGATGACGGCACCGGCCGGATCCTCGGGAGGAGTCTGACCCGCGGCGATGAGCGCGTCGTAGGTCTCCTTGCGGATCTTCTGCATCAGGTTGAGCGTGAGCTCGTCCGAGAGCTGCAGCGGCGCAGCCGGGTAGCCGGCCTGCAGACCTGCCTGCTCGATGGTCGACGGCTCGACGCCCTCGCCCAGCATCGCGATGGCCTCGTTGATGAACGTGCCGATGACACGAGAGGTGAAGAAGCCGCGACTGTCGTTGACGACGATCGGGGTCTTCTTGATGATCTGCACCAGGTCGAATGCCTTGGCCAAGGCTGCATCCGACGTCTTCTCGCCGCGAATGATCTCCACCAGCGGCATCTTGTCCACGGGTGAGAAGAAGTGGATTCCGATGAAGTCTTCCTGACGCTTGATGCCCTGAGCGAGGCTCGTGATGGGCAGCGTCGAGGTGTTGGAACCGAGCAACGCCGTCGGATCGACGAGGTCCTCGATCTCCTGGAACACCTTCTGCTTCAACTCTTCCGACTCGAAGACGGCCTCGATGACGAGGTCTGCGCCTTCGACGTCCTTGGCGTCGGCCGTCGGGTGGATACGGGCGAGCAGAGCGTCGGACTTCTCCTGGGTGGTCTTGCCACGGGAGAGCGCCTTGGCCTCGATGGCCTCGGAGTAGGCCTTGCCCTTCTGAGCCGATTCGAGGGCAACGTCCTTGAGCACCACGTCGATTCCGGCTTTGGCGCACACGTATGCGATACCCGCGCCCATCATGCCTGCGCCGAGAACCGCGACCTTGGTGAACGTGGTCTTCTCGATGCCGTCGGGGCGGGACTTACCGGCGTTGATCGCCTGCAGGTCGAAGAAGAACGCCTGAATCATGTTCTTGGACACCAGACCGGTGACCAACTCGGTGAAGTACCGCGACTCGATGGTGCACGCGTTGTCGAAATCGACCTGCGCACCCTCCACTGCCGCAGCGAGAATCGCGCGCGGAGCCGGCATCGGTGCACCCTTGATCTGCTTGCGCAGGTTGGACGGGAATGCCGGCAGGATCTGCGCGAGCTTCGGGTTCGACGGCGTTCCACCGGGGATCTTGTAGCCCTTGACGTCCCACGGTGCGACGCCACCCTCGGGGTTGGCCTTGATCCACGCCTTGGCGGCGGGCACCAATTCGTCGATGCTGCCGACCAATTCGTGAATCAGACCGATCTCGAGAGCCTTCGCCGGACGGAACCGGGTGCCCTGGGCGAGGACGGTCATGAAACCGGTCTGAATGCCGAGCAGTCGCGTGATGCGAGCAACGCCGCCGCCGCCGGGAAGCAGTCCGAGCGAGACCTCGGGCAGACCGATCTGGACGCCGGAAACATCGGCCGCGATGCGGTGATGCGTCGCGAGGGCGATCTCGAGTCCGCCGCCGAGTGCTGCGCCGTTGATGGCGGACACGACCGGCTTACCGAGCTTCTCGATGCGACGCAGCTGCCCCTTGACTTCCTGAACCTCGTCGAACACCTGCTGGGCGTCCTCGGGCTTGGCTGCGATGAGGGTGTGCAGATCGCCGCCGGCGAAGAACGTCTTCTTGGCGGACGTGATCACGACACCGGTGATGGAGTCGACCTCGGCCTCGAGGCGTTCGACGGTGGCACCCATCGAGTCCTTGTACAGCTGGTTCATCGTGTTGGCGCCCTGGTTGGGGTCGTCCATTGTCAGCGTGACGATGCCGTCGGCGTCCTGGTCCCACTGAATCATGTTGTTGCTCATGCCTTTACCTCAGACTCGCTCGATGATGGTGGCAACGCCCATGCCGCCGCCGATGCACAGGGTGATCAACGCGTAACGACCGCCGCGGCGCTCGAGCTCGTCGAGCACGGTGCCGGTGATCATCGCGCCGGTAGCTCCCAAGGGGTGGCCCATGGCGATGGCTCCGCCGTTGACGTTGAGCTTCTCGTTCGGAATCTTCAGATCCTTCTGGAACCGCAGCACCACGGACGCGAACGCCTCGTTGAGCTCGAAGAGATCGATGTCGTCGACGGTCAGCCCCGCGGTAGCGAGAACCTTCTTCGACGCCGGGGTCGGCCCGGTGAGCATGATGGTCGTGTCGGCACCGCTGGTGGCCGTGGCGACGATGCGCGCCCGCGGAACCATGTTCAGATCCTTGCCGGCCTGCTCGCTGCCGACGAGGACGAGTGCTGCGCCATCGACGATGCCGGAGCTGTTACCGCCGGTGTGGACGTGCTCGATCTTCTCGATCCAGTGGTACTTCTGCAGTGCGACGTCGTCGAATCCGCCCATGGCAGCGATACCGGTGAAGGCCGGGTTCAGCTTGCCGAGCGATTCGACGGTGCTGCCCGGACGCATGTGCTCGTCCTGATCGAGGATCAGCAGACCGTTCTGGTCGGTGACCGGTACGACGGACTTGGCGAAGTATCCACCCGACCACGCTGCCGCGGCACGCTCCTGCGACTGCGCGGCGTAGGCGTCGACGTCTTCACGGGTGAAGCCCTCGATGGTGGCGATGAGGTCGGCACCGATGCCCTGCGGGGCGAAGTAGGTGTCGTAGTTGGTGGCGGGGTCCATGGCCCACGCGCCGCCGTCACTGCCCATCGGCACACGCGACATCGACTCGACGCCACCGGCGACGACGAGCTCGTCCCAACCCGAACGCACCTTCTGCGCGGCCAGGTTGACGGCTTCGAGGCCGGACGCGCAGAAACGGTTGAGCTGGAAGCCGCCGACGGTGTCGGGCATCTTCGCAGCGAGCACGGCAGTGCGGGCGATGTCGGCACCCTGGTCTCCGACGGGCGAGACCACTCCGAGGATGAGGTCGGAGATCCGGTTCTCGTCCATGTCGGGGAAACGTCGACGAAGCTCGTTGATCAGGCCGGTCACCAGGGAAATCGGCTTCACCGAGTGCAGGGAGCCGTTCTTTCCTTTGCCTCGGGGAGTCCTGATGGCTTCATAAATGAATGCCTCTGTAGTCACAGCGCGCAGTTCCTTCCACATTCTCGATCGGCGTCGCCGTCGCCGTGCTGGCCGACCGCGTCGATGCGAGGCCACAACAGACCTCAGCTCACTTCACAGTAGGGCCGCGGGTCGATCCGACATAAGGACCGAAACGAGCGTTCTCCATGACCGGCGCGGAAGTTCAGGTTTGAACGAAGTCGGCATGGGACACTCGGATAGATCAGATCTACCGAGCGCGGAAGAAGACCCTCCATGGAAACCGACAACGAACTGACCGTGGGTGCCCGCGTCAAAGTACGCATTCACACCACCGGCACCGACGACGAGTCCGGTCAGGACGCCTACGAGACCGGAGCCATCGTCGAGGACTTCGGCGTGCAGACCCCCGACACCACGTCGAGGGAATGGGCGGTGGCACGGCGTTGGGCCGTGGCACTCGACAGTGGCCGCCTGGTGTTCGCCGACAACGAGGATCTCACCGTCGGCTGAGTCACCCGTCGATCAGATCTCTTTGAGCGGTACCGCTCCCAATTCGCTCACCAGCAGCTCCATCGCCACTGTCTCCGGGTCCCGGCGAACCGTGGGATCGGCAGGCTCGGCGGCAGCCTTGAGCAACTCTTCCTCGTCCTCCGGGGTCTCCGGCGGCGGTGGGCCTACCGGCTCGGGCTCGTCCGGATAGTCCGGGGCTTCGGGCATCGGAATGTCGTCCGCCCCGATGCCGGCCGAGGATCCGTCGCCCGCTGATCCGAACCCGTCCGACGTGGGACGGGAAGCCCCTGCCTGGCTCGGCCTCGAGAACTTCGGCAGCGACGCGGGTTTCGCTGCCGGTTCATCTTTTTTTGCTGATGACTGTTCCGGTGGTGCCGCGGCACCGACCAGACATACCACCGACCATTCGACGCCGAACACGTCACGCAGAGCGTCGCGAATGACGTCGGCATTGCGGGGTTCCTCGAGCCGCTTGGCCAACGGTGCCGAGTCGTGGCCGAGCGTGATGGTGCCGTTCTCGACCGCGCGCACCGAGGCTCCGGAGAGCATCACCTCGACGGTCCTGCTCCGCTCCCGCACTTTCGTACGCACCTCGGACCACACCGCGCGAACCGCAGCTGCGTCGGGCTCGTTCGACGCGGCGGCAGGGGCCGCCACGGGTTCCGGTTCCGACTCGAACACGGGATCCGGTTCGGGACCGTAATCGTCCTCGGGCTCCGGCGGAAAATCCTCATGCGGCGTCGGGGCGGTCGGCGCAGCCGGGGCGACCGGGGCAGCCGGGGCAGCCGGGGCAGCCGGGGCCGAATCCTGTTGCACGGCAATGGGTTCCGGGACGGACTCAGGCTCGGGTGTCGGTGCCGGCTCGGGTGTTGGTGTGGGCTCGGGCGTCGGTGTGGGCTCGGGTGCCGGAGCTGGCTCAGGTGTGGGCTCGGGTGCCGGAGCTGGCTCAGGTGTGGGCTCGGGCTCCGGTGTTGGTGCGGGTGTCGGAACCGGTTCAGGTTCAGATGTCGGCTCGGGCGTGGGTGCCGGTGTGGGAACTGAGACTGCGGGAGCGGCTGCCACCGGAGCTGGTGCCGGTGCCGGTGTCGGCGCTGTCGGCTCTGCGGCCGGTGGGCGCTGTGACGGTCGCTGGAATTTGCTCACCGGTGCCGGACCCGAGGGTGCGGGCTCCTCGGTGGGTTGCAGTTGCGGTCGCGTCGGATCCGCAACTGCCTGGGCGACGGCTGCCTGCTCCCCCGCCGGAAGGGTGACGTCCAAGCGACGTTCGACGCGTTCGAGTCGTTGCAGCACCGCCGATTCCGCGTCGGAGGCCGAGGGCAGCAGCATGCGGGCGCACATCACTTCGAGGAGCAGGCGCGGGGCAGTGGCACCGCGCATCTCGCCGAGTCCCGAGTGCACGATCTCTGCGTAGCGAGTCAGTGTCGCCGAGCCGAGCAGATCGGCCTCGTCACGCAATCGCTCGAGTACGTCGCCCGGCACGTCGACCAGACCGCGTTCTCCGGCGTCGGGCACGGCCTTCATCAGGATCAGGTCTCGCATGCGATCGAGGAGGTCGATGGCGAACCGGCGTGGATCGTGGCCGGCGTCCATCACCTTGTCGACGGTGCCGAACAGTGCGCCGCCGTCGCCCGCAGCCAATGCGTCGACGGCCTCGTCGATGAGTGCGACGTCGGTGACGCCGAGCAGCGACAGTGCTCGCGGGTACGTGACGCCCTCGGGTCCGGCTCCGGCGAGGAGCTGATCCATGACGCTGAGCGAGTCACGGGGCGAGCCGCCGCCGGCGCGGATGACCAACGGGTAGACCGCGTCTTCGACCGGAACCTGCTCCTGGCCGCAGATCTTTTCCAGCAGAACGCGCATCGTCGACGGCGCGAGCAGCCGGAACGGGTAGTGGTGGGTACGCGAGCGGATGGTGGGGAGCACCTTCTCGGGCTCGGTGGTCGCGAAGATGAAGACGAGATGCTCGGGCGGTTCCTCGACGACCTTGAGCAACGCGTTGAAGCCCGCCGGGGTCACCATGTGTGCCTCGTCGATGATGAAGATGACGTAGCGCGATTCGGCCGGGGCGTACACGGCCTTGTCTCGCAGATCTCGGGCATCGTCGACGCCACCGTGGCTGGCCGCGTCCATCTCGACGACGTCGAAGTTGCCGGGTCCGCCGGGGGCGAGGGCGACGCAGGAGTTGCACACGCCGCAGGGCGTCGAAGTGGGACCTTCGGCGCAGTTCAGCGATCGGGCGAGAATCCGCGCCGAGGAAGTCTTTCCGCAGCCGCGCGGCCCGGAGAAGAGGTAGGCGTGGTTGATTCTGTTGCTGTCCAACGCCACGCTGATCGGCTCGGTGACGTGCTCCTGACCGACGACCTCGGCGAACGTCGCAGGACGGTACTTCCGGTAGAGGGCCACGCCCGAAAGGGTACCGGCGACCACGGACACAGTTGCATCGCCGGTCATTGTGCGGCGGTGGATACCGCTCTGATGTTCATGACGGCGAAGCTCTCGCGGCTTCCGGTCGATTCCGACAGCGCGTACAGCCAATGGCCGTCCTGCAACGCATCCGAGATCGCGTGCCGCACGATGGCTCCCCTGGAGTTCTGATAGTCGATCGTGACGGGTGTGCCGCGCGCTGCGGCGTCGGTCAGCAGATCCAGCTCTCGCGGCAGCAGCCGGCCGTGGGAATCCAGCGCAGACCGCACTCGTGCCTCGTCGACGGTTCCGCTGCTGCCGGCCAGCAGGAGCCGCGCGAGCTCGCGTGGTTCGCGTCGGTGCCGTGCCGGGTGGACGGCACGATGCGTCGGCCGGGAGTCCCCCGCGCGAATGCGGGGTGCGCTGTCGAGTTGGAGTTGCCCGGTGTCGGAGTGCCGCACCGGGGAGTATCCGTGCCTGCGGAGCACAGCGATGGTGTCGATCGGCGTGGCAGAACTGACCAGGACGGTCGGAGCGAGGCGCTGGAATTGCAGCACGGCCAGGGACTCGTCGGTCTCGATGTTGGCCAGGAGGACGACATCCTCGGAGACGATGGCGCAGGGAATTCTGCGCACGGCCAGTGCGCCGTAGGTACGCCAGCAGTCCCGGATCGTGTAGCTCAGAGCCTGGGGTACGTCGGTGTCGGCCATCGCGGTCAACGCATCGATCAACTCGTCGCCGGTGCCGCCGGTGTCGAAGAACCCTCGAATGGTCGCGGGAGTGAACCGCCAGACCGATGCGACGTCCCTCGACTCGGGCTGGGCGGCCGCGCCGAGAATCGACGCCACCTCGGTACTGGGTGGTCCGGTCACCACCGCCGTGGAATCGGGCAACAGCCGAACGGAGAACGGCACCCACTCGGCCATGTCCTGCAACTGTGCGGCCAGAGCCGCACGGATTTCGCTCGGGTCACCGTCTCGACCCGCGGGGAACTCGGTGAGGGTGCGGCACAGATCGGTCGGCGCACCGTCGGCCAGTATCCCGAGTCGACTCGCCTCCAACCACAGCGCGTGCACGTGGCCGGGCCCGGCGGTCGTCGAGACGACCGGGATGTGCCAGTCCAGGTACCGGGCGAACTCCTCGGCATCCTGCAGAACCGTCACCGGCGAGTCGACGTCCTCGTATCGGAGCAGAGCTGTCAGCGCCGTTGCGCGCAGGTCCGTTGCCGCGGGGTCGTCGAGCATCTTCTTGAGCACGGGAACGGTCTTCTGCGACGCACGGGGCACTCGGTGAGTGGGAGTGAAGGGCGAACTCCACCACGCGGTCACCAGCGTCGCCGCCTGTTCGGCTCGGGCGCTCGTCGACCACGTCTCGTAGGCGGAGGTCAACGCGACACCGGTCTTTCCGCGTTCGGCCAGCAGCCCGGCTTCGCGCGCCAGCATCAACATCAACGCGGTGTCGTGTTCGTCGGCGAATCTCAACCTGCTCGTCAGCGACCGAAGTTCCTTGGCACTGACCCCGCCGGTCTTCATCGTCGTCAGGCCGTCGGCGTCGATGGCCGTCAGCAATGCCTGCGTGTGCTCGCAGAACTGCAGCAGTGCGATGGAACGAGTGCGCCGCACGTCGTCGTGCGAGAGCACGCGAGTGTCGAAGGTCGGCGGCGTGAGTTCGATGGGCAGACGCCACCCGTCCCCGCGCAGGGCGATGCTCACCTCCAGCGGCATCTCGACGCGGTGCCCGTCGAGTCGATACAACAATCCCCGCTCGAAGGCAAGGGTCCCCGCGCTCGACGGAATGTCGAAGATCAGTGACACCGGCTTGCCATCGACGAAGCGAGACAACATCGCTCGCATCTCCTCCGACCCGCCGTCGAACAGCGCCCTGATCCGTTCGGGCGTCATCGCGGCTGCAACGGCGTCGGCGCGCGTCCCTCGCTCGAGCACCGGGTCGATTCCGAGGATCGACAGCACAGCCAGCCGGTCCTGCTCGACGGCGCAGTGCAGGAACAGTTTTCGCTGCCTGCGGGCAAGTCCGAACGGATGCGAGAACACCCCGGACAGATCGATGGGTGAGTATTCGACCGTGCCTGCACCGGGCGAGGAGTGCGGCCAGATCAACCCGTAGGCCGTCAGCGTAGCGAGAGCTGCATCGATGTGCGGCGTCTCGTTGATCGGGCCCTCACTCGCCCAGTGCCCGATCTCGGCGCGGCTCAGATCGCCCATGAGCGCGAACAATTCGAGGAGAGCGAGCGCGCCGCTGTCGAGTCGACGCGGCAGCATCGACACCCGAGACGGTGCACCGAGCAACTGCGCGAGCAAGCCGAACGAGCGCGGTGGCGGGTCGGTCGCCACGTCCGGCCGACGGTGCAGCAGATCGGTGAGTGCGTCCTCGTCGAGAGTCGCCAGCCAGCCCTCGTAGGTCTCGATACTGTCGGTCATTTCGCCCCCCGGTGAAAGTTCTGGCCACTGTATCGACGGGCACCGACAGACTTATTTGTTCTTGGCTGCGGCTTTCGCTGCCTTCTTGAATTCGCGCACCTCGAGCAGCGATTTCTCGTCCACCACGTCGGCGATGGATCGACGCGCACCGTCGTCGCCGTACGCTCCGGCGGCCTTGCGCCACCCGTCTGGCGTGACGCCCATCTGCTTGCCGAGCAGCGCGAGGAAGATGCGGGCCTTCTGATCGCCGTAGCCGGGGAGGGCCTTGAGACGCTTCAGTACTTCGGCACCGTTTGGATCGTCCCGAGTCCAGATCTCCTGCGGCTTGCCGTCGTAGTTCTCGACCAGGAACGCCGCGAGCCCCTGGATGCGCTTGGCCATCGAACCCGGGAACCGGTGGACGGCCGGGGTCTGCGCGCACAGGGCAGCGAACTCGTCGGGATCGGCGTCGGCGACGGTATCGACGTTCAGATCGCCGAGACGGTCGACGAGCTTCTTCGGTCCTGCGAACGCCGATTCCATCGGTACCTGCTGATCGAGCAGCATGCCGATCAGCAGCGCGAACGGATCCTCGGCGAGCAGTGCATCGGCCTCAGGATCGCCGACGAGGTGCAGTGTGCGGGACATGGCCTCGATCCTGCCACGCACCCCTGGGGTCAGGTGATCGACACCAACTGTGTGATGTCGTCGAAGGGCAATGGGCCGTCGACGACGGCTCCGACGACGGCGCTGTTGAGGATGATCGATCCGCCGTGGTTGTCCAGGAAGGCGGTGTCGGATGCGTCGCGTCCGGTGGCGATGCGCACGAGGGTCGATCGCGGTGCGAGGCAGGTCGCGTCCACCACTCGCCACTGGCCTTCGACGAATGCTTCGGCGACCGCATGGAAGTCCATGGGATCGCAGCCCGGCGCGTACACCGCGACCAGGCGAGCAGGGACGTTGACGGCACGCAGCAGCGCAACCACGAGGTGGGTGTAATCGCGGCAGACGCCGGCACCGGCAAGGAGGGTGTCGACTGCGCCGTCGATGGGGTCGCTGCTGCCCGGTACGTAGCTCAGCCGCGCGCCGACCCACGAGGACACCTCGGCGAGCAGCTTCTCCGACGGCGGGTACGAGCCGAATTCCGTTGCTGCGAAGCCGAAGAACTTGTCGGCTTCGGCGTAGCGGCTGGGCCGCAGGTAAAGCGAGAGGTCGTAGTCGGAGACCGGAGCGGGCTCGGTGTTGCCGTAGACGGTCGCCGAGTACGACGCCTCGAGCTTGCCGACGCCGGCGTGAATCTTGTGGATGCGGGTGCCGTGAGCACCGCTGATCTCCTGCGCCTCGATCGGCTGACCGTCGAGTGTGAACGAGAGTGCTTCCCACACATCGGTTCCTGGATGCGGTGCAATTGCGATCTGGAACTCGAGGGTGCTGGCCTCGGTCACGTCGACATCGAGGTACGCAGAGACATCACGTTTCATCGTGCCGATCCTGCCATCTTCGAGCCGTTCGCGCAGACTATGACTCGTCGGTGGGGCGATCGCCGGTCACCAGGAAGATGACTCGTTTGGCGACCTCGACGGTGTGGTCGGAGTATCGCTCGTAGAAGCGCCCGAGCAGCGTGATGTCCACTGCGGCAGGAACGCCGTGCGGCCAGTCGGGCGCGGAGGTCAGCATGAACAGGCTGCGGTGCAGCGCGTCCATCTCCTGATCCTGAATTCGCAGGTCGGCGGCGAGTTCGGCGTCTCGGGTCTCCAGGACGCGTTGCGTGGACTCGGCCTGCGCGACGGCAACTCGACCCATCTGCTCGAACACGCCCTCGACCTCGGGCGGCAGTACGTGCGCGGGATGGCGACGGCGAACCAGTTCGGCGATGTGTACGGCCAGGCCACCCATGCGCTGGAGATCGGCGACGATGTTGATACCCGAGACGACGCGTCGTAGGTCGTGGGCAACGGGGGCCTGCAGGGCCAGGAAGCCGAAGGCTCCGTGCTCCCATTCGACTGCGAGCATGTCGATTTCTTCGCGGTATTCGATGGTTTGCTCGGCGAGAACGATGTCCGCCGTCAGCAACGATCGAGTCGCGTCCGCCATCGCCTTCTCGGCAATTCGCGACATTTCGGACAAATTCGACGCCAGCGAATCCAATGTCTCGGCGTAACTGTCCCGCATGAAGTACTCAACCCCTACCGTTCGGCCCTGTTGGGCCTGTAGGCCTTACCCCCGAACACTTGTTTCTACACCTCCCACGGCGCTGTGCGACGCTGAACGCCATGACTGTGTTGAAGTCGATAGTGCTGTTCGGCGTCGCCGCTCTGTTCGAGATCGGCGGAGCATGGTTGGTATGGCAAGGGATTCGAGAGCATCGCGGGTGGCTGTGGGCCGGAGCCGGGGTGCTCGCTCTCGGCGCCTACGGCTTCGTGGCGACCCTGCAACCCGACGCGAACTTCGGCCGGATTCTGGCGGCGTACGGCGGGGTGTTCGTCGCGGGATCGTTGCTCTGGGCAATGGTGGTCGACGGTTTCCGACCCGACCGGTGGGACATCACCGGAGCGTCGATCGCACTGATCGGCGTCGCGGTGATCATGTACGGCCCGCGCTGACTCACGCGGGCCGTACCGAGAAGATCAGCAGTTCGACGGCGCGGGCACCCCGTAGAACCGGTCCTTGATCCAGTTCTGCGCCTCGCCGAGGCCGAGGATATCCGGAATCAGGTGTCCGGCACCCGAACCCGGGACGATGGCCGGAACCTGCGCGGCGCTCAGCTGCACGGTGGCACCCTTGCCGCACCAGTCACCGGCCAGTCCGACGGCCTGTCCGTGGGGAACGATGTCGTCGGACGTACCGGACTGAATCAGCACCGGAGCGTTCGGCGTTCGCTCACCGATCTTGTTCTTGGCCAGGATCTCCTGAGCGACGGGCAGCCTGTCCAGCACCACCGACAGCGGCTCGCCGGTCTTGGTGTACTCGTTGGTGCGGTGCAGCCCGACGTTCAGAATCGTTTCTCCCACACATTGATTCGCGACCAGATTCAGCATGGCCTTGCCTGCGTCGTTGATGTTCTCGTCGATGATGGGCTGCAAACCGGGGTCGGAGTTGAGCAGACCGTTGAGGGTGTATCCGATGACTCCGGTGAGAATGGTGCCGTCGACCTGCTCGAGGGTCGCCTTCAGATCCGCGGGAGGTGCGCCGGCGTAGGTGCCGACGAGGTTCATCTCGGGTGCGTATTCATCGGCGAGTTCCGCTGCAGCAGCGGCTGCTCCGCCGCCCTGCGAGTAGCCGTACGCGGCGACCGGGCCGTCGGCGGAGATCTTGGTGCCCTGCAGGTTCTGTGCGGCGCGGGCCGCGTCGAGCACAGCGTGAGCTTCCGACGCGCGGTTAACGTATGTATGCGCACCCGGCGTACCGAGGCCCTCGTAGTCGGTGATGACCACGCCGTAGCCCTGCGAGAGCAGCGAGTATGCCGCGAGAACCTCGTACTCGACCATGAAGCCGAGCGGCGGGGTGTAGGTGATGACGTTGTTGAGCATCTTCGACGGCGCGCACTGATCGCCCTGACCCTGAGTTCCCGGGGCGAGGACGACGAGCGGACGTGGGCCGGGCCCGGTCCACGCCGCGGCGGGATCGATGTAGGTTCCCGTGACGGCATTGGCTTCGCCGTTGGAATCGTTGCTGCGGTACATGATTCGGGTTGCCGTACCGGGCAGCGGGCCGTCGATCCCGGGAACCGACAGCGCGAGATGCGAGGGCTCGGACCGGATCACGTCACCCGGGGAGCCTGCGGGGAGCGGGCTCGGTGGAATGTAGAAATCGGATTCGACGGTCGATCCCGTCGATGGGGCTGCCGACACCGCGGGTGCCGTCACCCCCATGAATACTGCCGCTACCGCCACAGCCGACCCGAACACGCGCTTGCAACGCACCTGATAACCCCCAACGTCGATCACTCGGACTCGAGTGAGCGCTACCCCGTGTAGCACTTATCGTGACGCACCTTACATGATGCGCCACACAACGCATAGGGCTAGTTCGTTCTCCTCACGATCAGCGTCGACGACGATGCATCGCAGTCTTGGCCGCATCGACCTCGTCGCTGGTGAAGGGCCGCCCCGGCAGCGTCGACCTTGGAACGCCGTCGCCGCGCAGACCGTCGAGCAACACGGTGAAATAGCGTCGCCAGTTCGACGCGTCGACGGTGCTGGAGAATTCGACGCTCGCGCCGATCATGCCGAGCACCGGATAGAAGTCGTTGACGGCAACGTCCGGCCGAAGCTGACCGGATGCCAGTGCTCGTTCGACGATCTTCTCGAAGAACGGATCGATGCGCGAGCGAACCTGAGCGATCCCTCGGCAGCCCTGATCGGACCCGAGAACGACGTCTCCGAGACCGCGATCGAGTGCCATTCCCGCGCACACATCGCCGAGGAACTGCACCAACCCGTCCCACGGATCCCCGGCTTCGAGCGCCCGTTCGGCGGTCGCGAGCATGTCTTCGAGACGCTGCTCGAACACGCCGTCGATCAGTTCTTCCTTGCACGAGAAACGCCGATAGACGGTGCCGACGCCCACCTTGGCGTGCGCCGCGACGTCGTCGAGCGTGATGTCGATGCCGTGTGAGGCGAACAGTTCGCGGGCCGCGTCGACGATGCGACGTCGATTGCGTTCGGCATCAGCCCGTAGTGGCTTCGATGCCGTTGTGTCCGCTCTCACACTCATTCGATGTCCGTTTCACCCGATAAGCGGAGGACATTCCTCCACTTCGCTGCTACCTTGTTCTACAACCGGAGGGTACACCTCCGCATAGTCGAACCGAGGACACTATGACCACCCTTTCATCGGAGAACGTGGGCGACGCCACGTCGAACACCACGCCGGTCGACGAACGTTCGCATCGGAATCGTTGGCTGATTCTCGCGACGCTCGGGCTGGCTCAGCTCATGGTCGTGCTCGACGCGACCATCGTGAACATCGCACTCCCCGCCGCCCAGCTCGACCTGGGCTTCGACAACGCCGACCGCTCCTGGGTCGTCACCTCGTACGCACTCGCGTTCGGCAGCCTGCTGCTGCTCGGTGGACGACTGAGCGACCTCTTCGGACGACGCAACACCTTCCTCATCGGGCTCGTCGGTTTCGCGCTGATGTCGGCTGTGGGCGGCGCGGCCGTCAACTTCGGCATGCTCGTCGCGGCCCGCGCCGGTCAGGGTGTCTTCGGCGCTCTGCTCGCCCCCGCGGCCCTGTCCCTGTTGGCCACCACCTTCACCGATACCAAGGAACGCGCCAAGGCATTCGGCATCTTCGGTGCCATCGCCGGCGGCGGCGGCGCTCTCGGCCTGCTGCTGGGCGGCATGCTCACCGAATGGGCCAACTGGCGCTGGAGCCTGTACGTCAACCTGATCTTCGCCGCGCTCGCATTCGTCGGCGGATTCCTGTTCCTGGCCAAGCACAAGGTCGACGTCCGCCCCAAGCTCGACATCCCCGGCACCCTCGCCGTCTCGGCCGCACTGTTCTCCATCGTCTACGGCTTCGCTCACGCCGAGTCCGACGGCTGGGGCAACTCGGTCACCCTCGGATTCCTGGCCGCCGGTGTCGTACTGCTCGCAGTGTTCGTGACCATCCAGATGCGCGTCGAGCATCCGTTGTTGCCGTTGCGGATCGTGCTGAACCGCACTCGTGCGGGATCGTTCCTCGCTGTATTCGTCACCGGCGCAGGCATGTTCGCGGTGTTCCTGTTCCTGACGTACTACCTGCAGAACACGCTGAAGTACACGCCCATCACCACCGGGTTCGCCTTCATGCCGATGATCGCGTCGCTGATCCTCACGGCGACTCTGTCCACGGCGCTGATCCTGCCCCGCTTCGGACCCCGCATCCTGATGACGACCGGCCTGGTCGTGGCCTCGATCGGCATGGCGCTGCTGACGCAGATCGACGTCGACAGCAGCTACGTCACGCACATCCTGCCCGGCCTGGTCATCATGGGCCTCGGCCTCGGTGCCACCATGGCCCCGGCAATGCAGGGCGCGATCTCGGGCGTCGACCCCGACGATTCCGGTGTCGCATCGGCAACGGTGAACACGATGCAGCAGGTGGGCGGCTCGATCGGCACGGCCCTGCTGAGCACCGTGGCCGCCAATGCGGCGACCAGCTACGTCAGCTCCAACATGGCGACGGCAACCGATGTGGCACTGCTACAGGCCAACGCGGAGATCGCCAGCTACACCACCACGTTCTGGTGGGCGTCGGGAATCTTCCTGCTCGGCGCGGTGCTGTCGGCGACGCTGCTGAAGAACGGACCGTTGCCGTCTGCTCCCGAAGGTGCGGTAGTCGTCGGACACTGAGCGGCTTCGCCGCATGTGAGCGGAACCTCGTAGCCTGCTACGAGGTTCCGCTCACGTGCGTCAGCCTTCGAGCAGCTTCTCCGTCGCGGCCAGCAGAACGCAGGTCGCGACGCCGTCCATCGACTTCTCCAGCTCACCGAGTGAGGGGAAGCTCGGGGCGAGGCGAATGTTCTTGTCTTCCGGATCTTTTCCGTACGGGAAGGCCGAGCCGGCGGCCGTCAGAGCGATTCCGGCTTCCTTGGCCAGCGCGATCGACCGCGCGGCCGTGCCCTCGAGCACGTCGAGGCTGATGAAGTAGCCGCCCTTGGGCTCGGTCCAGGATGCGATCTTCGACGCACCGAGACGGTCCTCGAGAATCTGCTGCACCAGAGCGAACTTGGGGGCCAGGATCTCGCGATGCTTGGCCATGTGGGCCCGCACACCTGCGGCATCACCGAAGAAGCGCAGGTGCCGCAGCTGGTTCAACTTGTCCGGGCCGATGCTCTTCTTGCCGAAATGCTTCTGGTACCAGGCGAGGTTCTCCTCGGAACTGCCGAGGAAGCTGACCCCCGCACCGGCGAACGTGATCTTCGAGGTCGACGCGAACACGAACGGGCGGTTGGGGAACCCGGCCTCGGCGGCCATGCCCAACACGTCGTACGACGGCGCGAATTCCTCCGTCAGTGGATGCACCGCGTAGGCGTTGTCCCAGAACAATCGGAAATCGGGTGCGGCCGCAGGCATGGTGGCCAGCGCGCGAACGACGTCCTCCGAGTAGACGGCACCGGTGGGGTTCGCGTAGTTCGGCACCACCCACATGCCCTTGATCTGCGGATCCGACGCCACCAGGTTGGCGATCTCGTGCACGTCCGGGCCGTCGGGTCCCATCGGAACCGGGATCATCTCGATGCCGAAGCTCTCGGTGATCGCGAAGTGCCGGTCGTAGCCGGGCGAAGGGCAGAGGAAGCGAACGTTCGGCTCGGCCGACCAGGCGCGAGGGGAATCGGGCAGCCCGTGCAGCAGCGCCCAGACCACCAGATCCTGCATGATCTCGAGGCTGGCGTTGTTGCCGGCGAGCAAGTTCTTCACCGGGATGCCGAGCAGTTCACCGAAGATGGCACGCAGTTCCGGCAGGCCCGCAAGGCCGCCGTAGTTGCGGCAGTCGGTGCCGTTGCCGTCCTTGTAATCCGAACCCGGAAGCGTCAGCAGGTCAGCAGCGAGATCGAGCTGCTCGGGCGACGGCTTGCCGCGAGTGAGATCGAGAGTGAGCTTCTCGGCTTTGAGCTGCGTGTACTTCGCGCTCTGCCGCTCGTGCTCGGAGGCAAGCTCCTCATGGTTCATCAGACCCAACTGGGTTTGCGCTGGCATGCGGAGCGGCCTCTCGGTGACGGGTTCCCCGGACAGTGTCGATGTCACTGAAATAAAGGGGACCCCGCGCACCCGGCAGAGCCCATTGACCCTTGCTGCCTTCCGGCCCTGGGGGAGTTCACAGGATGCGCGCCGCGCGGGATCCGTTAGGAAGTGTAGCCGCCTCCCGTCCGACATCACATCACCACCCTTCGCGCCTCCCGATTTGGGAGATGGTGGGGGTAACCGGGTAAGCTCCCCCACGGAGGATTCGCCTAGTGGCCTATGGCGCTCGCCTGGAACGCGGGTTGGGTTAACGCCCTCAGGGGTTCAAATCCCCTATCCTCCGCCAGAGAAGCCCCCGTGACATGTCACGGGGGCTTCTTGCTGCTCGAGACGAGATTGTTCACCCGCCCGCTCCGGTTCGCGCCCACCCCGTTCGCGTCAATGGACCACTGCACCGGTCAGACGTATGCAGTGGTCCATCCACCCAGTTCACGTCTCCGCGTCGATGTCACATTGACGCGGCCAGACGTATGCAGTGGTCCATTGACGCGGGGCGGGGCCGAACTATCGAGCCGACCAACCACCGTCCATGGTGTAGGACGCTCCAGTCACCATGCCGGCGTTTTCGGAGGTCAACCAGCCCACCAGTGAGGCGACTTCGGCCGGTTCGACGAGTCGTTTGATGGCGGCCTCGGTCAGCAGAACTTTCTCGAGTACCTCGTTCTCGGGGATGCCGTGTGCCTTGGCCTGGTCTGCGATCTGTGTTTCCACCAGCGGTGTTCGCACGTATCCCGGGTTGACGCAGTTGCTCGTCACACCGTGGGCGGCACCTTCGAGGGCCGTCACTTTCGACAGTCCTTCGAGGGCATGTTTCGCGGTGACGTAGGCGACCTTGAATTCCGAGGCACGTAGACCGTGCACCGAGGACAGGTTCACCACTCGACCGAAACCGCGAGAGTACATGTGCGGCAACGCAGCTCGAACCAAAAGGAACGGAGCCTCGACCATCAGAGTCTGAATTCGCCGGAACGCGCCCGGGTCGAAGTCGACGATCGGTGCGACGGTTTGGATGCCCGCATTGTTGACGAGGATGTCGACGTCCAACCGAAGGTCGTCCAACGCGGTGGTGTCGAGCAGATCCACCGACCACACGTCTCCGCCGATCTCCGACGCCAATTCCTTTGCGGCAACGTCGTTCACATCGGCGACGGTGACGCGGGCACCGCGACCGGCGAGCTCGCGTGCACACGCGGCCCCGATGCCGGACGCTCCCCCGGTGACGAGGGCGGAGCGTCCGTTCAGGTCGGTCATCGCTGTGCAGTCTTGTCGAGCAGACCGGCCTTCGCCAGCTCGGCCTCGGTGGCCAGGTTCTTGGCGTCGGCGATGTCGATGCTTTCCAGCGCCAGTCCCTTGGTCTCCCGAGCGACGACGACGGCCACGACGGTGATCGCGCAGGCCACGGCCAGGTACACCGCGATCGGGACGGACGAGCCATAGATGTCGAGCAGCTTGACCGCGATGATCGGGGCCAGCGAACCGGCGACGATCGAGGTGACCTGGTAGCCGAGGGATACACCGGAGTACCGCATCCGCGTCGGGAACATCTCGGCCATGATGGCCGGCTGCGTGGCGTACATGAAGGCGTGGAACATCAGGCCGATGATGATGGCCAGCATGATGACGACGTTGTGGCCGCTGTTCATCATCGGGAAGGCGAAGAAGCCCCACGTTGCTGCGGTGACGGCTCCGGCGAAGTAGACCGGGCGACGTCCGACGCGGTCGGCGAGCTTGCCCACCAACGGAATCGTGCAGAAGTGGATTGCGTGGGCGATGAGCATCCACCACAGGATCGTGGAGGTGTCGGTACCCACCTCGACCGAGAGGTACGTGATGGAGAAGGTGACGACGAGGTAGTACATGACGTTCTCACCGAAGCGCAGTCCCATCGCGGTGAACACGCCACGCGGGTAACGCTTGACGACCTCGAAGACGCCGTACGACGCGGCCTTGATGACCTCGGCCTGCTTGTGAGCCTCGAGGAAGATCGGGGCGTCGGAGACCTTGGTGCGGATGTAGTAGCCGACGAAGACGATGACGGCGGAGAGCCAGAACGCGACGCGCCAGCCCCAGCTGAGGAAGGCTTCGTCGGACAGTGTGGTCGTCAGGACGAGCAGCGCGACCGTGGCGAGCAGGTTGCCTGCGGGGACGCCTGCCTGCGGCCAGCTGGCCCAGAATCCGCGGGACTTGTTCGGGCTGTGTTCTGCGACAAGGAGAACCGCGCCGCCCCATTCGCCGCCGACGGCGAAGCCCTGGATGAATCGCAGGGTCACCAGCAGTCCCGGTGCCCAGTAGCCGATGGCCTCGAAGGTCGGGAGGCAGCCCATGAGGAACGTGGCTCCGCCGACGAGGACGAGGCTGAACTGCAGCAACTTCTTTCGGCCGTACTTGTCGCCGTAGTGGCCGAAGACGATGCCGCCCAACGGACGTGCGACGAAGCCGACGGCGTAGGTGACGAAGGCCGCGAGGATCGCGTCGAGCTCACTGGTTCCGGCAGCGAAGAAGATCTTGCTGAACACCAGCGTTGCGGCGGTGCCGTAGAGGAAGAACTCGTACCACTCGACGATGGTGCCTGCCATCGACGCCCCGACGACCTTCTTCAGGCCTGTGGGCGTGGCATCGGGATCCGGTTCTGGTCGTTCTGTCAGCGGCTGATCGACGCTCATGTTTTCTCCTGTGTTACTCAGCACGTCACGTTCATGCATGTGATGGACCACACAACTGCGGGTTGCTCTGAGTATTGGTGCAGATGTTTGTGGGCGCAAGAGCCATGAACGCAGGTCGGATCTGCAAAACTGCACACATGACGCTCGGTGGCGCGAAGATCCCCAGTGCAGACGACCTGCTGGTGCTGCTCGCTGTCAGTCGTACCGGTCGCTACAGCTCCGCCGCCGACGACCTGGGCATCAACCACACGACCATTTCCCGACGCATCGCCGCACTCGAGGACACGCTCGGCGGCCGGGTTCTCACCCGTGGTGCCGGTGGCTGGGAACTGACACAGCTTGGCCGCGGCGCACTCGCCGCGGCGGAGGCCGTCGAGGATGCGCTGCGCACCCTCGTCTCGAGCGATGTCGGCGCGTTGGAAGGCGTCGTACGAATTTCGGCGACCGACGGATTCAGCGCCTACATCGCGGCTCCGGCCGCGGCGCGGGTGCAGCGCGCTCATCCGCGGGTGTCCGTGGAAATCGTGGCGGTCACCCGGCGCGCGTCGCAGCAACGATCGGGCCTGGACATCGAGATCGTCGTCGGCCAACCGCAAGTGCATCGCGCCGAGGCCATCCGGCTCGGGGACTATCTACTCGGCCTCTACGCATCCGAGGACTATCTGGAGGACCACGGAACTCCGCAGGTGCCGGCCGACCTCTCCGCACACCCGTTCATCTACTTCATCGATTCGATGCTGCACGTCGACGATCTCGATCTGGCCCCCAACTTCACCCCGACGATGCGCGAATCGGTCACCTCCACCAACGTCTTCGTCCACGTCGAGGCCACCCGCGCATCCGCGGGCATCGGGCTGTTGCCGTGCTTCATGGCCGACCGCCACCCCGACCTCCGACGAGTCCTGCCCGACGCCATCGCGGTGAAACTGACCTACTGGCTCGTCACCCGTACCGAAACCCTGCGACGGCCGGAGGTGTCGGCGGTGGTCGACGCCATCCGCGCCGTCGTCACCGAACAACGTTCGGCACTGTTGGGTGAACACTGAATACCTACGCCCCATAAGGAGACCCCTGATGACAGATATCGAGTTCTATTTCGATCCGGTGTGCCCGTTTGCCTGGATGACCAGCAAATGGGTTCGCAAGGTCCAGGCCCAGCGCGACTACACCGTCGACTGGCGGTTCATCTCGCTGCGGCTGCTCAACTCGCACATCGACTACGACGCGCACTTTCCACCCGAGTACGAGGCCGGCCACACCGCGGGTCTGCGACTGTTGCGGGCCGCTGCCGCTATTCGTCGTGAGCACGGGTCGGACGCAATCGGGCCACTGTACGAGGCCCTCGGCACCCACATCTTCGACACCGAGGTGGTGCCCGACGACGCCACGAGCCACGGCCATCGAGGAACCGCAGAATTCCTGGGGCCGATCCTCGAGAAACTCGGACTGCCCACCCATCACACGGCAGCACTGGATGATTCGTCTCTCGACGAGGAGATCCGAGCCGAAACCGATCATGCTCTCTCGCTCACCGGCAAGGACGTCGGAACCCCGATCATCGCCTTCGAGCCGCCGGACGGCGTCGCGTTCTTCGGGCCGGTGATCAGCCGTCTGCCCAGCGACGAGGAGGCAGTACCGCTGTGGGACAACGTGATCGGACTCGCTCGCTTCCCCGGATTCGCCGAGATGAAGCGCAGTCTGCGTGAGCTTCCACAGCTGAAGGCCCTCGGCGTGCAGGAAGACGAAGCGGGCGTGCAACAGGACTGGCACGGAGGTAGCCGACGCCAGAAGAAGTGAGTTCCCGCAGAACTAGTCGCCCAGGACGTCGTCCATGTTCCCGACTTCCGGGGTTCCCGCGTCGAGGGCGTACCGCAGGTAGACGGTGCCTTTGCCGTCGACGGCCGATGGCTCGAGCAACGTCAGATTGCTGGGCACGGTGCCGTCGGCGAACACTCTCTTTCCCACTCCGAGCAGGATGGGATGCACCCACAGATCGAGGCGGTCGAAAAGCTTCTCGCGCAACAGGGTCTGCACCAGATCGAGGCTTCCGACCACTTTGATGTGGTCGTGTCGATCTCGGATTTCACGCACCGCATCGACCAGGTTCGGTCCGAGTTGAGTCGAACCGTCCCACCGCAGATCGGGTGTGCCGCGCGAGGCCACGTATTTCGGTATGGCGTTGAACAGCGTTGCGAACGAGCCTTTTTGGTTCGGCCAGTAGGCGGCGAAGATGTCGTAGGTGCGTCGGCCGAGCAGGAGCGCATCCGTGCCCTCGTATGCGGCGTCGACCTGCGCTCCGGAGACCTCGTCGAGCAGAGGAGCCTGCCAACCACCGAAGGGGAAGTTCTCGGGATCTTCCTCGGGGCTTCCGGGTGATTGCGCGACGAGGTCGAGGGTTGCAAAAAGCTCCAATGTGATGAGGCCCATAATTCCTCCTGGTTCGATGGATGCTCTGTGCGAGGAAGCCGGTGCGGCTGCCGGGACCGACGGTGTTCGTGCGGTCCGACAGAGTGCTTACGGCAATAAGGAACTCGGTCGGAGCGGAAACTCACCGGGAAGTGTCGCCTGGTCGTAACGGAGGAGAGCGTGGTTCATGAAATCGGCGCTGCCGGCCGAAAGCCGACTGTCCCGACGCGGACCTGGATGTGGCCGCCGCGGACGGCGCGAGTCGACAGATCGCGCAGCAGTGGCGTCATCGCGGTCCACGGATGTGCCTCGATGTCTGACCCTCCGAGTCGGCAGGCAAGCTTCGCCAGCGGGGTCCACACCGCCGCCCGTCCGACGGGTCGCTGCATATCGACGACGGCCACGGCACCGCCCTCGCGAGTGTGCGCGATCATCGAGTCGAGAGCCGCCTGCCACGGCGTCATCAGCGAGAGCGCATACGTACTCAGCGCAGCATCGAACTCAGCCTCGCCCAGATCCGCGCTGGTGAGGGCCGTGGCGTCGGCGGCGCCCAGCGTGACGTTGTCCCAGCCGGCTCGGTCGGCTCGCCGCCTGGCCTGTTCGAGCATCTGTGAGCTCGCGTCGACTCCGGTGATCGAGCCGGTCGGGCCGATCATCCGCTGCAGCCCGGCGAAGTTCAGCCCCGTCCCGCAGCCGAGGTCCAGAACATGGCTTCCCGCAGGCAGATTCAGTAGCTCGAACGCCGCCTCCCGTCCGGCGCGATACACCGGCCATTCGAAGGAGATCACGTCGTACAGGCGGGCCGACATCGTGTATTTCGTCGGTCGTCTCATGTCGGGTCTCTCCAGGGCGCGGGCATAGTGGGAAGTATGGGAATCCGTCGTTCGTCTTCGAGTGTGCCCGAGAACCGTGCCGACGTGGTCGTGGTGGGCGGCGGCACCGCCGGCATCGTGGCGGCGAAGACCGCAGCTGGCTTCGGCGTTCGCGTCGTGCTGATCGAGCGCGAACGCACCGGCGGCGATTGCCTCTGGACCGGATGCGTTCCGTCCAAGGCATTGCTCGCGGCGGCCTCGGCGGCACAGACGGTTCGATCCGCGTCCCGCTTCGGCATCGTCACCCAGCCACCGATTGTGGATTTCGCACGCGTTATGCAGCACGTACACGGCTCGATCGCCGAGATCGCGCCGATCGATTCGCCGGAGGCACTCACCGAAGCCGGGGTGGACGTGATCAGTGGCGACGCCGTTTTCACGGGTGCGAACACGGTGAAAGTCGGAACGCGGATACTGCATTTCGGTCAGGCAATCGTGACCACCGGCGCGCATCCCACGGTGCCGGCGATCGACGGCATCGAGCACGTGGACTACCTGACCAGCGACACCCTGTGGGATCTGAAGGACTTGCCGCAGCGACTGCTCATAGTCGGTGCCGGTACGGTGGGTTGCGAAATGGCGCAGGCATTCTCGCGTCTCGGATCGGACGTCACCCTCGTCGGACGGTCGGCCACGATCCTTCCCCGCGAGCATCCTGAGGCCTCGTCGATCCTGACGCAGGCGTTGACCGACGAGGGCGTGCGCGTGCTGACCTGCACCACCGTCGTGCGCATCGCCGACGGCTCGGCCGTGACCGATACGGGTGTCGAGATCCCATTCGATCGAGTGCTCATCGCCACCGGACGGACTCCGAGAACCGCGTCGCTCGGCTTGGACGCGGCCGGTGTGAAACTGAACGACAACGGATTCGTGCAGGTCGACGAGCATCTGCGAACCACCAATCCTCGCATCTGGGCGGCCGGAGATCTCACCGGTCATCCTCAGTTCACGCACACTGCGGGTGTGCACGGCAGTCTGGCTGCGAGCAATGCGGCACTCGGTCTGAACCGAAAAGTGAGTACGACGGGAACTCCGCGGGTGACGTTCACCGATCCCGAGATCGCCTCGGCGGGAATCGATGTGCGCACCGCTCGCAGTCGCGGACTACGGCTGCAAATTCTGGACCATCACCACGTCGATCGCGCCGTCACCGAGAAAGCTACGAACGGATCGACGACGCTGGTGCTCGATGCCAAGCGTCGCATCGTCGGGGCGTGTGTGGTGGGACCGCGAGCGGGCGAGACGATCGGGGAGCTGATCATCGCCATCGAGCAGGGGCTGCGTACCCGCGACCTCGCCGGGGCAACGCACCCGTATCCGACGTACAACGACGGGCCGTGGAACGCGGCGATCGCAGACGTGAAGGCGCAGCTGGGTTCTCCGGTGATTTCCCGAGCAACGGCCGCACTGGCGAAAGTGCGCGGCACGTGGATCAGGAGAGCGCGCGATACCCAGCGATGATTCGCTGGGTGGAGCTCACCGCGACCACCGCCGCCCAGACCACCGCGATCTGCCACGAGATACCGGGCAGCAGTAGCCAGAGACTGTGCACCGCAATGGTTTCGGCACCCTCGGCCAATCCGCCCAGGAACGACAGCGATCGACCGTCGTCGATGGTACGACCGGTGCGCTCGGCGATCGAGGAGAACGCCAGGAACGCGGTGCCGTTGATGTAGTACGCCAACAGCACCAGCAAGAACGGCCACCAGGGGGCGTCGTATCCGGCCGAGGCACCGACCGCGACGCCCACCACCGTGGTGCCGTACACCACGAAGTCGGCGGTGATGTCGAAGAATCCGCCCGCACCAGCCGTATTGGAACGCCTACGCGCAAGTGGCCCGTCCAGGCCGTCGGCGATGCGGGAGACGATCCACAACACCAAGGCGAGGATCCAGAACTGCAGCCCGGCCGCCAGTGCACTACCGAGACCGAGCACCAGTCCGGCGGCGGTGATGCGGTCGGGTGTGATCGCGGGGCGGTCGAGGGCCCGGGCACAGCGATCGAGCGGGCCTTCGAGGTGGCGGCGCAGATAGCTGTCGATCATTCGGCAGCGCCGGTCAAACCGAGACGTCGGGCCAACAGCGCCGAACCCGCCGCGATCGCCAGCACCGCGAGCAATGCGATGGCGAACGGCCACGAGAATGGAGACGTTCCGTAGGCCCCGAGCGCGGTGTAGGCGACGGTCGCCGGCACGATGCCGACCATCGTCCCCACCACGTAATCACGTTGACCCACCGCACTGACTCCGGCCGCGTAGTTGACCAAGGAGAACGGCAGCGGCACCAGACGCACGAGCAGCACCGACAGCAATCCGCGTCGTCCGAGCATGGCGTCGAGTCGGCGGAGCCTGTCCCATTCGGTGCGGGCCACCTGGCCGCGTCCCAGCGCCCGCGCTCCCCAGTACCCGAGATACGCCCCCATCGTGGCGGCGAACACCACGACGGTTGCGCCCACCGCCAACCCGAACAGCAGGCCCGACGCGATGGTCAACGTGCTGGCGGGGAACGGAGTAGCCGACAGGACGGCATAGAGCACCACGAACAGCGCGATGCCCCACGGCCCGGCCGATGCCACTCGGTCACGGATGAACGACGGATCGGGTAGGTCGACGGTGCCGAGCACGATCACCAGAGCGATGACGACCACGGCAGCCGCGAGCAATTTCAGGGTGGTGCCGCGGCGACTACGCGTCGGGCGGTCCTGCGTCACGGTATGTGCCTCTCGTCCGGCGGTCAGGATCCATTGTGCACAAGACCCGTGTGCCCGCGTGTTCAGCGGTTGTCTCATTCGACCGATTACGGTGGTGAGGGCAGCGTCGACGACGGCTGCTTCGGTTGATCTGGAGGGCCCACGGTGATTCGTTCAGTACGGTGCGCAGTGACGATTGCGGCGAGCGCAGGGCTGCTGCTGACCTCCTGTGCTGCGCCGGATTCGGAAGCACCGATTGCCGAGGCGCAGTCGTGGAGCGAGATCGAACAGCAGGCGCAGGGGCAGACCGTCTCGCTGTGGATGTACGGCGGCGACGAGCAGGGCAATGCCTACGTCGACGACGTGCTCACCCCCGCGGCCGCTGCGGAGGGTGTCACGCTTCGCCGCGTGCCGGTGGAATCGACGACCGACGCCGTCAACCGCATCCTGTCCGAGCGGCAGGCCGGGGTCACCGACGGCGAAGTGGATCTGGTGTGGGTCAACGGCGCGAACTTCGGCACCGGTAAACAGGCAGGCGCGTGGCTGTGCGGCTGGACGCAGAATCTGCCGAACATGGAATTGACCGACCCCGAGGATCCGCTGTTGCTCGACGACTTCGGCACTCCAGTCGAGAACTGCGAATCACCCTGGCACAAAGCTCAATTCACACTGGTCTACAACGCGGCAGCCATCCCCGATCCGCCGACGACATTCGACGGCGTGCTCGACTGGGCTCGCGCGAACCCGGGCCGCTTCACCTACCCCGCTCCCCCGGACTTCACCGGCTCGGTGTTCGTACGTGAGGCGTTGATCAACGCCTCCGGCGGCGTCGACGAGGTTCCCGCTCAATTCGATCAGGACTCCTACGACCGACTCGCCCCGGCATTGTTCGATCAGTTGAACGAGCTCGCCCCATCGCTGTGGCGCGGAGGAACGACGTATCCGCAGTCCTCCTCCGAGCTCGACGCTCTCTACGCAGGTGGCCAGGTCGACATGACGATGACGTACGGCCCCGCGACCCTCCCGAAACTCGTCGCCGACGGCACCTTCCCGCCGGAGACCCGCGTCCTGACTCTCGACGAGGGAACCGTCGGGAATGCGAGTTTCCTTGCCATTCCGTCGACGTCGGGGAAGTCGGCCGCGGCGCAGGTGGTTGCCAATCTCGCGTTGTCGCCCGAGCAACAACTCGAGAAGGCGACGCCGGACGTGTGGGGGCAGTTCACCGTGCTCGATATCGACCGATTGCCCGATGACGCCCGCTCCCGGTTCGAGGCGTTGCTGAGTTCGACGGTTCTGCCCTCCTACGAGGAGCTGTCGGAAAACGCGCATCCCGAACTCTCGGCGGACTGGGTCTCGCCGGTCGACGAGGGTTGGCGTCGAAGCGTGCTCGCCGGTCAGTGAGCGCGTCCACGAAGAGCTTTCGCGGCACGGCGGCGGTACTGCCTGCCGTCGTGCTGGTAGTTCTCGTCGTCGGCGGCGGTCTCGGAACCGTGGTGCTGCAGAGCCTGGGGCTGATGCCGTTGGTCGGAACCCCCGCACTATCGGTCGACGCATACTCCGCTCTGGGCGGTGATCTGTGGCGCTCGGTGGTGCTGACGCTGTCGATTGCCATCGTCTCGACGGCGTTGGCCACGGTGATCGGGCTTGCCGCGGCGCTGACTGCCCTATCCGGTAAGCGCAGTGTGCTCGTCGCCGCCGGATTGACGGTCACGGTGCCGCACCTGATCGGGGCGGCCGCGATGGCATTGTTGCTGGCAGATTCGGGGATGCTGCCCCGTATTCTCGGCCTGACCCAGGGTGGCTGGCCGGAGTTGGTCGGCGGGCGCTGGTGGATTGCCGTCGTCGCCGAATACGCCTGGAAGGAATCGGCTTTCGTGGCCGTCGTCGTGGCCGGGACTCTCGCCACCCGAGTCGCCGCATTCGACGAGACGGCGGCGACTTTGGGCGCCGGCCGGTGGGCTCGGCTCCGATTGGTCACGCTGCCGTTGGCCCGGCCCGCACTGATCGCGTCGGCGGCCATCGCGTTCGCCTACACCGTCGGTTCCTACGAGGTGGCCCGTATTCTGGGCCGACCGTATCCGGAGCCGTTGTCGGTGATGGCAATTCGACTGTTCACCTCGATCGATCTTCAGACGCGTCCACAGGCAGCAGCTGCCGCGACGATCGCTACCGCGCTGACGGTGGTCGTGGCCGCGATGGCCCTGCACTATCTGCGCAGATCGGCAGCGTGGAAATGACTCGGGTCTTTCCAGCGTTCGGCCGGGCCGTGTTGGTCCTGTGGTTCCTGCTTCCGCTGATTCCGGTTGTCTTGTGGGCCATCAGCAATCGCTGGTCGTTTCCCGGATCGGTTCCGCAGGAATGGGGATTCGACGGCGTCCGCAGTGCCCTCGATGCCGGGGGCGTCGATGCGTTCGTGCGATCGACCATGCTCGCTCTGGCCGTCGCCGCCATCGCAACGCCCCTGGGCGCGTTGGCTGCTCGCGCGCTGGTGAACGGTACCGTGCGCTTTCCCGCTTTGGTGGCCGGAGTTCTTTTCGCTCCGCTGGCTCTGCCCCCGTTTGCCGTCGCGTTGGGACTCGATGTGCTGGTGTTGCGCTCGCGCATTCCGAGCACGGTGGCGGTGATCGCGTTGCTGACCGTTGCGGCCATTCCGTATACGACGTACCTGATGCGAGTGGCGTTCGGCGCGTACGACATCGGCTACGAGGAGGAGGCTCGGACACTCGGCGCGTCGAGTGCCATGGTGTTGCGGCGGATTCGCATTCCCCTACTGGCTCCGGCGTTGGCGGGGGCGGCGTTGCTTGCGTTTCTCGTGGCGTGGAGCGACTACGTGATCACCTTGTTGATCGGTGGAGGCAGACTGGTCACCGTGCCCATTCTCGTCGCCTCGTTCGCCGCTGGGACCGGCAACGATTCGGTGGTGGCTGCGCTGTCGGTCGCCGCCGTGGTGCCGCCGTTGTTGTTGGTGCTCATGCTCGCTCGACTGCGGCGTAGGAGTGCACGATGAGCGTCGAACTGTCCGTTCACGGACTCACAAAAGTCCATGCCGGTCAATCGGTTGCGGCTCTGGATTCGTTGGACCTCACTGTGCCGCCGGGGTCGTGCACGGCCATTCTCGGGCCGTCGGGTTCGGGCAAGAGCACGGCGCTACGGCTCATCGCGGGACTGGATTCACCCACCGCCGGCACGGTGCGCATCGACGGTCGCGAGGTGAACGACGTTGCGGCCGAGAACCGCGGAGTCGGGATGGTGTTCCAGCGACCGATGTTGTTCCCGCACATGTCGGTACTCGACAACATCGGCTTCGCCTACCGCGCTGCCGGGGAGAGTCGCAAGCGGTCGCGCGAGCGGGCCCGGGAGTACCTCGACCTGGTGCATCTGGGCGACATTGGAGATCGTGCGGTGTCCGAGGTATCGGGTGGGCAGGCCCAGCGGGTGGCGTTGGCGCGTTCGCTCGCCGGTTCACCGCGAGTGTTGTTGTTGGACGAGCCCTTCAGTGCGCTCGACCCGGTGTTGCGCACCGAAATGCACGACCTCGTCCGGGAATTACGCTCGACGTTGGATCAGACCCTGCTGCTCGTCACCCACGATCAGCAGGAAGCGGCGGTGCTGGCCGATTCGGTCGCAGTACTCATCGACGGCCGACTGGAGCATCACTCCGATATCGCGACTGCCTACACGAGTCCGAGCACCCTGGCGGTCTCGCGACTGATGGGCGGGATCAACGAAATCGAGGGGCAGTGGGACGGGGTTGGGGTGCATCGCTCCGAGCTCGGGGAGCTGGAGGTCGAGGGTGTAAATGTGCCTTCCGGACCTGCTGTGTTGTTGTTGCGACATGAGCTGATCAATTTGGATAACAACGGGATTCGTGGGGTTGTTTCGAGTTTGAGGCCTACCGGATTTCGCAGTATTGCCGACGTGACGGTGGGGTCGGCGATAGTGAAAGTGGAGTTGGCGGCGGGATCTGCGGTACGGGTCGGGGATGCAGTGGGGTTGCAGATCCCGGGTGGGGCGAGATTTGTTGTCACGGGTTGAGGTTGAGGATGTGGCTGTTCACAGTCCTCGCGCTCCGGGATCCGACTGCAGTGCCCACATCGCCCAACCCATTGGAACTACAGTTTTCGCATCGTCGGTATTGGTTGACGGACATGCGCGCTCGGGACCGAAGTCGCCCGTCAACGACCTGATGATGCTGCACTCATGCCTGCACTTGGGAGCTGACCGAGCGGGTGGACTAGTTGAACTGAAACGTGCGATAGGAGGTCCGCACGTTGAAGCGACCTCCTTCTTTGCGGCGCTGAAGGAAGCCGGCGATCGTATCGACATCGTCCGCGCGCATGCCGAGAGCGCGGCACCTGGCACGCACTCGCTCGACGGTGATGGGCAGCCAGCGATCGGGGCGGTTCATCATGTCGGCCTTCAGCTTGTCTTTCTCGTTCCATTTGAGCCCGGAGTCGTACCCTGCCGCCCAAGCCGCAACGCTCTCAAGGATCGCGTCGACGCCGTTCGGTAGCGGTTCCAGTTCTTCTGGGTCGCGGGGCGTCGGCAAGATCGTTTGGCCAGGAAGTAACTGGATCGGGTTCACGTCCTCGATCCACTCCGCTGTTTCCTCTGTTCCCCACTCGATGACGGCGATGGCATCATGAATCACCCTAGGTTTTGTGCCGCCTCCAGTTGGGGCTGATCCTCGGTGCCGAGGCCAGAGTAGTGGAGCGTTTCG